>NZ_JBQRKO010000013.1:0-144828 GCF_052318935.1 Niallia sp. 01092 | reverse complement strand
GCTTTGCTCCTGTGGGGTCTCGTCTTTCTCGCTAATCCCGTAGGAGTCGAGCGGACACCTCTCCAAACAAATGAGGTATTTCTTTTAAATAAAGGGTATCCCATAAATAGAATCATAAAAAAGGCAATAGGATGCCCGGGCGGATGAAATGTAATTTTTTTCATCTGGGCATCCTACCAATAAGCTTATAATAGTCATCTAGCTCTATCTGAAAACTCTTTTTTACAAAATTTAGCATAAAAAGGATAGTGCTGATAAAAGCCAACTTATTTTTTCCTTGTCGTGTAAAATAGGTTGGCTTTGAACGAGATTCACACATAAAAATAAAATCATGTAGCACGTTTTTGGTTACTTCTACTGCCTTTAAAAATTTACTTTTCCCTATAAAAAAAATCACCACACATCGTTGATATACCCCAAAATAGAAAGAACCTCATAATACTCCTTTCAGGTAGTAATGAACTTCAAGAAGAGAAACCCTTGAAAAAAGTGCACTTTAGGTCTATATTGTCAATTTATATGAAGTAGCATTCATACTGCCAGTTATTATATGATGATGAAATCTTGTATTTAGCTTGTAAGCAGAATTAATTCTTTATTTCTTTTATTCTGTTCTTCCTCAGATGCTAAATCGTATTTTTTTAAAAGATGAAATAGTTCGTTTAACATTTGCTGTGATTGATTATTTTTTAGAAAGCTATATAAATCTTCAACTAAAACTTCGGGTAGTAAGTTTTGTTGACTCTCTAGCTTTTTAACTACATCTTCGTAAGAATGATCTATATTGCATTTTCCCATAAGAGTCCCTGGTCATATTAAAGTATAACAATTCATACCCAAAACCTATTAAATTGACCAGGATTCACCTCCTTTTTCCGTGTTTTAATACCAATAAATTTTGTTAAATCTCCAAATTAATTTTAAAGGTTTTATCCCATACCTTTTCAGAATCTTCCCATCTATTGTTGTCATATTAAACTGTTTTCTTTCTGGGTATAAAGCGGTTATAAAACCAACATATTTTTCGCCATTTCTTTTGGTGTAACAAACGTAATCTCGATGCTTAAAGCCTTCCACTTCTTTCGTTTTAGCTTTGCTCTCTCTACGCATTGGTTTAATAACCCAGTCCTTTATTTCACACTTATGCCTAGTGACCTCTAAATTTGTTGTTACAATGGCGTCGTTGCTGTGACTCTTTTCAATATTCCAATCAATCCGTTTATTCGCTGTGTCTCCTCCGGTCGTGAGTGTTAAAGGAGCCACTTTTTTTAGTTCTGTCCGCAAATGCTTTTTCCCTTGCATCACATGCATAGCCGCTTTAAAATCGATCTTTTTTCCGCCGATGATGCCATAGAATCGCTCGGCGTGCTCCATTTCTTCCCCGTTAATCTGATCGTGACAGGAACTGCACAAAGTAATAAGATTTAAAATCGAATCAGCTCCATTTAAACGTCTAGGTGTAATGTGATGAACCTCTAACCTGCAATCGGTTTTCCCGCAGCTTTGACATGTATACTGATCACGCATGAGAGCAGCAATTCGTAAATGTTCATCTAAACGGTTTGATTTTTGATAGTGCCATCGGTATAGTTTTTCCCCTTCACTTAATGCTCGAATATCGATTTGCACATCCTCTAAATAAATATGGTTCATTCGGCACCATTGCGTTAATTTTTTGATCACACAAAGTACGGCTTCTTTCTTTTGTTTAATACTAGGGGGAATTCTTCCTTTTCTTTTCGATGCACAGCGATTATCAAATCGTTCTTTTCGATATTTTTTATGCGATCTTCTGTATTTTCGATATCCCGTCTTACACCCATCTTGTCTTTCACATCTTGTCTATGCTCGATCGTCCCTTTGAACACCGGTTTGTTTTTGGTTGCACCATCTTGAACCAAAGCAATTCCCGTATACTTAGCTCCATCATCAATACCTAGTGCAACCGGTGTTTTATCTATTTGCTCAAGTGGAATCTCTTTTAATAATTGAATCACCATTGGAAACTTGTTTACTAATTTCGCTCGATTTTTTCGAATTAAGTACCAGCCTTTGTTTTCTTTTGTCGGGCTCAAACGTTGACCGTTTAAGTCTAGTACAAAGCAATAAGAAGTCATCTCTGACCAACCTCCAAAAGGGTATTTTCCTTCTTGCTAAAGTCAAAGGGCGGACATGTGTTTTTGGTGTTTCGCTTCCATAACCTAGGTTAGCTTTCTTCCTCAACACTCACAGATCAGGAGACTGAAAGAACATCTCATCGGATACATTCCGTCAGGTGTGTTTTTACCGAACCCCTTCAACGTAGTTCATCGTGCTATCTTTCTTTCGAGAGACTACACTCACTTAAGCTGGAGAGCAATCAACCCTCCATAACCAAACCAAATGTTACGATTTGTTATGGTTTAATAACAGCTGTTGATAGCTCCATACTTTCATAACTTTAATATGATTTTATAAATTAATCCCTTTTATAGCAAGGACTTGGGCTTAACTAGAAAACATTTGTTTCATTTTATTCCCTCTTCTGGATGGTGTTAACATTCACAGTATTTGTTATGTTATACTTTAAATGACTAATAGTTTTGGAGGGATAACAGTGATTGAAAAGGTAAACCTTATGTCCAAATTTGATCTGATTCAAGAGTATTATCAGCCTAAGAGTATTGCAAATGTAAATGATTCAGCATTGAAAATAGTAAAATTAAAAGGTGATTTCATATGGCATCACCACGACGAATCTGATGAATTATTTTTAGTTATTAAAGGACAAATGAAAATAAAATTAAAAGATCAGGATGATATACATTTGAATGAGGGCGAATTGGTTGTTATCCCAAAAGGAGTAGAACATATGCCGGTAGTTGAAGAAGAAGCTTATGTTGCCCTAATTGAGCCATATGAATTGTTAAATACCGGGAATGTGCAAAGTGAACGATCTGTATATAACGTTGAAAAAATATAAAGTGTTATCTAAATCCAGCTTGTTTTGAAATGATATATTTTTACATTAAAACATAATTTTAGTATTAAAAATTGTTATGCTGTATTTCCATTTATACAAAAGAATAAAGAAGAGAGGCTGTCTCAAAAGTCGTTTTAAAACCTTTTGGGAAAGCCTCTCTTCTTTATGCTTACAGAAAATTATTAGATTCTTTCATTTCACCAAAAATTCATGCTATCGTATTTCTTTAATGGATGGCGGTGCATCAAGCACCGTTTCCATATAATTTTTCCCCCAATTGTACATGCTATCCAAAATTGGCATTAAACTTTCTCCTTCTTTCGTAAGAGAATACTCTACTTTTGGAGGTACAACCGGATATACGACTCTTTGAACGATAAGATCTTCTTCAAGCTCCCGTAATTGATTGACAAGCATCCTCTGTGTAATTTCTGGAATTAGTGCTTTTAATTCTCCAAACCTTTTGGTTCCTTCTTTACCCAAATACCAAAGAATCAACATCTTCCACTTTCCTCCGATAATGCTTAAGGTAAGTTCTTTTTCACAGTTAAATTCTTTATTCTCCATACGTCCCATTAGAAAACCTCCCGTTCCTTTATTCTCACATAGTATACTTTAAAACACTATCTAAAATAAAAGTGCGTACTTACTTAAAAAAATTATAAGCCGTATAATCAATCTTGTACAGAAAATATGTCACTAAATGTTAGCTTCTATTACAAGCTAAACACAAAAAATAATAAGGAGTGTACTGCAATGAAATTACAATTAGCATTAGATTTAGTAAATATTCCACAAGCAATCGAGGTTGTATCCCAAGTTCAAGAGTATGTTGATATTGTAGAAATTGGTACACCAGTAGTAATAAACGAAGGACTTCGTGCTGTGAAAGAAGTAAAAGAAGCATTTCCTAATACAAAAGTATTAGCGGATTTAAAGATTATGGATGCTGCTGGATATGAAGTAAGCCAAGCTAGTTCATTTGGAGCTGATATTGTTACCATTCTTGCTGTTGCAGAAGACGAATCCATTAAAGGTGCTGTTGCAGAAGCAAAAAAACAAGGAAAAGAAATCCTAGTCGATATGATTGCTGTTAAAGATATTAAAACACGTGCACAAGAGTTGGACGAATTAGGAGTAGATTATATTTGTGTGCATACTGGCTATGATCTTCAAGCTGTAGGCAAAAACTCTTTTGACGATTTAAAAGCAATTAAAAGTGTTGTAAAACAAGCCAAAACAGCTGTTGCAGGCGGCATTAAATTAGACACATTATCAGAAGTTATTGCAGCTCAGCCTGATTTAATTATTGTTGGTGGAGGAATTACAGGTCAAGAAAACATAAAAGAAACAGCATCTCAATTTAAAGAACTAATTGCACAAGGATAATTTTTTATGAAAACAACAGACTTTTTGCAAGAAGTGCTTAAAGAGCTGAATCACGGTGCAACTCTTATTTCTGATCATGATGCTGAAAAGCTGGTGAACAGCATCATGACTGCTAAAAAAGTGTTGGTAGCGGGAGCTGGAAGATCCGGATTAATGCTCAAATCATTTGCAATGCGTATGATGCACATGGGCATTGATGCTTATGTTGTAGGAGAAACAGTGACCGCTAACTTCGAAAAAGAAGATCTTTTAATTATAGGAACTGGATCCGGAGAAACTAAAGGACTTGTTTCCATAGCAGAGAAAGCCAAAAATATTGGTGGAGAAGTAATTGCTGTTACTATTTTTCCTGAATCCACAATCGGAATCCTTGCAGATCATTCTGTAAAACTTCCAGGATCACCAAAAGATAAAACGGACAGCAGCTTCCAAACAATCCAACCAATGGGCTCACTATTTGAACAACTTTTATTGCTCTTTTTAGACAGTGTTATTTTAAAATTCATGGAGAAAAAAGGGCTTGATTCTAATACGATGTATGGAAAACATGCAAATTTAGAATAGTAGAAAAAAGCGGATGTTTGTATTCCCTACAAGACAAACATCCGCTTTTCCTTGATTATCAACTCCAGTACCTTCAGAGATTCCCGGAACTAAAAAACATTATCCATCTTGATGAAGGTAAAACAAACCTTTAGTTCTTAGATTCTAAGGACTTATTATTCTAAAATCTTCTAGATATCTTCTCTTCACTAAGCGTTTCTTTAATTTGCTCTGAAAGCAAAAAGTTGAGATCTTCAACAGTAAAATTTTCTATGGCATTCATTTTCTCCACGATTTCATTGTTAAATATATTTTCTACTTCCCGTATTTGCCTCGTCAATTCTTCTCCAGCTTGTGTTAAGGAAATAATCGTTTTTCTATTATCATGTTGAGCTGCTTCTTTCTTTATGAAATTCTTATCTATCAATCGCTGTACAAGACGACTTGGATGCTGAGAGTTACATAATAATAAATCTCCTAACCCAGCAATGGACATTGGGCCAAATTTGGCTAAAACCGTAATAACCTCACTCTGACTCGGTGTAAGATCGAGTCCATTTTTTATTAAAAGATTAGAAAATCGTTGGTTCCCTTCCCTCTGAACACATTGAATTAAGTAACGTAATTTATCTACTGCCTCCAACAAAATCACTCCTTATAGGAGAAGTATAACATAATATATGCCTTGACATATATCTTTCATTCACCTATTATATGTCTAAACATATATGTTACAACATGTAATATTGGAGGAGAGAAAATGAAGAAATATGTATTGGTAACAGGTGCTTCTTCTGGAATTGGAGAAGAGTTTGCAAAACAATATGCCAGCAAAGGCTTTAATCTCGTGCTAGTGGCCAGATCGGAAGAAAAACTTTTAAAATTGTCTAACTTGTTAATAGAACAATATAACATTCAAGTTCATATTATTGCCCTAGATTTATCCAAAGAATATTCTGCTAATCACATTTTCAACTATCTTGAACAAGAACAAATCGAAATTGATATAGTAGTCAATAATGCAGGCTATGCGACAAATGGAAGATTAACAAATATCGATTTTCAGCATCAACACGAACAAATAATGCTTAATTCGGTTACGGTAATGGATTTATGCTACCTTTTTATAAAAGAGAGATTAAAAAATAAAAAAGGAGGCACGATTATTAATATTGCTTCAACAGCTGCATTCCACCCTATCCCCTATATGTCCATCTATGCTGCTACCAAGGCTTTTGTTCTGTCTTTTACAGAAGCATTAAACAAAGAATATCGTCAACATGGATTTGACATTATTGCTGTTTGCCCAGGAGCAACAGATACTAACTTTTTCAGTAATGGCGGAGTTTCCTTTGGAATTAAACGAACACCCTCAGATGTCGTTCAAACAACATTCAAAGGACTTAAAAAGCAAAAAATCAGTGTGATTGACGGGAAGCAGAACATCTTTTCATCAGTTCTTTTGCCAAAATTATTGCCTAGAAATCAGATGGCTAACTTGGTTTCCAATATTATGACAAAACGAATAGACAAAGACGGGCTATAAAATAAAAACAAGATTTTTAAGTTCGAATTTGGAGGTTTCTGAGATTGGATTAGGCTGCATGGGAAGGAGTCAATCATACGGAACAGCAGATGAAAAAGAAGCCATCTATACTATTCACTTATGCACTTGACTATAGAATAAATTTTTTGGATACGGCAGATATGTACGGAAATGGACATAATGAAAGGTTAATAAGCAAGGCATTAACTTTTTATAAGCGAACAACAAAAGCAATGATTGCTTCTAAATTCGGAATTGTTAATGGAGATGTGATTGATAAAAGTTTAAAAAGGTTAAATCTAGAATGTCTGAATTTATACTAGATTTGATTATTTTTCGAACTGCAGCCCAATTGTTAGCAGTGTCTAACAATTGGGCTGCAGTGTTTTAACTATCCTGCAACATGTTATGAGATTTTTTCTACTTTGTTAATATTGAAGAATTTGTTTCGTATAGATCGTAAAATCGTCGAGATGTTTCTCTAGGATTTGCTGCAATATTTCAAGATGAATTGTCTGATAGTCATGCACAGCAATATTTCGGAATCCAACCATTGCTTTCATTTTGTTTGCTATTTCATTTGTAATAATAGATTGAGACTCCAGCATATCAAATGCATCTCGACTAGTTTGAGGCAGGCCGAGGCGTTCTTCCGCAACAATATGCATCGCTAGATCAATACACGCTTCACAAGCACGTTGTATATTTAAAACAATGGAATCTTGCTTCGTATAATCCATCAAGTTTTGCGGATTCTGTTCATATACGTCCATAATACGATTTTTACAGCGTTCTATCACACTTATTTTATTTAAAATCACATCATTTTTCATAGATAGTCCCGCTTTCATCTACTTTATTAAGTATATCTTTTCTTTCCTCATTTAATTTTGCATACATGCTTAAAGCCTTCATTTGTTCTGTCATCCGTAACATTTCATCACTCGAAAATATGACTTTACCTGTCGTATATATTTGCGCCTGAAAAACGGTAGAAGCTTCTGCAATATTCACTAAGTCTACTTCTCTTTTCAATAATGCTGCTAATTCCTGAGCTATCATAAAAATCTCGTATTTAGTGACTACTTTGGATTTCGTATAAAAACCTATATCAATATCACTGCCATTATGTGTTGTGTTCTTTGCAAACGATCCAAAAACAATAATAAAAGAAGGATTTATTTTTCGGGTTAAAAATTCAGTGATCAGTTGAACTATGTCATTTTGCATCAGATCACTCCTTATTCATTTATATGAATATTATACCAAATTCCATTTGGATTTCTATTCTGCATAAAATTTAGGGGATGACAGTGCACTATAAAACGGAGGGGCCCTTTAATAAAGTCGGGCTCTCCACATAGTGAAAACCTGACTTTAATATATTATACTTCTATCGAAAGTTCATGCTTCGTTTCATTTAAAAATATCATAAGAAATATAAGTTTGTTAGCTCGATTTTTTAACAAAGTATTATCAATAAAATCAATCTTTAAAATTGGTTAAAATAGCACTTCTCGTTTTTTCTAGATGCTCGATCGTATGTTTGTAGGCCCCTTCTTTATCTTTATTTTTAAACGCTTTAATAATATTTGCATGCTCAGCAATAACTTCCTCTAGCCTCCCAGGAATGGCAATTGCTTTTGTACCTAACCAAAGAATTTGTTCACTAAGGATATTCATCCAATTAATTAGGCGTTTATTTGCTATTAATTCTGCTAAGTGAAGATGGATATCACCACCTGAATTAACAGCTAGAACCTCTTCTTCCGTTTGACTGGGCTGTGGAAGAAATGTTTCTTCCATTTCTTTTGGCTTTGTTTCTTCTTTAGCAGCCTTCTTTTCGAAAGCTTCCTTTTGAACATCATTCATTTTACCGATATTCTTTTCAATTAACTTTAACACTTCTTTTTGAAGCGGTTGCAGTTCTTTATTTTGAGTTAAACTTGTATACACTTGTCGGTAATAAAAGTTAGTCGTGTTGTACATTTGCATTCATACAAGAACTTTTAAAATAAGAATACATACAATGTCCTTTTTTAATTCAAATTTGATGTGTTTTGTATTGTTTTTCTTTTTCCTCCTTCATATTTTCCACCTACTCAAACATATGTTTGTAAGTATATTTCACCAAATGATAAGTACGAATGTCTTGTATTCACACTTTTAAAAGAAAAAATTCTTAATATTCTAAAAAAAAAAAAAAAAAACAATTCACCCCCTCCTTAAAACATTTGTTTTTGAAGAAGGGGTACTCTTGGCAAATATGATAAAATGATGGATAATGGCTTTTTTTATTTGTTTATATGCAAGAGATTTATATGAATCCGGTTTATCAATCCATCTAACAAGGAAAAGGCAGACTCTAACCTAATAAAGGCGGCGCGAGCGGAGCAACTCTATCCTTAATAAGGATTAAAAACAAACTATGGAAGCAACATTATTCGTATTGTTCCATTAAAATTGGCGTAGCTCCGTCCCCTTTTCCATACAAAAATCTGCAAAAAGGATCATTAAGGGCTTTTTTCATATACCTACTTTCATAACTTACATTTTAAAGTCCTGTAAAAAACTTAAAAAATAAATGAGGTGCTTAAATTGAAAATTGCTTTAGCCCAAATGAAAATGAATGAAAGTATTGAAAGTAACTTTAATAAGTCATTACAGTTAATAGAAGAGGCCGCTAAAAACGGGGCACAATTGATTTGTTTTCCGGAATTGCAACTTAGTCCTTTTTTCCCACAATATAGAGGTGTCGATACATCAGGCTTCTTACTTTCCATTGAGGATGAAAAGATTAAAAAAATGCAAGAAACATGCCGAAAGTTTAATATTATGGCTGTTCCTAATATATACCTGAAAGAAAATAATAAAAAGTTTGATACTTCTCTTATGATTGATCATACTGGTCATATCTTGGGCTCCTCAAAAATGGTCCATATCACGGATGCCCATCAGTTTCATGAACAAGAATATTATGATCCTTCTGATACAGGCTTTTTAGTCTATGACACAATCATCGGCAGAATAGGAATCATCGTTTGTTTTGATAGACATCTTCCTGAGAGCTATCGAATATGTGCTTTACAAAATGCAGACCTCATTATTATTCCTACCGCAAATACGAAAGAGGAGCCTTTAGATAAATTTGAATGGGAACTACGTATTGCTGCCATGCAAAATAATTTATTTATCACTATGTGCAATCGAGTTGGAATGGAAGGAAATATGGATTTTGCAGGGGAATCTATCGTTGTTAGTCCAAATGGAGATGTTATTGTTAAAGGGGATGATAAAGAAAGCATTATTTACGCAGAAATTGATAGTAGCGAAGTTGCCCTATCAAGAGAGGCCAGCCAATATCTTGAATTAAGAAGGCCAGAAATCTATCAACAAATATGTGAAGAATAATATGTATTCTGCTGAAAGGAAAACAATAAGGAAACTCCCCATTCAGCAACCTGAAAAATTCGGAAATTAAGACAAAGTTCGTTTTGCAAGGCTGTTTTCTATAAGTTTGTTGTTTTTGAATAAAATAATAAACATAGATTAAGCACTGAGCAGCCTGAATACACGTAGACTCCTGCGGGAAAAGCGAGAAAGACGAGACCCCACAGGAGCATAGCGACGAGGAGGCTCGGCACTCGTCCGCGGAAAGCGAAGTGTATTCAGGCTGCGGGTTACATAACAACAATCTATATGAAAAGAGCATTTTGCAAAAACTTCAGGCTGATCAAAAACATTTGTCTTTCAAAGCGAATAACAAAGAAAGCAAGCGTTTGTCGACAGCCTGAAGATACTGTTTTTTACATTTATCCATTCATTAACTACTTCTGACTATTTATTATATTTGGACCTAGGATCTGATTGGTTCGCATCTTGGATAGGCGGCAACGTAATTTCTCCTTTTGTAAATGTCCAAATGTCAGAAACCGCTCTTCCTGTAAAATCATCCTCAGCAACCGCATACCAATAATATTGATTATTCCCAGCTAAATCTTTCCAATCTGTTTCAGCAGTCCCGCCACTTTGAACATTTTTATCCTTCCCAATTTCTGTATCTGTAAAGATATTTACAGCAAAGTAGTCGGTAGCAACACGCTTTTCATTTGGCTGAAGATCTACCTGTATATTTCTCTCGTCTTTTTCAGGAAAAAGATTGGTATCATAGAAATTATAATCGTCTAAATACGGTGAATACGTATTGACCATTATTTTATTATTTTTTTGATCAAAATGAAGCAATTTCATATATCCTTGACCACCTTCAGGGCCACTTTGGTAGTCTCCAAGCATTTGATAGACTTGGCGATCAGGATTTCCATCCCCATTATCGTCAATTGGATCAATCAATGTTTCAGAGTCATGATAGTGCCCGCTCAGAACAGTGATGACATTTTTATTTGGCAATACAACTTGATTATAGATTTTATCCCCTAGCGGACTACGAGTTCCTGATACTAGCAAATACTCATGGAAGTTTAATATCGCTTTTCGATCTGGGAATTGCTTTAAGATATCACTCATCCATTGTATATCTTCATCCTGAACGCCCCATCCCATGTATAACATAATATAATCATTTCCATTTGCTGAAATAAAATCATAGTGTCCTCGATTGTTCTTATAAGAACCACCATAGTAAGACTTATCCTTGAACCTATCTTCACCAAACCACTTGCTAAATTGTTTATAGTCACTTGTTTTATGATCAACATCATGGTTTCCTGCTAGTACACCATAAGGAATATGATTGTCCTCCAGCACTTTCATAAATTTATCTGCATCTTTCCATTGATACTCTTGGTTGGATTTATCGACGATATCCCCTGTATGGAAGACATATTTAATTTTCATTTCTTCTTTCATTTCGGCAATCCAGTTCGTCTCTCTTTCATAAATCCATGGATAGCTGTCAGCATAGTATTGCGTATCAGACATCCAAACAAAAGTATAATCATACTGATTAGGTGAAATTGGAATTTCATCTTGGATTAATACATTTATTTTATTGTTTTTCACGAACTTACGAACTTCGGCAGTCCCTTTTAACTCAAAGTCTCCTTGGCCAGCAACTTTGAAATCAATTGTCGTCCATTTATTGGTCAAATGATTCCAAGCATACATGGATACTTTTCTGCCTTCTAAAGATTTCCCTTTCCACACCAATTCAACAACATCGGTTTTATCAACAGTAGAATCGACCGTTACATCAAATCGATGATAAGGGAATTTTGTTTTCGAATCTGTTATTAAATATTGTTGATCTTCTTTAGAGACAAGCGATATATCTTCCGCAGTAAAAGATTGTTCACCTTTGGGAACCATTGTATTTGGCGGTTCTACATCCGCTGCATTTTTATAGGCTTTAACATATTGTGTTTTAGATGCATCATATTGGAAACCTTTATAAAATAACACATTTATAGCATCATTTGTTGGATCCGTTACTTTTACCTTTAAAGTTGGATTCCCGTCTGCTTTTGCAGTAGATGAAATAAGCTCAGGCTTACTCGGATTTTCATTTACAACAGAAAAATGAACGGTTTTCTCTGCTTTGTTTCCTACTTTATCAAAAGCTGCAATTGTCAACTTATGTTCCCCAGGTGAGAGCTTGGATGACGCTGTATGAAATGGAACGGCAATTTCTTTTTCATCCAACATAACTTTAAGCGTTTGAATACCAGCAATTGCATCCGTTGCATCTACATTGATGGTAAATTTCCCTTTGTACACTTTCCCTTTCTTTATGTTTGTATTTATTACTGGTGCTGTGTTATCTACTTTTACGGAAACTCTTGCTTTTTCATCCGCATCTTGAACGCCAATAACATGCTTTCCATCAGAAACAGACATCGTATCCCATTTATATGATTTGGAAGGTGTATGCTTTTCAGGGATCGTAAAGGTGAAGTCTTCAAATGGTCGACTTTCTCCCATATCATACGATTTTTTTGCATCCTTGTGTGATGGATCCTTTATTACGGTTCCATTTGGCAATATTAAGCGCACATTACGTATTTTAAAATTATCACGATTTTCTTCCAACACGTCTAATTGGAATGGTGATACTTTATTTCCCGCACGTATTGTCATGATATTATCCCCTAATTGAAGACGGTCAGCATCAATAGGGACCGTAATGGTGTCCCAATCGTTCACACCGTCATCAAAAATTCGGATTATATCATTCCCAATTGTTACACCATTTTGAAAAAACGTATTCACTCCACTCGCTTCAAAAGCGAAATAAGCTGAATTTTCCATGGATTTATATATATTTTCAGCTGCTTCAGACTTATCAATCGATAATTTCACATGATCAGGTGAATCTGTCTTGGATGTCCCTTTCAGAATTTTTTCCCCTCTTAAAATATCACCATTTTTCACATTTAAACGAAGGCTAGCATTATTGAGATCCCTTGTAATCTTCACTTTAAATTTATTGCTTGTTACTTTATTCATTCCATCTGAAACGACAAAATAATATTCCACATATTTCTTTCCAAGTATTTCAGGTGGGTGGATCGTATAGTGATACATCGAATCATCAAAATTTTCCGCTAAAATGGCTTGCTTATATTTTTTATTCGTATTTGTTTTGTAAAATAATCGTACTGATTTTATGCCAATATTATCAGATGCATCGGCAACAATATTAATATCATTTTTTTGATCAATTTTTTTCAGCCCAGTCAAATTTTTAATAGTAGGTTTTACATTATCTTCTTCTATGTGAATAACTTTTTCAGGTACTTGGATTCGTTCAACTTTTCCCGGAGTAGCATTTTTCACACCTGCACTTATTTTCTTTAATCTAGTAGATCCATCGACAGGATATGTGTACATGATTCCTTTATTTGAGCGGGTATCATCTACATTAAATTCATCATTATAGTAAGAAACAGCGATTTCTTGATTAGAATTGGTGGCAACAGCCAAGCCTTTTGCTGCACCATTTGCCATTCCATCTCTATATATTTTAACAATTTCCTTGTTTTCCACTAATTTTGTCTTGTAATTTGCATTAAAATCCGCGACTGTTTTATCACCATTTTGTCCATTCATCATCCAAAATACGAGTGTTTTTCGAGAAGGAATCACTACATTATCTGGACTTGAAGGCCAAATGATATCTGTATTTGGGTCTATCCCGTTTCTGTAGTGAATCTTATAATCTCTAAAGTTAAGGTCCTTATCCGTATTGTTATAGATTTCAACAAATTCATACCCATCACCTGAACCTACATTCGTAGAATCAGGTACTAACTCTGTTACAAGAAAGGATGGAATTTTGCGATAATCTACTTTAGGTTTTTTAATAGTTAATGTATATTTCTTCGTTTTAGCATGATTTGTACCATCTGCTGCCTCGATATAGTAAACGATCTTTGATTCTGCACTCATGCTTGGAATTTCCCCAGAATACTTCGTTGAACCTTTTGCAGATTCGTCCATTGCTAAAGAAGTGAATTTTTTGTCTCCTTCTTTTTTATAATAAAGTGTCACAAATGGGTCTGCCACGTTATCTTTAATGACAGCTTTTATTTTTACCGGTGAGAAAACATTAGCATTCGTTACAGGTGTAAACGTAATGACAGGTGCTTTTGTGTCTGCCGGAATCGGATCAATCTTAACAGGATTTGCTGGAATTTGAACAGAATCAATCGTTCCTGGCGTTGGTCCTGCCAATACTTGATGTTTTTCCATTTCCGTTCCTGATGATGGATATTTGTATTGAATATCGGCACCTGTATTATCACTTTCAGCAGCAAGATAGCCGGCAGAAACAATTTCTGCTCCTGATCTATTCTTTATGATAATGGCGCGATTCCCCCCATTTATAAACCCTGGGAATACATCCTTAAATGCAATTACTTGATCACTTGTCAACGAAATTCCATAGTTTTGATTAAAATCAGCTAACGTTCGATTTCCATTATTAAACCAAAAAACTTTTGCTTTCTGCGGCTCAATGGTTACAGCAGGAAGTTGAAATCTTTTTTCTACTCCAGTGTCTGTGTATTTATATGTAAAAGAATAGTTTGATAAAGTTTGTGATTGATTCGAATTATTATAAACCTCAAAAAACTCATAATAATCTAACCCTCCTCCACTTGAATTTGGCGACAATTCCGTGATAAGCAGCTGAGGGTATCGATTATCATCTTCTTGTGAACCATAGGAGGATTGTACTTTCTCCGTACCTTTTTCCTCTGCAAAAACTAACTTGGACGGAACAGCAAAACTTACGTTTGTTGAAATGATAGAAAAAATAAAAACAAATAAAATAAGCTTCGTTAATTTTGTTGCTTTTTGCTTATTCATTGCTTCCTCCTTATTATCCTTGGTGGCATTCACCGATAATTTTAGAGGTTAATTGTTAATAACAATTCATTCAAATGTAAAATACTATAAATCTATGTAAAGGTTTGTTGGATATTTGTAATAAGAGATTTTCATTCCTTGCAACTGACCAGATCACTCTTAAGTAAATTGCCTTTGACTACGCCTTCATTATTGCTATCAAGCCATTTTACAAAAATCTATTATTTCTTTACAATGCATTCATCAATCCTTAGCAAAAAGTCAATAAGGTTAGTTATATGGAAGATTGCCATTATATTTTCTTATCATAAGGCTTTTCATAAGTGTTGTTATAAATACCACTTCAATCCCAAGAAATCCATTAACAAAGGAGAAAAACATCACATGCACCGGAAAATAAAACATATAGTAAAGATATTCCTCCTCTTATTTATTTCTATGTCATTCTTTCAAGCTCCAAAAGCAGAAGCTCATTCAGGTTCAACGGGTTATTCTGAAGTGAAAATAGAAGGAAATAAAGTAAACTATGATTTATATTTACTTGCAGATCTTCTTGGTGGGTTGTTAAAAATCGATAAAAACCATGATGGTTATATGAAAGAAAATGAAATTACCCAATCCACATCAGAAATAGAAAACTTTGTACTTAAGAACCTTACTGTTATAAATAATGGAGTAAAAGGGAAAGGCAAAGTGACTACTATAGAACAAGTGGACAGATTTAATTTTTCGATGTTCAATGTTCGTTTGGAATTTATATTTGATCAGCCAGTTGAAGAGTATGAAATGGACTACAATATTTTTTTAAATGATATTGACGTGAATCACCATAACTACGCTTCCATTTATTTTGGAGATAAAGTGATGGAACATGTATTTACTAAAACGGACAATATTTTTAAAGGTCAAGACAACACAGCAAATAGCCCTTCTCAAAATAAGGCTACAGAAAACAATAACGAAGGAATACTCGGATTTAAGGATTATTTAGTGTTGGGAATGAAGCATATTTGGTCAGGATTTGATCATTTACTGTTTTTATTCGGCCTATTACTTGCGAGTGGAACATACCGAGAATACCTTAAAATAGTAACAGCTTTTACTATCGGTCATAGTATAACTTTAGCGTTGGCAGCTGCAGAAATTATCATCATTCCTGGAACTATCATCGAACCGCTCATTGCACTGAGTATTGTTTATGTTGCGGTTGAAAATATATTTAAGAAATCAATAAAATGGCGATGGCTCCTTACACTATTTTTTGGATTAATACATGGTTTTGGTTTTGCTGATATTATAATTGGAAAATTAGGCGATCAATTTATTCTTCCACTCTTCTCTTTCAATATTGGTGTGGAGATAGGACAGCTTGTTGTCCTTATGATTTTGGTTCCATTTATTTGGTATCTTAAAAAAATTCGTTGGCAAACTCAGGTTGTAAATGCTGTTTCATCTATAATTAGTATGGTTGGATTGTATTGGCTCATTGAAAGAATCCTGTGAATAAGAAAAGTACGCGACTATCGCGGGATTACCTATTTCTTCAACTTGCTGGCTTATGGGATACGTCACCCCAAAGCCAGCAAATCTTCCACTATTCTATCTACTTCATTTACAAAAATAGTTGGTTTGCTTTGACTCTGTTTGTCGAATGAAACTTGATATTCCTTAAACTCATCCCATTCTATTATGTCACCTAAATGATGTTCTTTGATGTATTGGATCGTATTTTGATCTTCTTTTAGTTCTTTTCTGTTTAAGATTAGTAGCGGCACTTCGTTGACTACAGCCTCGCTAATGGTTCCCCATCCTGCTTTGCTTATTACTAAATCGCTTGCTGCAATGTAATGTTGAGATTCGGTATCATCCACTGGGATGGAGAAAACATTTTCCCTTTTAATACTTACATTCGATGAAACAATAAACACACAATTTTCACTACTCCAAATTGGCAGTGACTGAACATCGACATTATTTATTTTCATCCCTAATCCAAAGAAGATGATTTTTTTATCTTGATTTGGATTTACTGCATTCTTTATTTTAACAACTTCTTCATCATCAACCTTTCTAGCATAAAAGGAATAATATTTTTTATTGCCATTCCATGATCTTTCCTTATTCCCAGCTAATAAAAAGAAATGGTTCATTTTGTCATACGCTCTTTTGAAAACATCCAGCTTTGCTGTGTCTACGATATTTTCATATGCTGTATACCAAGTAAAATTGGAAATGCCGACAGACGGAATCTTTAAGTTCGAAGCAGCTTCAAATGGTAAAGGCGATATATCAGAAATAACGAAATCGATTTCATTTTCTGTTAAAAAATTCTCCTCCTCCTTCACTTTCTCCGTCCAATTTTCTATAAATAAATCATACTCTTTGTTTATTTTCTTTATATCTGGTCTGATAGTTTGTTCATTTACATAATACCCAACATCTGTATTGATATTGCGAATAGAAACACGTTTTGAAGGAAGGGATTGGTTTAGGAAAGGGATTGCAAATGAGGTACAAATAACAACATGAATGTTTGACTTTCTTTCTAATAAACCGCGTATGATGGCAATAGATCTAGAAGCGTGTCCATAGCCATAGTCAGATATATAATAAGCGATCGTTTTCATAAAGTGCCTCCATGTTTCTTGGATAATTGAACAAGAAGTGATTCCCTATCAACTACATTAATTGGTAAATTATGATAATCTAAGTTTATCATACGTTACATTTATTGATAACAGGCAAATATCATTAAATACCCTATGCCGTTCCAGAGTATATAGTTTATATATCCAATTCGATTTCAACTACATTGTAGACAAACATTTTTTTATGGAGATTTAAAAAAAGGCTGTTTTCGTATAGATTGTTCTTATAAACTCGCAGCTTGAATACACTTCGCTTTCCGTGGGCGAGCGTCGAGCCTCCTCGTCGCATACGCTCCTGTGGGGTCTCGTCTTTCTCGCATTCCTACAGGAGTCTACGTGTATTCAGTCTGCTGAGTACTTCTTCTCCCATTTTTTTACGTAAATAACAACAAACTTTGAGAAAACAACCTAAAAAAAATACCAACAAAATGAACCTTTTCTTTTCTCATTTGAACTTCCTAATTTAAGTGCTGGTATAATCCGAGTTTTTCGAATTACATAAGCTTTTCAAACAGATAGTTTATAATCAGCATCAAAATAAATATCACTATATAGCCTATCAAACAGGTTATAATGCTAAAACTAATTGTTTTTCGTACAGAAATCTGCTCTTTTTTATAACCAATAATCAATGCACAATGAATAGCAATTACCGTCATGCAAATAATAATTATCGTAAATATGGAAAATAAAGTTTGTGGACTCATATCCTCACCTTCTATTCATTTCATTCACTCCCCATGAACGCCTTCTTCTACCCTAACAAAATCCGAGCATCCAATAATATAAAGCCCCCACCTATAACACTTAGTAAAATGCCTAATGGTGAAAAGCCAGCTATATAAATGCCAAGTGGAAATAGAAAAGCTCCTAAAATAAATAACCCTTTTGCAAGCTTCAACCATCTCATCCTTTCATTTCGTATTATCGTGTAACACATTCTTTCACTCGATCAACAAACCATCTGTACCAAATTCCTTTTCCCCAACCGTTTTGATTAGTTTTTAATGATTGCACTCTCCAGTACAATGGAGGATGAGGCATAAATTGAAATTCTAGCACTCTCCAAATCCAAGATTCTCGCTCAAGAGTATCCAGCGGTTTTTTCCTATCCTTTTCGGGTACACTAAATGCTATCGTTTTATTCACCTCTTCATCCTGCTTCCGTGCAAGTGTCGATAGGGCTTCAGCCATTTGTGCAGAACCTCCATTTAAAAAGGAAGCACCTAAATGATCCGCTCTCACTTCCATCCACTGCGAGCAAAAAGAGCGGTAAATTGGAAAAAGAACCATCAGCAGCCAAATGATGAAAACACTAAATGTCTTATGATCTTCAACAAAAATGCGAATCTCCTTATAAAAAGAGAAAACAAAAATTAACATGATCCCTAGAAAAAGTGCATTAATAAGCTGGCTCCACAAAACATCCCTTTTTTTCACATGGACTGCCTCGTGAGCCAAAATCCCCTCAATCGCTTCCATTGGGAGTTTCATCGTAGCCGTTGTTAAGGTCACCATTGCCCGCCCAATATTCATGCCTGTTGCTAATCCGTTATATTGCGTTGACTCCGTTTCATACACTTTCACCTTTGGAATACCTGCTTTTTGAAAAATCCGCTCTGCCGCAGCTTTCACTTCTAGATTAGTCGTTTCCTTTGCATCCATCGCTGCTTTTAATACACGATCAGATATATAGATATTATAAATCCAATACATTACACCTGCAGCTGCCATAATCCATTCCGAAACCTTCAAATAATATAAAAGAAGCATCAAGCCTGAATAGGCAGAAACACCTTTGACTGTCACAGCAAAATACAGCTTTCCAAGCAATCGTTTTATATTTTTCTTATGGAATAAAGGTAGAACTTCAATTGGTTTATCCACTGGATTTTCTAATGAAATTTCCCGTTCAAAAACACTCTTCCATTTTTCAGATTCTTTCATAGTCAAATAAATCATCTCACCAGGAAACGTAATTCTTAATACTTTTTCATATCCCGTAGTAAAATCCTGATTCGATGAAAATAAGGTCAATAGCGGATGAAGCTTCAAAAGATCAACGGAAGATTCGATTTGAATTTGTTTTATCTCGTTAATTGGCATTTTTCTTGCTTCAAGTCTTGTTAGAACATATAAGGTCCCTGTCAACTCGGAAAAATACACCTTTACTTGGCTGTAAATGAGCATTCTTTTGATCATCTCTGTTACGACTGTAACAAATCCAAATGCAATTAATATTTTCAATACGCTAGTCTCAGGACCAAAAATCAGAAATAAAATTCCACCTAAAAGAATCACAAGAGTAATCGCTAAATCGATCATGATTCTTGTTGCATCTTTATAAAGCGTGATTTCTTGTACATGATTGTGCTTAAGCTCTTCTTTTAGTTCATCGTATTTTTTTTGTCCAACCGTAAGCAAAACAAAAGAAGCGTATCCATTACCCATAAAGGCAATATAAGTGAATCCTCCCGGAAAATGATAATAATAAAATGTATATGCAATCACTCCCAATGCACATACGATTTCCACCACATACCCTGCTTTTTTATGAAACTTTCCAATCAACATTCCTAACACGCTAATTAAAATACCTATAAATAGCAGCAAACAAATTTCCCAAAAGCTTGGCAGCATGCCATCACCTACTTTTCCGAACTTAGCTTCATTTGGTCTGTCATTTTAATTACTTCATCAACCGATAAATCTGGATTTTTAACAATAATGGTATACCGAAGCCCATTTTCATCCCAGCTGATGCTGTTGATTTCATCCATCTTTTCCGCATTGAATCCTCGCACCTTTGTGCTACTCTTTCCAATCTTCATTTCTTCACCCTCCGGTGTTGGAAAAATAGATAATGTAAAGGAACCACTTTGATCGTTCAAATAGGAGATTGTGACTTCTGTTCGATTAATTTCGCCCTTTAATTCATCTATGACAATTTGACCCAGCTTTGCTTGACGGTCATTAAAAAGGAGAAAAGGCTGTCCTAATGCGGCTTCTGCTTCTTCCACTGTCCCAATGTTCGATTTATTTTCCTCTTCTATCGACTTTATTTTTACATGTTTCGGCAAGTCTAACTTGAAAGTTTTTTCTGAAAAATCAGGTGAAAAGTCAAGCTTCTTATATTCCAATTCAGAACGTGATTCCCCGCTGTTTGTAATAGATTTCACAACAAACCATGTTTTTTGATCTACCCAAAATTCCATATCTCCTAAAATAGAGTCTTTTGATTTTGCACTAGCTTTTATATGATGTGTTTTTAACCCAAGTATCTCTTCCTCTCCCTCTACTTGATAACTATGGGTTTTTTTGATTGCTTCAAGCATTTGTGTAAATTGTTCTTTTGGAGTCCCCAAGCTTGGCATCCCTTTAATAGACATGCTATAAGCTGTATCTCCTCCTTCTTCATAGGTGATTACGTTTTCTCCATTATTTACAGAAACGCTCTTTTGATGTTGTTTCAAATCCTCTATTACATATTTTCTTTTTCCATCTGCACCTGTATAGTCTTTAAACACCATGCTCCCCGTAAGTTTATCTCCTTCGTAAACTTTTATCTCTCCTTCTCCGTAATAGCTTTCCGTTTTTTTGCTAGCGTCTAATACATTAGTAACCATTTCGTCGGCAGATGCCGTCATTGTCTCTGAACATCCGCTTAACAAGCCCAATAAAAGTATCATGCTTACGAATCTATTTATTATTTTCAAATTTAACCCTTCCTTTCTTGTAGCCAACATGCAACTAACGTCCCATATCCAGCTTTGGACCATAGCCTGATGCTTCCATTATGTTGTTCCATTAAACTTTGAGCAATGCTTAAACCCAATCCTGAACTACCGCCAAGCCCTCTCGCTCCTTCCCCTTGGACAAATGGCTGAAAAATGCTTGATTGCTGTTCCACTGGAATGGCGTTTCCTTGATTTTGAATCAAGATAACGGTTCCACCCTGTCTCCACTTCTCTACCTCTTGATAAAAAGGAGGAAAAATCCATTTAGGTAATGAACATTCCTGTGAAACAGCCGCTAGCCAAATGGGATTCCCTTGTTCCGTATGGCGAATCCCATTTGACATGACATTATCTACTATACGAATCATTTGCTTAACGTTGACATCGTAGGAGCCTTGAATACATTGATCGACTGTTAACAAAAGTCCCTTTTTTGCACATGGCTCTTCATAACCTGACAAAAGCATGTCAAAGAATTCATCGCCATCCACTTCAACAAGTTCTATTTTTTCTTGTGAGGACTGTAAAGCTGTATACATCGTTAAATCATCGATAATTTGTTTCATATACTCTAATTTTTCAAATAAAATTGTACGATAGTCCCTCTTTTCATCTTCTGACAAACCCTTATCTTTCTGTAAGGCTTCTGTGTACGCTCGTATAACTGTTAAGGGTGTTTTTAAATCATGTGATAAAGACGCGACAATAAATTCCTTTTCCTTTTGCTGCTTATGCAGCTCTATCCTTGTTTGTTCGATTTGTGATTTCATCTGTTCAAAATGAACTGCCAGCTCGCCCATTTCATCTGTTGTTTTTTTTAGATTACTAGGAACGGTTTCTCCATTTGCAAAAGCTGTCATTTGCTTTCTTAACAACAAAAGCGGGCGGTTTAATTTACGATTTAATAACTTAATTACAACAACATAGAGTAATAGAAAAAAGCTAATAAATATAATAGAGAGATACATAGTACGATGATTAACTCCCTGTATCCAATCATTCCGTCCAATCGTGATCTCGTAAATCCCCACTAATTTCCCATCATGGAAAACTGGCTTTTTTAACGAATATGTCCGGTAATTCTTTTGCAGCTCATTTAAATGTTGATACAATTCGTCTGGAGTTTTCGAGCTGTTAATAAGTGAGTCCTCTATTGAAGAAAATAACAAAGCCCCATCAAAACGATACAAGGAGATTTTTATACTTTCATCGGTCAACTTCAATACATTTTTATAGTTGTCAATTGGTTGTATATCGTAATAGGACGGGATTTGTAGTTCGGACTCGATTTCATCTATTTTTTTGGTGACATTCATGTATTCTAGTAAATTTTGCTTTTGATCGTAGCTGCTAATGCTTAGGTAAAGAAAATAAAGAATCATTACAGGTAAAATCATGACAATAAAATAGCTGATCATTAGCCAATACTTAATTTTCATGCAATCGGCTCCCCAATGAAGCGGTAGCCAACACCCCAGACCGTTTGGATAAATTTTGCTGAACGTGTTCCATCATGCAGCTTGGATCGTAAACTTTTAATATGCACCGTCACAGTATTATTCCCGTCTACATCTTTCTCTTGCCAAATATGTTCATAAAGCTCTCCTTTTGAAAATGTTTGAAAAGGATTTTTAGCTAAAAGGAGTAATAAATCCCGCTCTTTTGACGTTAAAGAAAGCGGACCATCATTTAAATAAGCAATCTCTTTCGAAAAATCTAACGTCAACCCATGAACATATCGAGCTAAATGGTCATCGTGTTTATTTAAATAACGTCTGTATCTTCTTAAATGGGAGTTGATCCGAGCCGTAAGCTCCTCCAGACTAAATGGCTTCGTTAAATAATCATCTGCTCCTAAATCAAGTCCCTTTATTTTACTTTCCCCTTCAAGCCTTGCACTTACAATTAATAAAGGGATATCACTTTCCAGTCTAATTTTCTTACAAAGGGCAAAACCATCCATTTCCGGCAGCATTAAGTCTACTAAAATAAGATCAAAGTCCGCCTTTTTAAAGTCCTCAAACCCTTCTTTTCCTGTCGACGCCCATGTAACTTGAAATCCGGCCTTTCGCAAATGATCACGAACCACTCTTGCAATCTCATAATCATCTTCTACGATTAATATATTTTCTTTCATTTTTTCTCCTTTCATGAACTCATTATATCTATGAAATTACAGTAAAAAGCAGACTTTATAAATACTTTATACTTTTTTTGAGGGGTCAGACCCAATGTTATCAACTTAAGATACCATAAATTGAAAACTATGAAATATCATGGAATTAGATACCCTTTATGTAAAAGAAATACCCAATTTGTTTGGAGAGGCGTCCGCTCGACTCCTACGGGATTAGCGAGAAAGACGAGACCCCACAGGAGCAAAGCGACGAGGAGGCTCGGCGCTCGCCCCGTGGAAAGCGAGCGGTAAGCCTCGGAGAACAGAACGGAAACCCTTACTTCCTAATTAGTTGCTTATTTTCCTGTTTTTTGAAATTCATCTTGATGACATTGTGGTCAGACCCTTAGGAGTTCCTATTGAAATCTTAGAAAAATCAAAATATAATAAAAACTAGTTCTATTTTAATGGTGCTTTTATCACACATAAATAATAAACAAACTAAAGTTAGTTCCGAAGCAAAGATGATGAACTATTTTTCATGGAACAAAGGATTGTACATGATGGATTGTTCATGTTTTATGCACTGTTAACAAATGGATTGGGGGTAAATATGGGGTTTTTTGATTGGTTAGATTTTCGTGAAGGCCTTCCGCTTTGGTGGTCTTGCAAGTTAAACAAAAAAATGACTGCATCTGTAGAGGAGATTTTTGAAGGTATTGCCAAAACAAGATTAGCGGTCCTGACAGAATGGGCGAATGAACAGTGGGATTACTTGGCGAAAACATCGATGGAAATGGATCGCATCTCACAAGAAAATTTTAGTTTATATCTAAACAATAAGCTAAAGAAAAGCAAAGATTTCACCGAGTTATTTTTGCTAAATACAGATAAACAAGTGGAAGCTTCTACTTACTTTCAGCATAAAGGAGTTTCTTATACAAACCATCAAGATAACTATTATCGAAAAGCAATTGATAATGTAATCGAAAGCAGCGAACCTTTATTGTATGGACCATTTACAGATAGCCTTACATTGGAAATTGGGCCGCGAACTTCCAAATTCCATGATGAAGTAACACTGCTGTTTTTGCAGCCAGTTTTCAATCAAGGATCGTTGAAATACATATTGGCTGGACGGATTCCGAATGACGTCGTAGGCGATTTAATCCAAAGGGAAGCAGGACATGTGTATCAGGATTCTGGCGATAATTATTTATTCATGGCCAAGTCCAATTTCAACCCAACAATCCCCCAAGGAATCGCGTTGTCACGGAGTCGATTCGAGGATCAGACGTTTACTTTTGGAGAAAATCTAAAGGATGGTGTTCACACTAAGCATTGGGGTACGGTGCAAATTAAGAATCACACCGAATTCGAAATTAGATTTACAGATCCGGCAACAAACGAATTGCATCCAGGTGTCATGAATACGATTCATATAGGGGAAAATTTATTCGTTGAGTTTCCAGGGTATTCAGACTACCGTCATATACCCGTTATCGGGAAGGGTGTCACCTTTCACCTCCCTGGATCAAAAGATATTTGGGGGATGATGTGCGAAGGGGATTTAGAAGAAGTGTATCGAAATCGCTCTCTTAGCTGGAAGCTAGGGAAAAGCTTTGCCATCCTCCTATTCATCGCCATCATGTTAAACACAATTTTTACAATGATTGTTCCGGTTCCTTCTATCTATATTCTAGCAATTAACGTATTATATGCGCTATTTTCGATTCGATATTTTTATAAAAAAGCGCTTATTCCCATTGTGTCTCGGCTGCAGCAGATGACAGACATTATTCGAAAAATAGCGGAAGGCGGCGGTGATTTAACGATCCGTCTAGACAAAAAGCTGCTATTAAATGATGAAACTGGCGCTTTAGGACGGTGGGTGAATAATTTAATTGACAGCCAAGATGAACTGATGAGT
Source organism: Niallia sp. 01092 (assembly GCF_052318935.1). Lineage (NCBI taxonomy): Bacteria > Bacillati > Bacillota > Bacilli > Caryophanales > Bacillaceae > Niallia > Niallia sp. 01092. The sequence continues at coordinate 119,629 of NZ_JBQRKO010000013.1, read as the reverse complement.
AAAGTAAAATCGGTTACACTTGATGTAGAAGAAACGAACCAATCATTAAGAGAAAAAACCGTATTAGTAGAAAAAGATTCTGCTTCTGTTATTAATCAAATGGAAGAAATGCTGCTAGGAATGAACCGTCAATTGCAAGACGTAGGACAAGCAATGAGTCAAGTAGACCAAATTAGTGCTACGCTAGAAGGACTAGAAAATCTTTCTCAGCAACAATTAGTACAAGCCCAAAATCATGTCGAAAGCATTGATGAGAAAATGACGCAGATCGTTGAGAAAGTGCATAGTGCCTTACATTTAACGAACAATTTCACCGACCTTTCTAACAATATCAGCCGCATTGTGGATTCTATTATTACAATTGCACAGCAAACGAACCTGTTAGCCTTAAATGCAACGATAGAAGCAGCAAGAGCGGGCGAATATGGCAAAGGCTTCACGGTTGTTGCCATGGAAATTCGTAAACTAGCTGATCAAACCACGATTGCAACAAAAGAAATCAGCGAAACATTAGAAGAAATTGAGGAAAGCTCCACACTCGTTCAAAAGGCTATTCAAGAGAGCAGCGAAGAGGTGGAAAAAGGGTCTGATTACGTTAATGTCGTTCGAGGGGTATTAAGCTCGATGGCTCAATCATCCGCTTCCGGTCCAAATGTAACCGACCAAATGAAGGAGATTATTACGAATATCGCAACCATCAATGAAAAGAATGTAGAAGCCGTACAAAGCATTGATCAATCTACTGCAAAAATGGTCGATCTTATCCAAGATTCTCGGTTTGATTCCAAGCAAAGTTCGCTCGTTGTTTCCACACTGAGACGGATCGTTTCAAGGTTTAAACTTTCGAGGAAGTAAAATTTTGATAAAAAAAACACTGCATCACCAATTATAAACTGACAATTGGTGGTGCAGTGTTTTTGTTTTTGTCCGCCCGATTTCTGCTCTCGTTCGGCGGGTTTCCTCTTCCATCCGGCCGAGTTCTGCTCTTGTCCGGCGAGTTTCCTCTTTCATCCGGCCGATTTCTGCTCTCGTCCGGCGGGTTTCCTCTTCCATCCGGCCGATTTCTGCTCTCGTCCGGCGGGTTTCCTCTATCGTCCGCCCGATTTCTGCTCTCGTCCGGCGTATTCCCTCTATCATCCGGCCAATTTCTACTCTCATCCGGCGGGTTTCCTCTTCCATCCGGCCGATTTCTGCTCTTGTCCGGCGAGTTTCCTCTTTCATCCGGCCAATTTCAGCTCTCGTCCGGCGGGTTTCCTCTTCCATCCGGCCGATTTCTGCTCTCGTCCGGCGGGTTTCCTCTATCGTCCGGCCGATCCTTCACAAACCTTTTACATAAAATAAGCTAAGAAAAACGTTCTCTGTTTTTCTTAGCTACTATTTTTCTATATAAATTTTACAGAATAAAACTAACAATAACTGCTGATAAAATACTAACAAGGGTTGCGCCGTACAACAAGCGAAGACCAAAACGAGCCACAACATTCCCTTGGTTTTCGTCTAAACCTTTTACCGCCCCTGCTATAATCCCGATAGAAGAGAAGTTAGCGAACGATACTAAAAATACAGAGACAATCCCTAATGTTTTTGCACTAAATTGTGAAGCCATTTCCGATAAATTCATCATGGCAACGAATTCGTTTGTCACTAATTTTGTAGCCATAATGCCGCCTGCACGTACTACCTCTTCTGCTGGAATACCCATAATAAAAGCAAATGGTGCAAATACATAGCCAAGCAAATTCTGGAAGGAAAGACCAAATATCATTTCAAATACATTATTGATTAATGCCATTAATGCTACAAAGCCAATTAGCATCGCGCCAACAATAATGGCTACTTTAAATCCATCTAAAATATATTCTCCTACCATTTCAAAGAAAGACTGTTTTTCTTCTTCTTTCACTTCTAAAATGTCTTCTTTTTCGTTCGTAGTATATGGATTAATAATAGAAGCAATAATAAATCCCCCAAATAAATTTAGAACAATTGCAGTTACCACATACTTCGGTTCGATCATGGTCATATATGCACCGACAATACCCATTGAAACAGTTGACATGGCAGAAGCACACAGCGTATAAAGACGATTTGCCGGCAATTTGCCAAGCTGTTTTTTAATGGTGATGAACACTTCAGATTGTCCAACCATCAAGGAAGCTACTGCATTATAAGATTCTAATTTCCCCATGCCGTTAATCTTGCTAAGCCCGAAACCAATCCATTTCATTACGAATGGCAAGATTTTAACATACTGAAGTATTCCAATTAATAATGAGACAAAGACGATTGGAAGTAAAACATTAAGGAAAAATGACATGGATCCTTCATTTGCAAGACCACCAAAAACAAACTGTATTCCTTCATTTGCATATCCAAGCAATTTAGTGAATACATTTGCAATTGCATTAATAATAGTCAATCCGAACTTTGTATTCAACAGCAGTATTGCTAAACACAGCTGAATACCAACCATAAGAATTAACGGCTTATATTTGATTTGTTTACGATTATTACTTGCTAGAAAAGCTAATCCAAAAACAACTAACAATCCTAAAATTCCTATTAAATATTTCATAAATGCCTCCACATTGAAATTTGCAAGTCTCTTGATACTATTCCAGTAAACATTCCTTTTGAAATTTACTAGAACTGATTTGGTTATCCGAACTCCATCTAGTATTTTTCTATCTATTTTTAATATAAGATGTAGGACGTCTAACAAATTATAATTATAATCATATTTTTTTAATGAATCAACGCAAAAAAAGAAAACATTCACGAATACATGCCTGTTAATATAAACTTAAGTCTGTCTCCATAAATGTTTTCCCATCACTAGATTTGTGAAAAAAGAGTGATTCTCATGATTCAGGTTGTCATCATGAAATGAATATACAAGTATTGGTATCTATTTCGAAATGATAGAATTTTCTTTCCAATTTTTCATTTACTACTATTAAAATAACCAAATTATTCATATTATAAGATGAGTTATTTTTTAATAAAATTGCTAGGAGCATAAAAAAAGGCAACGAGAAAGTTCTTTTCACTTTCCGTTACCTTCTACTTACTTCGCTAAATTCTCACTTAGCATATTATGCACCTTTGTTTTTTCTTCCTCTGAAACGTTCAGATAGTATGTTTGACCAGGAGGAGTGCCTTGTCCTTTTACTTCATATTGTTCGATATCATTACGAACATTACGATAATTTTTTTGGATATCCATCATTTGATCAAACGCAATATTTGTTTTTACATTTTCACCAAGAGCCGCTAGTATATCATTAAAATGGGTGACAGAGGATACGCTTGTTGCTTTATCGATGATGCCGTTTATTACTTCCCTTTGTCGTTCATTTCTGCCAAAATCCCCATTTGGATCGAGATGGCGCATGCGGACAAATCCTAAAGCTTTTGGCCCATCTAACTGCAGTTGACCTTTTTCATAATGATACCCTTTTTTATAATACCCTTCATCTATCCAATCGAGGTCGTTTTGTACGGTTATGCCGCCAACCGCATCTACTAGTGCGCTAAGTGCTTCCATATTTACTTGAATATAATAATCCATCTTCACGCCAGTAAACGCTTCGACTGTATCCTTTGCCATTTTCACGCCGCCATACGCATAAGCTGCATTAATTTTATTTACCGTTCCTCTGCCAACAATTTCTGTTTTTGTATCACGAGGAATACTAATCATTTGCATTTTTTCTTTAGCTGGATTTAACGTCATAGCAATAAGTGTATCTGATCTGCCAACATCCCCTTTTCTCTCATCCACTCCCATAAGCAGAATAGAAATAGGTTCGCTTTTATTAATCGTTTCTTGCTTTTGTTTTGTTTCAGCTTTTGATTCCTTTTCAATTGGTTTATACATCTCATCGACTGCTTTTTCGACATTATCGTATAAATAATAGAAATAAGCACCAACAGCAACAACAAGAACAGCCAATATCGATAAAATAGTGAACATAACCTTTTTCTTCTTGCTTTTCTTTTTCGCTCTCATACAGCTCTCACTTTCTCATCAGAATGTATTATTATTCCATTTTATTGCAAAAATCGACATTCGTCTATTTATTCTTTCAAAATTTAGTGGATTTTTTGGATTTGCAATGAGGGACTGTAATTGGAACATCGAGTAATTTATTGAATAGAATCGGAGGATTAAGACTCTCTTATCCTTTGTTTCTCCTTTTTATTAGTTGTTCATCCTGTGTTCTGCTTAGGGACATCGATTCCCATAGTGTTTCTTCTGATAGTTGTTGTTCTCCTTTCAGATCTGATATAGTTCGTACGATACGAATAATTTTAATTTGAACTCGGTTACTCCATTTCTTTTTCAGCGTCATTTGTTTAATCATATGCTTTATTTTTTCTGAAAAATTATTTGTTTTCATAAGGGTTTCATAGGAAATTCTGCCATTGCATATCTCGCTGCCATATCTCTCGTATTGTCGTTCCCGTGCTAAAATGACTCTCTTTCTAATCTCATCGGAAGATTCACGAACCAATTCAGTATTTTTTTCGATAGGAATAGATTGTAAGCTAAGAGAAATATCAAATCTGTCACGGATAGGTCCAGAAATACGATTTTGATAAGATGTAATTTGCTTAGAAGTACAACTACAGTAATGGGATTTTGATCCTAAATATCCACATGGACAAAGGTTCATAGCACCAATCAACAGAAAAGAAGCAGGATATGTTACAGTGGAACGTACTCGACTTATGGTTACCTTTCCTGTTTCAATTGGTTGTCTTAACATTTCTAATGTTTTCTTAGAGAACTCAGCCATTTCATCTAGAAACAAAACACCTCGGTGAGCTAAAGATATTTCTCCTGGCCTTATGGGGTCTAACCCAATGTCATCAACTTAAGATTCTATAAATTGTAAACTATGAGATATATTTGTTTGGAGAGGTGTCCGCTCGACTCCTACGGGATTAGCGAGAAAGACGAGACCCCACAGGAGCAAAGCGACGAGGAGGCTCGGCTCTCGCCCCGTGGAAAGCGAGCGGTAAGCCTCTGAGAACAGAACGGAAACCCTTACTTCCTAATTAGCCACATATTTTCCTGTTTTTTGTAACTTAGATTGATGACATTGGGACTGACCCCTTTTTAATCTATATCCTTTAAACTTATTTTGAAAAAAGTATGCAACGTTTCATTCGGTTGTATGTATTGCACATCTTCCTTTGTATTAAAAGCGTTAGGTTTTGCCATCCACGGCTCTACACAAATAAATGGTTTGCCTGGCTCTGACCAAAGCGTGACATATTTAAATACTTCTCCATATTCAATTAGAAGCTCCTTATCCTTACTAAATGGAAAACCAATGCTTTTCTGCTGGCTGTCTAATAAAATAAGCGATTCTATTGTATCTGTTAAATCTAACGAACCGTTAACAGACTTTGTCTTTCCATCGTTTACATCTAAATACGTTTTAGTATCTGATTGATAATATAAGTTTTTGTTAACTGCTTTAAAATATGGGTGGAAACCTGCATAAAAGGGCAGCTTTTCGTCTGATTTATTGTGATAACTTTGTTTTATGATAAATACTCCATCTTCTAAAACAAATTCAAATGTTAATTTGAAATCAAATGGATATTGCTGCTTTGTATAGGCATTGCTCTCTAGTACAAGCGTAATGGCACTATTATCCTCGTCTATTTTTTCAACAGACCAAGGCAAATTCCTAGCAAAACCATGATTCTTCATCTTATATTCCTTATCATTCAACGTATATGTTTCATCTTTTAGACGATCACAAATAGGAAAAAGAATAGGTATACCGCCACGCACATTACTTTCGCTATTGTGGAAAGTTTCTTCATTTAAATAAAGTACCTCTTCACCGCTTATGCCAATACTAGTAACAATGCCTCCACGTTTTGGAGCAATACAAAACCATGAATTAGTATGCTTCTCCTGTAATTTAAATATAGGAAATTGTGTTTTATCCAACCTTTTTCTCCCCTTACTTTAAATTTAAGGGCACGATTCTCCCTTATCTTCCCCTGCCATTGCGGACATTTGCCAAAAACTATTACATAACTATTCTACTATATATTTTCTCCATACAGCTTTTTTCTTTAGGACAAATTGCAACAAAAAGAGACAAAATGAAAGGTAAAAAGAGCTGCCTCAAAAGAAATATTTATCATCTTTTTTTACGTTCTAACCGCTTTGTTAAAGAATTTTGAACAATTTAGGATATGGATTGTGTATTTAAAAAAAGGATATATAATTAATTTGTGAAACTATTCACATATTTTATCTTCAGAGGAGGGTTTATGATGAAGGCAGCAGTAGTAAGTTCAAAAAATCGTGGTAAAGTGGATATTATTGACGTAGAACTACCTAAATTAGGGACTGGTCAAGCATTAGTTGATATTGAATATTGTGGTGTTTGCCACACAGATTTACATGTAGTAAAGGGTGATTTTGGAGAAGTACCGGGCCGAATTCCTGGACATGAGGGCATTGGCATTGTAAAAGAAATTGCAGATGATGTCACAAGCTTAAAAGTTGGAGATCGTGTTAGCGTCGCTTGGTTCTATGAAGGATGTGGCACTTGTGAATATTGTCTGACAGGTAGAGAAACCTTTTGCAGAAGTGTAAAAAATGCCGGATTTACTGTAGATGGTGCAATGGCACAACAATGCATCGTAGCCGCTGACTATGCTGTCAAAGTACCTGATGGATTAGACCCTGCTCAAGCAAGCAGTATAACCTGTGCTGGTGTAACATGTTATAAAGCCATTAAAGTTTCTGATATTAAACCGGGCCAATGGATTGCGATTTATGGCTGCGGTGGATTAGGCAACCTTGCTATTCAATATGCGAAAAATGTATTTAATGCAAAAGTGATTGCGATAGATATTAATGACGATAAATTAGAACTAGCAAAAAATATAGGTGCAGACCTTGTTTGCAACCCTCTAAAAGATGGGGATGCAGGTGAGTGGATTCAAGAAAAAGTAGGAGGATCACATGCGGCGGTAGTTACAGCAGTTTCAAAAGTAGCGTTTAACGAGGCTGTAAACTCTGTCCGTGCGGCATCTAAAGTAGTCGCTGTTGGATTGCCACCAGAAACGATGGATCTAGAAATTGTGAAAACAGTGCTAGATGGAATTCAAATAGTAGGATCTTTAGTGGGGACAAGGAAAGACTTAGAGGAAGCTTTCCAGTTTGGTGCAGAAGGAAAAGTAGTTCCAATTGTACAAACTAGATGTCTACATGAAATAAATGATATTTTTGAAGAAATGGAAGCAGGAAAAATAAATGGACGTATGGTGATAGATCTGCATAAAATCTAACCCCCCATCCGTCACCACCTATGATAAATAATAACCGTCATCCTTTGATCTTGGAGTCGGTTATTATTTTCTGTTTAGAGAGACCCGCTTCATACATAGCCCCCTATTTCCATACACTGCAGTAACCGCATCAATAACAAAATGTCCATCTTCAATGGATATTCACCTCTATTTTGTCCTTTGGCCCCTTTTCGAGACTGTCTAAATGTCGCTTGTTTGATATGATATAAAAAACTAGCCTAAATTTTCACTGACAACTAAGGATGAATCAATAATTAATCAACGGTTTAAAGGAGCTATCAACAGCTATTATTAAACCATAACAAATCGTAACATTTGGTTTGGTTATGGAGGGTTGATTGCTTTCCAGCTTAAGTGAGTGTAGTCTCTCGAAAGAAAGATAGCACGATGAACTACGTTGAAGGGGTTCGGTAAAAACACACCTGACGGAATGTATCCGGTGAGATGTTCTTTCAGTCTCCTGATCTGTGAGTGTTGAGGAAGAAAGCTAGCCATAGGTTATGGAAGCGAAACACCAAAAACACATGTCCGCCCTTTGACTTTAGCAAGAAGGAAAATACCCTTTTGGAGGTTGGTCAGAGATGACTTCTTATTGCTTTGTACTAGACTTAAACGGTCAACGTTTGAGCCCGACAAAAGAAAACAAAGGCTGGTACTTAATTCGAAAAAATCGAGCGAAACTAGTCAATAAGTTTCCAATGGTGATTCAATTATTAAAAGAGATTCCACTTGGGGAAATAGATAAAACACCGATTACACTAGGCATTGATGATGGAGCTAAGTATACAGGAATTGCTTTGGTTCAAGATTGTGCAACCAAAAACAAACCAGTGTTTAAAGGGACGATCGAGCATAGACAAGATGTCAAAGACAAAATAGATGTAAGGAGAGGTCATCGAAAATACAGAAGATCGCATAAAAAATATCGAAAAAAACGATTCGATAATCGCTGTGTATCGAAAAGAAAAGGAAGAATCCCCCCTAGTATTAAACAAAAGAAAGAAGCCACACTTCGTGTCATCAAAAAATTAACACAATGGTGCCAAATAGATCATATTTATTTAGAGGATGTGCAAATCGATATTCGGGCATTAAGAGAAGGAAAAAAACTATATCGATGGCACTATCAAAAATCAAACCGTTTAGATGAACGTTTACGGATCGCTGCCCTCATGCGTGATCAGTATACATGTCAAAGCTGTGGGAAAAACGATTGCAGATTAGAGGTTCATCATATTACACCGAGACGTTTAAAAGGAGCGGATTCAATTTTAAATCTCATTACTTTGTGCAGCTCCTGCCATAACCAGATTAACGGGGAAGAAATGAACCATGCCGAACGATTTTATGCCCTCATTGATGGAAAAAAGATTGATTATAAAGCGGCTATGCATGTGATGCAAGGGAAAAAGCATTTGCGGAAAGAATTAAAAAAGGTGGCTCCTTTAACCCTCACAACAGGAGGAGACACAGCGAATAAACGGATTGATTGGAATATTGAAAAGAGTCACAGCAATGATGCCATTGTTACAACAAATTTAGAGGTCACTAAGGCTAAGTGTGAAATAAAGGACTGGGTAATAAAACCAATGCGTAGAAAGAGCAAGCTAAAACAAAAGAAGTAGAAGGTTTTAAGCATCGAGATTATGTTTGTTATACCAAAAGAAATGGCGAAAAATATGTTGGATTTATAACCGCTTTATACCCAGAAAGAAAACAGTTTAATATGACAACAATAGATGGGCAGATTCTGAAAAGATATGGGATAAAACCTTTAAAATTAATTTGGAGATTCAACAAAATTTATTGGTATTAAAACACGGAAAAAGGAGGTGAATCCTGGTCAATTTAATACGTTTTGGTATTAATTGTTATACTTTAATATGACCAGGTTAATATGAGAGAAATAATTAAGATTATTTCAGAAATAGTAAATATTATGCATGATGTGATTATGAAAATAGCAGTTCGAATTGGTTGGGAGGCTACAGATAAGGATCTGCATCTATGGATAATTGGAGTAATTGGAATCATTTCTTTTTTTATCGTTCATGCTATTTTTAAAAAGTTGGCAAAATGGAGTATTACAAGCATTTCCTTTATTTATACTTTTACGTTAATTTTAGTTTTAGTATTTGCGATAGAAATACAGCAAGGGATAACAGGTAGAGGCAATATGGAATTTGCTGATGCAGTAGTCGGCATTTATGGATTTCTTATGTTTTTTGGATTTTATATTGCGCTAAGACTATTACGCTTTGCAATTGGCCACTCTGTAAAAAAAGAAAAAAAAGAGAACGATGAAAATATAAAACTAACTAGATTTAAAGGATAAAATATACTTTTTTCATAAAATTGATTTAATACATAGAGTTAGCTGCTGCACTAAAGGGTTAACAGCCAACCAATAAACCCAGCACCAATAAGTGGAAATATAAGATAGAGTAATGTTTGTTTGAAGCCTCGGAGAACAGAACGGAAACCCTTACTTCCTATTTAGTTACATATTCCCCTGTTTTTTGAAGTTTAGATTGATGACATTGGGTCCGACCCTTCTAACCGTTTTGTTAAAGAATTTTGAACAATTTAGGATATGGGTTGTTTATTTGGAAAAAGTTATATAATTAAATTGTGAAATATATCACATTTTTTAACTTCAGAGGAGGGTTTATCATGAAATCTGCAGTAGTAAGTTCAAAAGATCCCGGTAAAGTAGAGATTATTGACGTAGAACTACTAAATTAGGGACTGGTCAAAAATCTCTATGCCTATTACCAATGAATGCTCCAACCCCATGCTCATCAAGCTAAGGAAAATTATTCAAAAAACGCTATTTATAGTGACATCATGGAAATGATTGCGTTTTTAGAAGGTGTGGGGATCTTTTGGCCTAATTTCACATTAACATATTGTGACAATTATTGCTAAAGAGTATACTATCATCATCTTTAAGAAAAGAGGCTTTAACATGAAAGTAAAATTTATATGGATATGTTTACTGACATCTTCCCTACTTATCACAGGATGTAGTAACATGACTTCAACAGACACAAAAGAAAAAGAAGAAAAGAAAACTGCTGCACATGAAGTGAATTACAAAGATCAAAAAAATTGGGAGTTTGAATCAGGCGATACACAATCACCAATCGACATTGACACAACTAAGACACAGAAAATGAAAGACAGTGGAGCAATCGAACTTAACTATAATAGTGCTGTACTTGATGAAGTGGACAATGGCCACAGTATCCAAGTAGACGTTAATGGGACAGCAAAAATCGATGGTCGCAACTTTGATTTAACACAATTCCATTTTCATGCACCTAGTGAGCATAAAATTGATGGTAAGGAATATCCAATTGAAGCTCATTTTGTAAATAAAGCACAAGACGGTCGTCTAGCTGTAATTGGTGTGTTCTTCAAAGAAGGGGCAGAAAACCAAGGATTTAAAAAAGTGATAAATAGCATTAAAAAAGGGGACAAAAACACTTCTGTTGGTGAAATCAATATTGCTACAATGGTTCCTTCCAACAAAAGTTATTATCACTACCTTGGTTCATTGACTACTCCCCCACTTTCAGAAAATGTTGAATGGTATATCATGAAAAACCCAGTAGAAGTTTCAAAAGCACAAATAGAAGCTTTCCAAAGCTATTACAATAATAATAATCGTGACATTCAACCATTAAACGAACGTATAATATTAAAACACGAAGAATAAATATACTTGAAACTCCCCTACTAAACAAAAATTAAGTAGGGGGCTTTTGTTTTTGACAAGCACTAAACAAAGAAAGAATATGAACATTTAAAGGGATGATATTTTTAATGAACCCTATCATTTCAAATAAACTGAGTCTTTTCGCACAAGAGCTACAATATTTTTTATTTCCGCGGTACGGAGTTCTTTTCTCCGCCTCTCCTTTTCCCCGCCGTTGCGCTTTTTATAATGGGTCGCTTAATTAAGTATTTCTTACGTGCCTCCCTTGAACGAATGCAAATGAAGGAGGCCATTTGGAAGTATCAAATGCTGCATTATATACAATCCTACTATTTCACCTCTTAACTTTATTTCTCACATAAACTATTACTATTTTATTTTTGCCAAATTGATATTGGTATTTATTTCAATTTAAATATGATAGGATTGTATTTATATAAGCGGCTGCTCACTTTGCTTAAGGAGGAAAATTTATGTGTCCATACAGTGTAGAAGGGTTTCAAATAGAGACTGATAAAAATTCTTTGGACAAAGAAATGATTTTTAATTATTTACATAATGAAGCTTATTGGTCAAAAGAAATACCTAGACATTTAGTAAATAAATCGATTGAAAATTCCATTGTTTTTGGTGTGTTCGAAGAAGAAAATCCTTCAAAGAAGTTAATGAGGCAAGTAGGGTTTGGAAGAATCATTACAGATTTATCTACTTTTGCTTATTTAGCGGATGTATTCATATTACCAGAATGTAGAGGTTTAGGTTTAGGTAAATGGCTAGTGCATACCATGATAAACTATCCAGAAATTCAAGAAGTACGAAGAATATTATTGGCTACTATGGATGCCCATGGCTTATATAGTCAATTTAATTTTAACTATATTGAAAACCAACATTTATTCATGGAAATTTCTCAAAAAGATATCTATAAAAAGATTGCAAAAAAATAAAATAAACTTACTTATGCTTCTTCCTTATTATCCTTTGCTAGCATTCACTAATACTTTTGAGCTAAATATATGCTTTTTTATCTTTAAATGAAAAATTACAAAAAATTCCCCTTTTAGCCCCTAAATATGATACAATATAAATAATAAAATACAGAGTGCACTTGGAGGAGCCTGTCACCAAGGGATTTTTATGTCCTTTGGTTGTCGGGCTCTTTTTGTATTTTTTTATAAAAAAATCATGCGAAAGGTGGTAATTTACGTGTTAATACTTCAATTAGCCATTATTTTAATTGCCTCAAAAATAGCTGGCAGCCTTAGTGTGAGATTAGGGCAGCCTTCCGTTCTTGGAAAACTCCTAATTGGAATTGTGCTTGGTCCATCAATATTAGGATTAGTGACTGAGACAGAAACATTAGCTGAATTTAGTCAAATAGGTGTTATATTATTAATGTTTATTGCTGGATTGGAAACGGATATAGATGAATTTAAGCGAACTGGCAAAGCCTCTACTTTTGTAGGTTTTGGTGGGATTCTTATCCCACTTGGTTTAGGTTATTTTGCTGGTACCCTATTAAATCTAACAACGATGGAATCTTGGTTCTTAGGACTATTGCTGTCTGCAACAAGTGTAAGTATATCTGTTCAGGCACTAAAAGAGATGAACCGATTAAAAACACCTGAAGGAATGACTATATTAGGAGCAGCTGTAATTGATGATGTGGTAGTTATCATTGCATTGGCATTCTTAATGAGTTTTGCTGGTGGGGATGTTCAATTAACAACTGTTATTTTAAAGAAAGTTTTATTCTTTGCAGGAGCCATCCTTATTGGCTGGAAAGTAATTCCTTGGTTTTTAAACAAGTTTTCCACGTTAAAAGTAACAGAAACAGTCATTTCGTCTGCTCTTATTATCTGTTTTGTTTATGCTTACTTAGCAGAATTTACGGGGGTTGCTGCGATCATTGGTGCATATATTGCCGGCGTAGCCATTAGTGTAACAGATTTCAAACATGAAGTTTTTGAGAAAGTGGAAACAATCAGTTATTCCATCTTTGTTCCTGTATTTTTTACTTCAATCGGTATTACAGCACAATTTACTGGGATCACAAAAAATATAGGGCTTATCATTATCCTTAGTATATTAGCTATTTTAACTAAGTTAATTGGTGCTGCTATTGGTGCGAAAGCAGCTGGATTTGGCTGGAACAGCTCAATGGGAATAGGTGCAGCAATGGTTTCCCGTGGGGAAGTAGCATTAATTATTGCAGCTATTGGCTTAGAATCAAAGCTGCTAAGTCAAGACATGTTTGCCGTGATTGTTGTGGTGGTACTTGTGACAACCATTGTAACCCCTCCAATGATGAAATGGTTTTTTAAATTAAATACGAAAAAGGGAACTAGTGCCGCTTAGCAAATAATTTTCCCCAAAAGTTAGCCCGTTTTAGTTGCTAAAGATTATTATGAATCGTAGTTAGAAATACGAATTTACTTAACCGTTTAAAAAACAAGAAGAAAAGAGACGATTGATAATGAAAACAAGAAATAAGCTGATGCGAATGTCAAAGGTGCTTTCTATGTCCTTTATCATCTTCCTTCAAATTTACTGGTATAAAATCCGAAGAAAGCCGAAAGAGGAATGGGAAAACCTTTGGGGGAAAATAGGAGAACGCTTTCGAAAAACTTTGTTTGAGTTAGAAGGTTTGCTTATTAAAATCGGGCAAATTCTCAGCACTCGTGCTGATTTGCTTCCTAAGGCATTTATACGTCAAATCGAAGATCTTACCGATAAAGTTCCTCCTTCCAACTGGAGTGAGATTCAGGAAATTCTGGAAGCAGAATGGGGAACATCCATTAATCAACATTTTCTTTCCATTGAAAAAACAGCTATTGCCTCCGCATCGATTGGAGAAGTTTATAAAGGGATTTTGACAGATGGAACAGAAGTTGCGATTAAAGTAAAGCGTCCCTCTATCGATTCCATTATACAAACGGATTTTCGTATTTTAGGTATAATCATTTGGTTTGCTGATCACCTTGTTCCGATTCCAAAAGGGTTTATTAATTTTAAAGTCCTATTGAAGGAACTAAAAGAAGTAATTGAACGTGAGCTTGACTATTCCAAGGAACTCGAAACCATCCTGTATTTTAAAGAGCGATTTAAAGAGGTGGAGATCGTACAGATTCCTTCTATTTATTCTGAACTTAGCACGTCCAATATACTTGTGATGGAATGGGTAGAAGGAACACGAATCACCAATACGGAAGCTTTAGATGAGCTAGCAGTAAGTCGACAAGAGTTGGCTCAAAGGCTTATCAAGGTGTTCCTTCCCCAATGGCTCGAGCCTGGTTTATTTCATGCAGATCCACATCCAGGAAATATTCTTGTATCAAAGGAAGGAAAGATCATCTTACTTGATTTTGGAATGATCGGAGAGATTACCAAAAAGGATGCGATTTATTTTCAAGCATTAATAGAAAGTTTTCTTTCAAAAAATTATGCTAAAGCAGTTGATTGCTTATCACATTTAGGATTTTTGCTCCCTGAAGCAGAATCAAGAACGATGGAACGATTATTAGCTGAATTTATGTCCTTTGAGCCCTCCCAATTAAAAGAAATGGATCTACTGGCATTAAAATTGGAGATGAACGATATCATTCAAGCACTGCCCATTCAGATTCCAACAAGATTTGTCTTTTTAGGCCGCTCCTTCGTAACGATTGAAGGAATTATCCTCAATCTAGCACCAGAGGAAGAACTCATCGACTTAGGAAAACCTGTTTTTATGGAATGGTTAAACAAACAAGGAAGTCAGAAATGGGCCTTTGTTTGGCAATGGATTCAGTCGCAGCCGATCTTTAAAATTTTTCATTCTGTTACGGAATTTTTAAATACACCACAAAAATTAGAACAGTTAAAGGAGATGGAGCAAAGAAGACAATTTCAATTTACGATTTATGAAAATAATAAAAAACATCTTTTCCAATTAATATTATTTGGGTTAGCAGGGGTTATAGCAGGCATCTATATCTCTAACGCTCTCATTTGGAAGCTGTCTGCCGGAATAACTGCCATCTCTTTTATCGGATACTTTCTCTTTAGTTATAAATTGAAAAAATGGATGAAGTACATGCATGAAAAACGAAGAGATAGATGAGATATGGAATTATCACATTAAATGCGTTGGTAAAATGAATGTAAGAAATAACAATAATCCTAAACAGAAATTGACTGATTTTATATACTGCTTTTTTACTATTTCCCAAACTGAAAAAGGCAGAATTTGCCCGAAGATGGATGAATTCTGCCTTTTACTTTTTTCTTTGCTGCCAACTAGAAGTGTATATGATATACATTTACTTGATAGAATTGCAAGTCTAATTTTAAGTATTTTACGTTAGAGCCTGAAGGCTTAAATGTTACATAAAAGCAACAGTATTTTAAAGATATGATTACTTTTTCCAATTACCCTTTAATTCGACACTCTGACTTGTTAAAATTACTAATATTGCAAATTTTTATAAATTGGGGGATTTTTATGCAGAAGAAGTTTATTATCTCTTTCATTTTAATTGCTTTGGTTATAGTTTCGGGAATATTTATTATTACTAATAATAATAGATTAGAGAAAACAAATGTAGATTCCTTAAAAGAAACAGGAAAACAGTTTGATACTGAACAAGAAGCTTTAGAGTATGCCAAAAAGCAAACACCTAATATTGTAGAGATCATAGATGAAACAAAGTTAGTCGATAATGAAAAAGTTGTAGTATATAAATTTAAAAAGAACGAGGAAATAGGTGTAGGTACTGGTACTTTAACTTGGAAAGATAAAAAATTTATTTGGAACAAAAATGGTGATGATACTGTTATTTATAACACTGCTGATAAAACTTCCACTACTATCTCAGGTGACGTTAAGACTCCTTCTGGTAATAAATATAAATTATATGCTGGAATCGCAGACTCAAAAAACATTATAATCGAGACTGAAACTGATGAAAATATAGTTCCTCATATTAATAAAAAATCAAAAATATATTATCTATTAGTTCCTAGTTTAGAATAATGCTATCAAAAAATGCTTTTACATATAAAACCTTTTTTGTTAATTTTTTTATATATTAACTTTGAAGGGGGAATTTTATATTGAAATCTAAGAAGTTTGCTGTTCTTTTAACTGCACTTGCTTTGGGAATAAGCCTTTCATTTGGAACTGCGTCAAAAGGGTATGCAGCAGAAGAAGAACAAAATATCAATCTTAGCCAACCAAATGTTGAAAAATTCTATGATGAGGAATTAGGTGCTGAAATAACACCTTTTAAAACAACTGAAAATGGACTTGTTCCTGTTTCTGAAGAAGAGTACAAAGAATCTACTAATTTAACAGAAAAAGAGGATTTAGCGAACGAGTTTATTAGTACAGACAAAACTCCACAAGATCCTACAATAACTCCTTATGCTGATGTTGATTTAAGAACTTGGGTTTATAAAGAGAGTTCAGCAACAAAGTATTATGGCAACCCTATCAAAGTTTCAGCAAGTATAGATTGTACTACTTCAAGTTGTAGAGTTGATAAACAATGGCAAGCAACTGTTTCTAAATCTTATAGTGTAAGTGCATCATCAGAAATTAAAGCTATAGATACAGGTGCTAGTTTTTCTTTAACTTCGGCAAAGTCTTCTTCAAGTACATATTCATTTACAATTAATAAAGGTCAGGCTGGTTATATAGTTTTTAAACCATATAAAAGAAAATCGACAGGTACATTAACACAGTACTCTACAGTTTACGGAAAAATTAAAAGTAAATCAGGGTATGCAAGATCTGCAATTAAGTTGCGTACTGGAGAGGCCGATGGATAGTATACTTTCGTTTATACAAAGAAATAGTTAATAGATTATTCAATGGCCATAGTATTCTTGAGTACTGTGGTCATTTTAATTTTTACATCGCCAATTGGTACAACAGCTGAAGATCGTTGTCATGGATTAAAATTAGTATTCTAGTCCCCATTTTAATGTTGACTGAAATTTTACAAATAATGAGAACCTTATATTTGAAATTTATATCGGTGAAAGATAGACTGTAAGTGAACTCAAATGCAAAAGGAGAGTGTAAAATGAATTTTGTTACATTAAACAACGGTTTAAAAATGCCTCAGCTTGGATTTGGAGTTTGGCAAGTGGAAGATGAACAAGCGACCACTGCAGTTGCAAAAGCAATCGAAGTCGGTTATACATCCATTGATACAGCCATGATTTATAAAAATGAAGCAGGCGTTGGGAAAGCAATTAAAGAAGCTTCCGTTCCTCATGAAGAATTATTTATTACGACAAAAGTTTGGAATAGTGATCAAGGCTATGAAAATACACTGCGCGCATTTGATGAAAGCTTAGAAAGATTAGGCCTTGATTATGTTGATTTATATTTAATTCACTGGCCTACTCCTGAATTTGATGAATATGTAGATACATATAAAGCATTAGAAAAGCTTTATAAAGATGGACGAGTAAAAGCAATTGGCGTTTGCAACTTCGAAATCGAACACTTAGAACGAATTTTAAAAGAATGTGAAGTAAAGCCTGTATTAAACCAAGTTGAATGTCATCCATATCTATCGCAAAATGAGCTGAAGGAATTTTGTGCAAAATATGATATCTTTGTGGAAGCATGGAGTCCTCTTGACCAAGGTGGAGAAGTGCTGCAAGACGAAGTGATTAAAAAGATTGCGGAGTCCCATGGCAAAACTCCAGCTCAAGCAGTACTTCGCTGGCATTTGCAAAATAATTCGATTGTCATCCCTAAATCTGTAACCCCATCAAGAATCGAAGAAAACTTTAACGTGTTTGACTTCGAACTAACTGCAGAAGAAATGAGCCAAATTAATGCATTAAATAAAGATAGACGCAAAGGACCACATCCAAACGAACTGCATATGCGATAAGATAGTATAAAAGATCGCTCCAGTTTATGAACTGGAGCGATCTTTTTTAGGGGTCAGACCCCTATGCTAAATCCTCAAACTCTCTGGAGATCCTCTCCAACGCCTCTTTTACTATCGGTCTAGGAGATGGAATGCAAATTCTTTGGTGAGAAATCCCTTCTTCGCCAAACATGCTGCCATCTTCTAATAAAACGTTGGCTTTGTTGTAGATGCGATCATGTACTTCTTCTGGTGAAATGCCGTATCCGCTGAAATCCAGCCACATAATATATGTTCCTTCTGGAATAGCCACTTTTACCTTTGGCATTTTTTCAGCTAAAAACTCTTTTACCATTACCATCGTACCGTCAATATACTCTTTTACATCTTCCAGCCATTCTTCCCCATCATTGTATACAGCGATAAGCGCTGCAATGGTAAAAGGAGATGCCATTTGATGCCCCATTGTTTTCTTCAATCTATTTCGCAGCTTAAGATTTGGAATGACCATATTAGTACAATGAAGTCCCGCTACATTAAAGGTTTTATTAATCGCTGTACAAGTGATAATATGATCATTATTTTCTGCAATTTTTGCTATTGGAATAAATGTTTGATCCCTTCTAATTAAATCACCGTGTATTTCATCTGCCACAATTAACACATTGTTCTCTGTGCAAATTTTAGATAATTTTTTCAACTCTTCCTCGTTAAAAATTCTTCCCGTAGGATTATGAGGATTGCACATTATAAACATTTTCGTCGTACTTTCTTTTGCCTTTTCTTCAAAATCATCAAAATCGATGGTGTAATAACCTTCACTATTACATACAAGTGAATTATTTAACAGCTTTCGATTATTATTTTCAATAGCAAACGTAAATGGAGGATACACAGGACGCTGAATAATAATACCATCCCCCTCTTCTGTGAATGCCCGTACTGCCATATTAATTGCATGAACTGTTCCAGGACTGTAGACAATCTCTTCTTTTTTTATATCCCAATCATGCCTTTTTTTAAACCAGTTTTGGATAGCATGATAATATTCATCAGGAAAAAGAGAATAACCGTATATCCTGTTATCAACGGTTTTATGCAAAGCATCTACTAAGCTTTGCGGAACAGGCAAATCCATATCGGCAATAAATAATGGGATTGTGTCGTCATCAAATCTTTCTGTCAGCTTCATTGCCTTAATGATTTTGCCGCCATCCCATTTTACAGAATAGGTATTTCGACGATTTACTATTTCATCAAAATGATGAATCATACTATCCACACTCCTCTATTCCTTTATAATTTTTTCAACTATATTCACCATAAACAAATTTTATAGAGAGTTCAATGAAAGACAACTCAAACTTCGTACCTTTAAATTCGTTTGCAAATCTTGATATGACTCGGTTTAGAACAATAAAAAGGGAAGCTTGTTTTTTATTGTTGAGGTTGCTTTCCACTACGGGTTGCTTCGCTTTCCGCGGGGTGGGAGCTGAGCCTCCTCGGCTTTGCCTTGCGGGGTCTCAGCCTTCCCACATTTCCCGCAGGAGTCTTCGCACCCTCCGTTACAAGCAACTTGTTTTAAAATAAGTTCTTGTTTTCGAATTTCATTGCAAGGTATTATTGCTAAACAATAGTAGCGTTGATTTTTTTCATGTTATTATTCAACGTTGTTCTACCAAAAAGTGCCGCTTGAGTCTATTTCTATAAGGTGGGTGTTTTCACCAGTTCAGCGACAACAACTAATTGATAAAACGGCTTAATTGAAGTGGAAGGTGCGAGACTCCTGTGGGATTAGCGGGTTAGATGAGACCCCGCAGGCGCAAGCGCCGAGGAGGCTCATCGCACGCCCCACGGAAAGCGAGTACCTGAAACGGAAAGTAAGCCCCTATTTGTAAGGAATAATGTTTGCAAAAAAAACACCCTAAAAGACTAATCAATCACCCTTTTCTAATTGCTCTAAACCAAGTTATGGCAATACATGAAGAGGAATTTATAACTGCGAAGTTTGAGAAGACAATTAATAAATTTTTGCGTTTCCTCTTGTATACCAGAGAAAAATAAACTATACTACAATTAGTGATTGATCAATCACTAATTATTAATCTAAAAAATAGAGGATGAACGACCATGCCGAAACCATCTGCAACTTCAGCCAATCGTCAATCACAAATCATTTCGGCAGCGATTGAGATTTTTGCCGAAATGGGCTACTACAGGGCTACTACAGCAAAAGTTGCTGAGAGAGCCGAAATTTCTCAGCCATATGTGTTCAAGTTTTTTTCTACTAAAGAGGAGCTGCTGATCGAAGCGTTAAAAGTATCATGGAAACGGATCATGGATTCTTTCCGTAAAGTCATTGATTCAGCTCCAGCCAACCGGTTAGAAGGTGAACTAATTGCCTCTTATGAACAGATCATGAATGCTCATCGCAATGAAATTCTCTTACAAATGCAGGCACAGTCTATTCAAGAGAACTCGATTATGCAGGTAATGCAGGAGGGATTCAGAGAAATCAGGCAAATGGTATATAAGGCTTTCCATGATGCTGGCATCACAAATCCTGGAGAACGAACTTTGCTGTTTCTGGCGAAAGGCATGCTGTGCAATATATCCATGTCGCTGCATTTGCCAGAGCTAATGAAAATAGACGAATAAAAGCGTCTATTTTTTAATCAAAAATAGTGATTGATTAATCACTAACTATAAAAATAAGGAGTGTGCAAATAACGATGGAAAAAGCAATCGTATTAGGAGCGACAGGCGGAACAGGGTCGGCAATTGTTGGGGAATTAATGAAAAGAGACATCCCTACCATTGCTTTTGGACGTTCATTGGATAAACTCATTAAGCTAAAAGAGTCTTACGGGAATCCAGAGCATCTGACTCTTCAGACTGGAGATGTTTTTCAAGTAGAGGATGTTTATAAAGCAGCATTGGAAGCAGATGTGATTTTTCAATGTGCAGCGGTTCCGTACAACAAAATGGAAGACCAGCAGCTCCCTTTAGGAAAGACTGTTCTTGAAGCAGCCAGCAAACTGAGGACGAAAGTTGTATTTGTAGATGGCATCTATCCTTATGGGCGTGCTGAGACAAAATATGTTAATGAAGAACATCCTAAAAATCCCCATACGAAAAAAGGGAAAGTGAAGCTCGAATTCGAAAAGCTAATCTTTCATTCCCGTTGGAATCAGTCGAAGCGTCTCATTGTAAGGCTGCCAGATTATTACGGCCCTACCGCAAACAAAAGCTCCTATTTGGGAATGACAATGGAAGCTATTGCAGAAGGCAAAACAGCAATGTTCATTGGAAATATGACCGTACCGCGTGAATACGTCTATTTGCCTGATGCTGCTGTTATGATTGTCCAACTAGCGAGCAAGGATGAGGCCTACGGTCATAATTGGAACATTCCGAGTGCTGGTGTTATATCAGGTAGAGAGTTTGTTCAACTTGCTCAAAAAGCAAGAGGGATCGCGAAGCCCATCATTCCATTACGAAAAGCATCGTTAACTTTTATCGGCATGTTTAACCCGATTATTCGCGAGATTGTCGAAATGCTGTATTTAACAGAGGAGCCAGTCATTTTAGATGGAAGCAAATACGAACGGCTTGTCGGACCGATTCCGGCTACTCCGTATAAAAAAGGTATTGAAGAAACCATTCAAGCACTAGTAAAGTTAGAAAAAGAAAGACATTGATGAAAAACCATTTCTTGACCTATACTTTTCTTATTCATTTTTTCTTTTTCGAACACTAGTGATTCTGACCTCATTAATCCGCAAATCCTGCAAGTAATACAGCGGCTAAGAAAATGATTTGCAGGATGGTCCGAAGCACGATCGGTGTTGCGGGCTTTCCTGCAATCGCAAGCCCTTCTTTTGCGGCACGTATATTCGCTGGAAACATCGCCAAAAGCAAAAGCGAAAGACTGATAGAAGCAAACTTTGATGCAGCAGGAAGAATAATACCAATTGCCCCAATCAATTCAATACAACCGGTCAGTGTAACCAATAAATCAGGTTTCGGAAGCAACGGTGGAACCATCTTGATTAAATCAGGACGCCTTTTCCCCCAATGGGCAGATGCTGTTAAAAGAAACATACATGCGACCGCAAATTTTAAGGCTATGACCCAATGATCAAAATAAGACAATCCGACGATTCCCAATACACGAAACAATAAGAACGAGCCAACAAGCACGAAAAATGGAGCCATTCATCCTCTCTCCTTTACTAATAAGGTGTATAAATCATTAAGTATAAGACAACGATCGGCAGCAAGGTAGCTGCTATTTCGCCTGCCTTTCTATTTATTTTTTGGCTTTAGCATATCGACGATAAAACCGGCAAAATCAGAAATTCCAAATGTAGTAAGATCCGATTGGAATGATGTCCGCATACGGTATCCATACGATAACAATACAAATAACTCCGCTGTTTTCTCGGCATTTATATTATGGGAAATAACGTCATTTTCTTGTCCAATCACGATCCATTGCTTAGACGTTTGCACCGCTTGCTCGTAAAATTGCTGAATCACTTCACTTACTGCTGGTTGATCACTCTTTCCAAGCAGATAAACGAAGATTCGATTCGTAACATTATTAGGATCAGCTAGGGTCGACAATTGATTGGCAATCACCTGCATTGGAGCTTCAAACTGCCTTCCTTTTTCCAGAATCGCATCAAAAAAACGGCTATTTGTCTCCTTAAGACTAGCTTCAAGAACGAGGGCAAATAATTCGTCTTTCCCTTTGACATAATGAAAGATCGCTCCTTTGGAAAGCCCTGAGCGCTCCATAATGTCATTTAATGTTGTTTGACTGCATCCCTTCTCCCGAATGAGCGCTTCAGTCGTATCCAACAATAATTTTTTTGTCTGCTGTCGTTTTTGTTCCCTCTTCATTTTTACTCCTTTCTTTATAAATGATCATAAGCTTAATTGCATTATACAAACCGACCAGCGGTTTGTAAATATATTTTAAACATGATACTCCATTCTTTATATTATAGATTGTTGCTTTTAGACGCGCAGCCTGAATACACTTCGTCCGTTTAGCGAGCGTCGAGCCTCCTCGTCGCATACGCTCAGTCTTTCTCGCATTCCCACAGGAGTCTACGTGTATTCAGTCTGCTGAGTACTAATTACTATTTATGTTTCTATTTTCTTATGTGAATATTTAGTGACATTATAATTGGTGAAGAGGAGATTGGTAGGATGGACACTTTATTTTGCTGAACAAGAAAATAGCTATAATAGTCGACTTATAGGCATCTCAAAAGAGGTGCCTTTTTTCGTTACAGAAAATTATTCTGATTCTAACTTATTACAGCAAGATTTGGAAAGTCTATCGAACAATATTTTGTTAATTTATTAATATCAAAATAAATAAAAGAAATAGAATGAAGGAGTAAAGCGAAATTAAAATTCTGAATCAATAGGCAGTTTTTTGATAGGTACATAGATGTGATAGGCTGAATTAAGATTATGAAGGTTATCAAAAACTTGTATAAGTTCGATATGTGAATTCTCCGTTTCATGCTTTGAAATTTTTAAAAACCTTGCAAAATCGGTAATGAAAACATCTCCTATCTCAAGAAGATCACCAAAATATTTGAATTTGGCACAAAAGAGTTTCGGGACATCAACGGTAAAATAATGGGGTTTATCTATTTGTATATCATGCGGAATCCCGAACAAAACCTTAAAACGGGTTGAATTTGGTTGACAGTTTGAATAGATGACATAACATGAACCATTTATTGTTGCATCAATGTCATTCAAGAGCATGTTTGAATAAGAACGAATCTTCGTTTTGTAATCGTCAGTAGCTAGATCAACTTCAAAGGCTACGCCACATATTGTAATTGTTTCGAATTCCGTCAAGGTGAAGTCGGTAACAACATCACCATTGATGTTTTTAATGGATCTATTCACGACTGCTGGTATAGGCACCTGAGATATGGTCTGACCTTTTGCCCTTAACGTGCTTGGAGCTATACCGTATTGGCGTTTGAAAGCGCGGGTGAATGATGATGGAGTTCCAAAGTTGAGCTGATAAGCAATCTCTGTTAGAGATAAGTTATCGTTCTGAATAAATGTTAGTGATGTATTCAATCTTCTGGATAGTATGTAATTGTTTAATGAACAACCCATCATGGCAGAAAAAAGTCTATGAAAATAGTATTTGGACATGTTGAAGGTATTGGCAACAGACTCCAGTGATAAAGGCTGTTGTATATTTTTCTCAATATATATTAAAGCATCTTCTATTACTTCATAGTGTTCCATGATATCACCCTATATCAAGTGTTTTTCAAAATATTTTATAACTAGTTTAACATATGAACTTTGGTAAGTAATTATTTCTAGGAGGTAAAATAATGACACAAGACAGAAGAAATGGAATTATAATAGGTATTTTTTATATAGTAGCTGCGGTTGCTTCAATCATAGCTGTTGTCTTTTATGAACCCGTATTGTCAGAGCAATGGTATAAGACTGTGGCGAATGGATTTAAAACGAAGGTTTTGGTCGGTGTAATAAATGATCTTTTGCTCGTAGTGACGGCAATTGGGACAGCGGTTATGCTGTTTCCTTATATTCGACGTTGGAATGAACATATTGCATTAGGGTACCTTTGTTTTCGATTTATGGAAGCTGTTTTTATTGCAATAGGTGTGGTAAGTATACTAGGATTATTGCATTTAAGTATATATTATGCAGCAGAGGGTTTAGCGAGTGAAGAAAATCTTCTCACTCTAGGTTTAGTGTTGCAAGGTTTTCATCGTTGGACTTTTATGTTAGGTCCGAATTTCATGTTGGGCATAAATACAATCATGTATAGTTATTTACTCTTTAGAACAGGTTTAGTGCCCAAACAGTTAGCGCTATTTGGTATGATTACAGCTGTTTTAGTATTCATAGCTGGCTTACTAGAAATGTTTGGCATTGTAGAGCCTTTCTCTGCAGTAAAAGGACTCCTTGCTCTACCCGTGGGCATTTATGAGATGAGTTTGGCAATCTGGTTAATTGTGAAGGGCTTTCATAAGCAAAAACTTGAAAAACTAGAAGCGAATTAATGTTATGTTTTTAAATTTATTACTAATGGAGAAGCAACGGAGGATGGGAATGACGGAACCATGTTTCCTGAAACCATCCCGTCAATACTCCTGCATACGTCATGACTGACAGACTATGAGGTTTGAAGTACAGGTAGATTCGGCAGAACGAAGGATGAAGCCATTCTTTAAGAAAAAGAAAAGGTATGTCAACGGATTTGCCGCACGGCTGAAAAACTAGATATGGTGAGAATCGTCCCGCTATAAAGGGACGGACGAGCTTATTTCAATATAAGTATGGTAGGATTGTATTTATATGAGG
The DNA here is from genome assembly GCF_052318935.1 of Niallia sp. 01092. Classification (NCBI taxonomy): domain Bacteria; kingdom Bacillati; phylum Bacillota; class Bacilli; order Caryophanales; family Bacillaceae; genus Niallia; species Niallia sp. 01092. Next base: position 94,300 of record NZ_JBQRKO010000013.1, on the reverse strand, counting down.
GGGATGACACTTTACTTGAGGAGGAGAATTTATGAGTCAATACAGTAGAGAAGGATTTAAAATAGAGACTAATAAAAATTCTTTGGACAAAGAAATGATTTTTAATTACTTACATAATGAGGCTTATTGGTCAAAAGGAATACCTAGACATCTAGTAAATAAATCGATTGAAAATTCCATTGCTTTTGGTGTATTCGAAGAGGAAGTTCCTTCAAAGCAGTTAATAAGGCAAGTAGGATTCGGAAGAATTATTACAGATTTATCCACTTTCGCCTATTTAGCGGATGTATTTATATTGCCAGAATTTAGAGGTTTTGGTTTAGGGAAATGGCTAGTACATACCATGGTAAACTATCCAGAGATTCAACAAGTACGAAGAATCTTATTAGCTACTAAAGATGCCCATGGCTTATATAAGCAATACAACTTTAACTTCATTGAAAACCAACATTTATTTATGGAGATTACTCAAAAAGACATTTATAAGAAAATGTCAAACAAATAAACCAAGGTGCTACTGTGGTATAAAAGTAAACTTTTTACCATAGCAGCACTTAGATTGATTTGCGTTAAGTATGGCAATAATTTCACTAGTCTAGTAGTTGTCTCAATGACAACTTAGACATAAATAAACTCGGAGGCTATAATAAACTCTTAAAAAAGTAGGTGTATATCGTGGAAGAATTTTTAAAGCAAATTGTAAACCAATTAAATTCGTTGGAAAATAGATTTGGTTCATTAGAAAATAGATTTGATTCATTAGACAATAGAATGGGATCATTGGAGGAAGGTCAAAAAGCTCTAATTGCAGATCAGAATGAAATGCGAAAAGAAGTTGGATTCTATTACGGAAGCATGATGAAAAAACTTGATGAAACAAAAACAGAATTAAGCAGCGAAATCAAACAAGTTTCTACTATTCAAAAACAACATCAAAGTGTATTAGACTACTTAAATGAAAAGCAATAAATTGTCCTCCTTTCAAGAACCTCAGGTAGCAAACCTAAGGCACCAAGTAACCTCTTCGGCTGAAGGTTCACATATATCCTACACTATAACAATCCAAACACATACGAATAGCCTTGCAGAAACAACCGCCAAAGGCTACTTTAATTATTCACTTTTACATTAAAGCAACAAGGGTCAGGCGTACGAGCCCTGACCCCTTTCCTATTACTTTGACCCCTTCACTTCAATTGGAATCAAAGCATGTTCAATTCTTTCTCTATAAGGTTCATATTGCGATGGCAGCATTAATGCCGTCCCCATTGTTTCTTCTGATTCATCATGGGCAAATCCTGGAGGATCTGTAGCGATTTCAAATAAAATCTCGCCATGCTCTCTAAAGTATATGGCATTGAAATAATTTCGATCTTTAACAGGTGTAACGTCATACCCGTTTTTTTCTACGTGTTTCTTCCAGTCTAATTGATCCTGATCATCTTTTGCACGCCATGCAATATGATGAACCGTACCGGCCCCCATATTTCCATGGCCAATGGAAGTTAATTTCAAGTCAATGATATTCCCAATATCACCAGAGGCTCTGAAGCGAACAAAATCTCCTTCTTCACCAACTTTTGTAAGACCCATGACGCTTTCTAGCAGTTCAGCTGTTTGTTCTGGTTTTGCTGACAAAAGCACCGCTCCTCCGAATCCTTTAATCGCTACGTCAGGTGTCACCCCTCCAAAGCTCCAAGTATTGTTTTCCCCTTCTTCTCTTTCCACTAATTCCAAATGCAATCCGTGTGGATCATCAAACTCTAAATATTCCTCTCCAAACCGCTGCATTTTGCTATATGAAATATGAAACTGATCGAGTCTTTTTTCCCAAAATGCTAAGGCGCCTTTTGGAACGACATAAGATGTCACTCCTACTTGCCCATCTCCAATTTTTCCGCGATGCGCGCCTGGCCATGGGAAAAACGTAATAATCGTTCCTGGCTTTCCTCCATCATTTCCAAAATAAAGGTGATATGTTTTCGGATCATCAAAATTCACGGTTTGCTTTACTAAACGCAACCCTAACACTCCTGCATAAAAATCGACATTTTCCTGAGGGTGGCCGACAATAGCTGTAATATGGTGAATACCCATTGATTGTTTTGACATTTTGTTTCATCCTTTCTTTTTGAGGGGTCTGACCCCTTTTTTATTTCAAATTAAAGTATCTTCATTTCGAGATATTTTAGAATAAAAAAGCATCTATTGCATATTGACCTGGACCGATAAGCGCAATCCCAATCGCTGCTGCTATTAATGTTAAGTTATACTCATATCCATTTTGAGTTGCCCAAAGCCCATTTGCACCGTGAACCTTTGCAATTGCCATTACCATTGTTGCTGCTATAAGAATTCCTCCAATAGGTGTCAGCAACCCTGCTGCAAATAAAATTCCACCAATTAACTCTGATAATCCAGCGAATAATGCTACTGTGTAACCAGGTTTCATCCCAATGGATTCAAACCATCCGCCTGTTCCTTTTAAACCATAGCCGCCAAACCATCCAAACAGCTTTTGAGCACCATGACCAATAAATAATAATCCAATCACCAATCGAATAACTAATAATCCTAAATCCATCATCTTTTTTTCCTCCTAAATAATATGTTTTTTATCCCATTTTTTCAAGTAAGCTAATGATTATTTTTTTCTCTTCAAGATTTATTTCTCGAAAAAGCGCCTGAATACATTTTCCATGATCAGGAATACATCGATCCATTAAGGCTTTCCCTTTAACCGTAATAGACACATGAACAGTTCTTCGATCCTTGCGACAATCAGTTCGTTCTAATAACTCTCTTTCCTGCAGCTTATCAATGACATAGGTCATCGAACTACTTGCAAGGAAAGCGCCTTTTGAAATTTGCTGAACCGTTTGTTTCCCTTTTTGATACAGTATTTCTAATACTGAAAACTCTGTTAATGTTAAACCGTATTTTTGTAAATTGATTTTCATCTTATTCTGAATGGACCTTGCTGCTTTAAAAAGCATCGCAGAAGTTTTAAGCGCTAATTCTTCATTCATCTCAGCCCCCCTAGCAATTTATCTCGAATTAAATTATCTTGAATATGAGATAATAATATTACAGAGATTATATAAAGTCAATCCTTTTGAAAATTTTTTTTAAAAAAATGCTTTTTTCGTATAGATTGTTGCTTTTAAACGCGCAGCCTGTATACACTTTGTCCGTTTAGCAAGCGTCGAGCCTCCTCCTCGTCGTATACAGCTCCTATGGTATAAACGAGTCAAAGGGAGACCCAACAGAGGAGGCTCTCGAACCGCCCACGGAAAGCGTACGCCTGGAGTCGAAATTAACAGCTAAGTTTAAAAGAGCCAAAAAAGACTGTAGGAAAACTCACCTTAATAAGAGGGTTGTCTACAGTCTGAAATACATGTGTTATACATGCGTTTACTTCTATTTAAATCTCTTTCAAAAATTGCAGGATGATATCATTAAGTCCAGGAAGATTTTCGTGTCCAAAATCGGGAAATATCTCTAGGCGCTTCGGAGAATTTATTTTGTTATAGGCAGCAAACTGCGTAGATGGAGGACAAATCGTATCCATCAATCCCGTTCCCATTAAAACCTCTCCCTGAATTCTTGAAGATAAATGTTGGATATCAATATAACCAAGCTTTGTAAATATCTCCTTTTCCCTTTTATGCTGAGGATCAAACTTGCGAAAATAAGTACGAAGCTCTTCATAAGCATTTTCTGCCAAATCCATCTCCCATACCCGCTTATAATCACTTAAAAAGGGATAGACTGGCGCTAACCTTTTAATTCGTGGTTCAAGCGCTGCACACGCAATCGTTAAAGCCCCGCCTTGTGACCATCCTGTAGCGGCAACACGATCAGGGTCAACTTCGGGCAAATTCATGACAATGGAAGCAAGCTGTGCAGCATCTAGAAATATATGACGAAATAATAAATGATCAGGTTCGTCATCCAACCCTCTAATAATATGGCCTTGAAAAGTATTTCCTTTGACACCTCCTGAATCAGTTGAGTTCCCGCCTTGTCCTCGACAATCCATCGCAAATACCGAAAATCCAAGAGCAGCGTATACTAATTTTTCAGACCAATCGCCAGAGTTGCCAGAATAGCCATGAAATTGAATAACAGCTGGATGAGGTTTAGACAATTCCTTTGGTTTCACATATTTAACATGAATCCGCGCTCCTCGTACACCTGTAAAATATAGATCATAACAATCAGCAAAAGGAACCTGAAACTCACTAGGAATAAGTTCAACATTTGCATCATCCAATCTCATTTCTGCAAGAGCTCGATCCCAGTAGTCATCAAAATCTGCTGGTCGAGGATTTCTGCCCTCGTATCTTTTTAATTCTTCTAAAGGAATATCAATTAGTGGCATCTAAACTAACTTCCTTTCATCTTTTTCTACTACCTATTTATGTCATACTCCTTTATTCAAAATAGTTCAAGAAAAAAGTGGAAGAATTCAAATAGCGAAGTTCAATTCTATCCTCAGCGTATTTGAGCGAAAAATAATCTTAACTATAAAAATATAAAAAAATAACCATCACCTCAATTTAGGGACGGTTATTTTTTCGTCTAATTTATTTCATATTAAAGAAAGTTATCTTTATTTTTCCGCTGGTTCATCTCTTGAAATCATATACGATTCGGTGATGGATAATGGTTCTATTTGTTTTGCACCATAAACAAAATAATACAAAATAGATGCGATAAAAATAATGCCAATTACATTCGTTAAGGAAACATCCATTCCAAAAATGGACATTGAAGTGGTAAAGACACTGTATCTTACTATACTATATAGACAGATTAAACCAAGTATTAGAGCTATTCCTGGAACAATTGGATAGGTTACTTTAAATGGACGTTCCAGATTCGGTTCTTTTTTACGCAAAATAAAGAGTGATATCATACTGATGCAATACATCATGACAGCACCAAAGACAGATAAAATAATTAAAGCATTGGCAAATGTTGCAGAACCTGCACAAATGACAGCAATAGCTCCCGGCAATAATAGACCCCAAACAGGTACGCCCTTTTTATTGACTTTAGCTAGCACACGTGGGAAATAACCGTCCCTTGCCAACGCGTAAGTTTGTCTTGAGTAGCCTAAAATAATCCCATGCAGACTGGCAATTAATCCAAATAAGCCAATAATCGCTACAACGGTTGGAATCACACTGCCCTCTCCATATACAGATGATAATGCTTGTGGCAATGGATAATCGGCTGGCTTTCCGCTTCCGCCTCCTAAACCTGCTGTTACAAATAACGTAAACAACGTCGCTATCGCTAATGTTAAAATCCCGCTAATAAATCCTTTTGGAATATCTTTTTTTGGATTTTCTACCTCTTCCGCTGCCATAGCACCGCCTTCAATCGCTAAATAAAACCAAACAGCAAATGGTATCGCTGCAAAGATGCCTGTTCCCCCGTTTACAAAGGAAGCATCATTAAATATATTGTTCATTTTAACATGAGGCAATCCCATTACATAATAAATAGCCAAACCAATTAAAGCTACAATCGTTGCAACTAATTCAATTACTGCTGCTTCTTTCACTCCGATTAAATTAATTAAAATGAAAAAGATAAACACGCCAACTGTCGCATAAACTGGATTAATGGCAGGAATTAAAAAGTGAAGATAGGCTCCTGTTGAAACCGCAATAGCTGGAGGAGCAAAAACAAATTCTAATAAACAAGCGATCCCTGCTATAAATCCACCGAAAGGCCCTAATGCACGCCTCGCATACGCAGACGGTCCGCCAGCATTTGGAATAGAAGTGGACAGCTCTGAATAGCTAAAAATAAACGTCGTATAGAAAACTGTAACAATAACAACTGCAATGGCTAAGCCAATAATTCCACCTTGTTCAAATCCATAATTCCAGCCAAAATATTGTCCAGAAATAACCATCCCTACCGCAATCGCCCATAAATGAATCGGTTTTAAATGTTTTTTCAGCTCATTTGTTTGCATATACTTTCTTCCCCCTTAAATAACTAGGCCTACGCCACTTGTTTTTTGTTTCAACATTTGACTAATAATCGTCCCCATATGAGCAGCTGCCTCAATAGGCGGAGTCCCTCTTCGATGAATATTGGAGATCACCATTCTGTCAGACTCTTTCGTTCCTTTTCGCGGCTTGTAGCACATATAAGCACTAAGAGAATGGGCGCAGACTAATCCAGGACGCTCGCCAATTAATAGAATAAAAGCTTCTGGTTTTACTATTTCTCCAATTGCATCCATACACCCAACTCTTCCACCTTTAACAAAGAAAGGAGTTCCTGCTTTTAATTCATAGGAATCTAGTGAATCAAGCAATGCTGGATAGACATCCATGATATTTTCTTCAATTGCATTGGCACTTAATCCATCTGAGACGACAATTTGGACTTGAGGATGCTGCAAACAACGCGCTTGAATCGTCTTTTTCCCTTCTTCTGATAAAATTCTCCCTTGATCAGGACGTTGTAGATATCTTTCTTTCGTTTCATAGCAAGTTTCAATGGAAAAGAGGTTTAACTGTTCCAGCAACTCGTTTGAAACTTCCCCATATACCGTATCAACAGCTGCTGCATGATCAACTCGAAATGATAAATAGTCTTTTGTTAAAGGCCTTGTCCCTGTTCTTCCAACTCCAATTCGAGCTGGAGTAAATTTCTTCAAATTTAACAAAGGATCCATTTCTTCAAACTTTCTCATACCTTTCCCCTCCTAAACTTATGCTTTTTTTAAAAATAAAGTAGGATCACCAGCAATCTTGGTTAACTTTCCTCCTTCTGTAATTCCTTGTTTTTCAAGCCATCGTGAAAATTCTGGAGTTGGACTTAAACGAGCAACACTGCGTAGTGTCGCAATATCATGGTAGCTTAACGATTGGTAATTCAGCATACAATCGTCTGCCATTGGCACACCGATGACAAAGTTGACCCCAGCTGAGGTCAATAGCATGCTAAGATTGTCCATATCATTTTGATCTGCTTTCATATGATTCGTGTAGCAAACATCCACCCCCATCGGCAAACCATGCATTTTTCCCATAAAATGGTCTTCCAGCCCTGCACGAATTACTTGCTTGCTGTTATACAAATATTCCGGCCCAATAAACCCAACAACTGTGTTTACCATAAAGGGCTGATAATGTTTTGCAAGTCCGTAGCACCTTGCCTCTAGCGTGACTTGATCAATGTCAAAATGTGCTTCAGCGGATAATTCAGAACCTTGGCCAGTTTCAAAATACCACCGGTTTGGACCAACTGCAGATCCTTTTTCACGAATCAGCTCTGATGCTTCATTTAGCATAGAACCAGAGATTCCAAATGATTCATTGCCAGCCTGTGTGCCAGCTAAGCTTTGAAAAATAAGATCAGCAGGAGCTCCTTTTTCAATCGCTCTCATTTGGCTTGTAACATGGGACAACACACAGTTTTGGGTTGGAATCGCAAACTGGTTGATCACATCCTTCGTTTCACATAATAGACCATAAATATTATCCGTCGTATCAATCACCGGATTAATGCCAATCACAGCGTCCCCTACTCCATAACTCAACGCTTCATACAGGGATGCACGCATCCCATGTAAATGATCAGATGGATGATTTGGCTGTGCTCGTGAAGCCAATACTCCTTTTTGGCCAATTTTTGTTTGACAATGGGTAATGACCTTTATTTTGGAAGCGGCTTGAATTAAATCCAAATTGGACATAATTTTTGCCGCAGCGGCAATCATTTCACTTGTTAATCCCTTGCTGAGATACAAAAGGTCGCTGCCGCTCTTTTGATCATTTAGGATATACTCTCTCAAGTCAGCCACTGTCCAATTTTTAACAGTCTCATAAACTTTTTCATCGACATTTTCCTCAATGATTCTTGAAACCTCATCCTGTTCTGGAGGAAGCAATGGATGAATTCGAATTTCTGCCAACGTGATGTTTGCTAATACGATCTTTGCTGCCATCCGTTCTTTCATATTTTCAGCGCTAATGCCTGCTAGCTGGTCGCCCGAACGCTCTTCATTCGCTTTCGCCATGATTTCTTTTAAACTACGAAACTGATAGGTGTTGCCTAATAGATTCGTTTTTTTATACATTAATATCACCTCAGGTTATTTTCATTTTACAAAATTCACATGAAGACGCGTTCCTCGTCTTCACCTTCTAACATGGAAAAGGCAGATTCTAACCTAATAAAGGCGGCTTCCAACCTTAATAAGGGTAAAAAACAAGCTACTAAGCACTATCGGTCGTTTTGTTCCCATTAAATTGACGTAGCTCCGTCCCCTTTTCCATTAAAAAGCCAACGTTTTAATCGAAATCGAAATTGCCTCTTTGGCTACGGGCAGCCCTAAGTCAATGTAGTCTCCGTAAGTGAAATCAATTTGATCTATGCAAATAACGTGAAGCTTCTGTTTCCCCCTTTTCGCCAAAGCTTGTCCTAACGCCTTAGCCATATCATTTTCACAAATGACCACCAGCTTTCCTGCATCTGGAAAATTAGTGGTAAACTGTTCATAGAGCGATTGAGCCAAGCACTGCAGCATTTTATATGTGCAATATGGAACGGATGATAAAGCAATCGCAAATGGAGGATCCTGCTTCTCATCATATAGTTTCTTTGCTTGGACTACGGCATCTTGTAAACGGATTTGAAAGGATTCGCTATGCCATTTTCCGTTTTCTGCGACAGGCACCTTTACCATCGGAATATTTTTAAGCGGCAAAAGAGAATCCTCAACAAACACGGTTGCACCGCTTACCTCCGTATTTTGCATTCCAGCTCCAATGACAGTAGCTCGTGTCGTTTCAGCTGCTTTTTTGATTGGCACCACATATTTTGGAGCAACAGCCTTTAACACAGTAGCAAGTAATGGTCCCATATCTCCATGCTTTGTCACTTCTTTTAGTTGACTGATTTGTTCATCCATCATTTGACCAATTCCACCTGAAACAAAGATTTCATTGATTGGATAAATCGCTCTAGAAGGCGGCTCTAGCAACAATAACTGCGCCTCAAATTTTGGTGAACCAGTTAGATAGGAAAGCATACTTTCGTTCATGCAAATGGTCAATTGTTTAAGCTTTTCAAAATCAGCAACTCCCCCAACTTCCAGGTTAAAATGATTGGCTTTAAGCCAAGGCTTTATATGTGGTGAAATGTATTGGATTTCCCCATCATCACTTAGCCGTATGAGCCTGCCTCCAATATGAAAAGTAAATGACTGAATGGCTCTTCCATATTGAAATAACGCAACATTTGCGGTGCCTCCACCTATATCGACATTAGCCACAACCCCTTCAATTTCTTGGGAACGCTGCATTGCTCCTGATCCTTTTCCCGCTAAAATCCCTTCTAAATCAGCGCCTGCTGTGGCAACAACAAAATCACCTGCACGGTCCGCTAAATAGTGAATAAGCGTTTGAGCGTTCTCTTTTTGAGCCGTTTCACCCGTTATAATAACGGCTCCCGCTTTTACATCCGTCAAGCTTGTATGGGACACTTCATACTCCTCGGCTAATAACGAAGCTAAGTGATCCATATCAATTTCATATTCATTCTTTAATGGAGTTGTATAAATAGGACTAGTATACATAATTTTGCGGTCAACGATTTGACATGTTGGAAGGCTGAATCGATCACCCTGTTCCCCAATAAGCAAGTGGCTTACAATAAATTTAGTTGTGCTTGTTCCAATATCAATTCCAATACTTGTTATCCATCTATCACTCATAACTGCCCTCCTAAAACACAAAAAAGCACCTTGAACCAACCCTATTCTATTTATTAGAATAGAGCTGCTGCAAAGCGCCATTGCTTTATGCTTTATGAACTTGTTTTATAATCTCCTTCGCGATCTTTACTAAAGGAATTTGCTTTTTCATACTTGCTTTCTGCATGAGATGGTATGCTTGTTTCTCACTGCAATTCCGCTGCTGCATAAGCAAGCCTTTTGCTTTTTCAATTAGTTTTCGTTCAGCCATTTTCTGTTCAAGATTATCAATTTTATCTTGTAAAAGAAGAAATTGCTCACGTTGATTTAAGGCAATTTCAACAGCTGGAAGCAACTCTCTTTCCTTAATTGGCTTGACTAGAAAAGCATTAATATTTGCTTTTTTCGCTTCTTCTACTAGATCAAAGTGGCTGTAAGCGGTAAGAAGCAAAATAGCACAATCCGAAAATCCTTTAATAATAGAAGAGGCTTTAATGCCATCTACACGCGGCATTTTAACATCCATAATAATTAAATCTGGTTTCAATGAATATGCTTTTTCTATCGCTTCTTCCCCATTTTTTCCTTCGCCGACCACATCATAATTATGACCTTCAAGCATCTCTTTCATATCGAGCCTTGTAATCAGCTCATCATCTACTATCATAATTTTGTGTTTCATTACATCACCTTGTCTATAATTGGAAAAGTAATGGACACCTTTGTTCCTTGATTAGAATGAAAATAGGACAGTATTCCCTCTAACTCTTCTTCTACCAGAAGCTCGACAAGCTTTAATCCTAAAGAAGACTTTTTACGAGATCTAACTGCCTCGTCCATTCCACAGCCATCATCATTAACAGTTATGGTTGCCATTTGCTTTCGGCAATTAACATATATGTCAATCATTCCTTTACTGCGCGAACCAAAAGCATGTTTGATACTATTTTGGATTAATTCATTGACAATTAATGCAACAGAGGTAGCCCGATTCGAAGGCAATAGTAGAGAATCTCCATAAACGGAAACATGAATATCCTGTCCTGGGATACTAGATGAAGAGATTAATAATGAAGCAATTTGCTCTATAACAAATTTTGCATCTACTTCTTCGATCCCATTTTGTGCTAGATAGTCATGAACCATTGCCATGCTGGAAATTCGAGATATGCTATCCTGAAAGACCTCTGCGACATCCTTTGAAGAAGAACGCCGCATTTGCAAGCGAAGCAAACTAGAAATAACCTGCAAATTATTTTTTACTCTATGATGAATCTCTTGAATCACAATTGATTGAATAACCTGTTTCTTTTCTACACTATTTGCGGCCTTCATCAATTTTTTTACTTTTTGCTGAGTCTGAACAGCTGATGAAATATCACGCTCTTTAATTAAGACAGCAAAAGTCCCTCCTGATGAATCAGTAATAGGAACAATATCCTGCTGAATGACAACATATTCTTGGGATATACCTCTTGAACCAATAACAGGCTTACCTGTTCTTAAGCTAAATAAAACACCTGGTTCCGATTCTTCATACGCAATTTGCCCTAGGACACTATTTTTATACAACGACTGTGTTGTAGTTGGATGTGCCTCCGCAACAACAATAGCAGCATTCCCTTCTGGCGAGAGACAATCAATAAAGATGTCAGCTTGAGAAACATCCGCAATTATTTGAAGATTCCGGGAGAGATTTTCAATACAATCACACTGTTCTTTAGAAAGACTAGTCACTTTATTTATATTTAAAATACCATTCATGATGCTTCTGTGTCCTCTCTTAGATTCTGAGGAATTTTATGTAGTTTCCAACAAATATTATCAATCATTTGATATAATATATCACAAAAAATTTTTCAAATCCAAAACCACGTAAGATAATCTAACATGGTTTTTGTGTAATTTGTTAGATGAACAGTGAAAAAGATAACATCTTCTAAACGTTCAAAACTTTTTGATTATTGTCGATTTCATCTGGTATTTCAAATGGTTTTGATGAAGCTAAAAATGTGATTTCTGTCATTGCTTTATATCTCCTCTATTATGAGACATTAGAGTCTAATCCCTTCTAAGGAGTAGTCATTACCCAAATAGATTTCCTCGGTTGATGTAGCGGTGGGGTGTCGTACTTAGAAAATGAATGCTGTCTCCTTCTTTCATATGAAATTCTTCCTCTTCTAGAACAACAATTCGTCCTCCTTTTAATTAGAGGCTGTCATTGGATCCTGCTAGAAGATACTAGTATAAGGTCTTCTTTTTAGGAAACTAGAAGTAGCTAAGCCAACAAAACACCAAAAGAATATGAACAGAAATGTTGGTTTACATATATTGTTACCTCCTTGAAGGCAGCTGTTACATAAGAAAACTTTTAATTGCGAGGATTTTCAATATTATAAAATAATTATTAATCTTTATAATTAATCCGAAATTGTTTATTTTTGTACAAAACTTCCTTAGACTTCTATATAAAGTTTAATATATCTGTGCTTTTAATTGTTAAATATTCCATGTCAGAAAATATAACATACGAGATGTATTCCATTTAGAAATGTAGTATTATTGAGTATTATACTACTTTCTTGATTAATAAATTATGGGGTAACTTATTGATTTAGTTGTCATTTTCTCTTATTAAAAATTTTCCGCAAATACTTAAGGCTAATAAGTAATTCTATCTACAACATGCATAAAGAGGTGTTATCTTTGAAAAGAATCGTATACCGAGGAATTGGATCTGAAGAAGCAAGAGAAGTTATTCATAAGCAAAAATATGACCGTGCTGAGTTCAGATGTTTTCAGAAAGGAATCGCTGCAAAGTCGGTTTTTGGGTCGGGAATTTACTTAGTAAGTGACATTGAACTAGCAATCCAGTATGCTTTTTGCCATGCAGAAGCTGAAAGAAAAACTGGACAAGCAGCCATTCTTAAACAACAATTAACCATGAAAAATCCTTTAATTTTAAATTATAGATATACTGAAAAGAACTTGAGAAAGGATGCTTTTGAGTGGAAATATCATAACGACAATTTTCCAGACCTAAAATCCAAACAGGGTTCTCTGCAGTTAAAGGAGCAAATGAAAAATATAATAAAAGAATATGTTTTATTTCACCATTATGATAGCATTGTTTATTATGTTGACGATAAATTAGTTTATTATGTGTCCTATTATCCAGAACAGCAAATTAGTGATATTGAAATTAATTTTCACTTTAATATCAAGGACTTAACAAGAACAAGGGACAACAACTCCTTATGACATCAGACAGCAAAAATAGAAAAGAATAAAGAAAGTTTATCAGTTGAATTTTACATAAAGTCAAGATACAATGCCCAAAATTCCAAGTGCTAGTCATTATGCAGGACCCTTCTAGTATATGCGCTGGATTGGTCTTGTCACACTGAAAAAAGAAGCCAATTGTTCCAATTGACTTCTCATAGTATCAAAAAATAAGACTACAAACTTCCATGCTGATTGAAAACGTTTGTCTATCGAGGAACAACCATTTTGATCACATGAAACGTTCCTGAGACAGTTCCTCCTTTGAGTTTACAGTATTCATCCAAGCCCCTTATAAATATATACGAATTATACACTGTTACCTTATCTTTTCACCAGCATTCTAATCACTTCTTACTACCAATACCGTTATTTTTTCACGTGTTATCGAACTCATCAATACATTCTTAATAACTACTTTATATAAGCTGGACATCTTTTGCTTTTTTCGTTACCTTTTCGGCCATCAATTTGTATAATTCAGCTAATGGATGTTCCGTTCCATAAATGGAAGGGGCAAAATCGGTGGAATCATTAGGTGGAGAAAGCGGCAATTTCCCAAGTAAATCAGTTGATAATTCTTCTACCAGCTTTTCTCCTCCACCACGACCAAAAACATACTCCCTCTCACCTGTCATGTTACTTTCAAAGTAAGCCATATTCTCTACTACACCTAATATTTCATGATTTGATTTCCTAGCCATCACTCCGGCACGGACAGCAACAAACGCAGCGGTTGGATGTGGAGTCGTTACAATGATCTCTTTAGAAGTTGGAAGCAGTGAATGGACATCAAGAGCAACATCACCCGTTCCCGGAGGCAAATCAAGCAGCAAATAATCTAGCTCTCCCCACTCAACTTCACTGAAAAAGCTGTTTAACATTTTTCCTAGCATAGGACCACGCCAGATCACAGGAGAATTATCTTCAATAAAATAATCCATTGACATGACTTTGACACCGAATCGTTCAGGAGGAACTATTTTTCCTTCTTTTATTTCAGGTCTTGTTTCTATTCCCATCATATTCGGAATACTGAATCCGTAAATATCAGCATCTATTAAACCAACTCTCTTGCCAAGACGGCTGAGCGCTACAGCAAGGTTAGCGGAAACCGTTGATTTGCCAACACCTCCTTTTCCACTTGCTACGGTAATAAAGGAAGTCTGACTGTTAGAAGAAAGAAGAGATGGAATACTAGATTTCACCTGTTTTTTCTCTGCTAAAGTAGGATCTTCTTTATTCAACTCTTCAAAGCGCAGGCCAACTGTTTCAGCACCAACTTCCTTTAATAAGCGCACAATCTCTTGTTGAACTTTTATATGGGCGGAAGAGTTGGCTTTTGTCAGCAAGACTTTTATACTTACATGATTTTCTTTAATTTTCACCTCTTGAACCGTTATGCTATTCTGTAAAACCGGATCTTTCACCTTGTCTAATACATTTAACACTTGTTCTTTTGATAACATCAGACACTCACCCCTTAGATGTATTCGCTTTTAAAGATTGAAAGAGATAAAAAGGGATGCCTTCATCCATATTTCATCTAGAAATACGCAACATCCCTAACGAAAAATCCAAGCCTAATTTGCTTAAAGACTCCGAAACTGCGGTTATAATAATATGCTTATTACAAAATTGGATCGTCATTTTTTATATTAGACAAACCATCTCTTGATCGAAATAATCCTGCGTGTTAACTCTCTCTTTGCTGTTCGATAAGGATAGCTGAAAAATGCTTTCTTGCATCTGCTGTAAATATACTAATCTCTTTCTTTTCTGTTCCTTTACTATCCAAACGTTCAAACTTCAGAAAAGCACCACTTAAATTTTCGTTTATTCCTGAAATTCGATACCCCTCGGAAACCAATTTATCTAGTTTCTCTTTCTCCTCTAGAAATTCTTTATATGCAGACATCCGCTTCCTCCTCTAACGATTAACGAATATTTCAAACTTAGATTATTATTTATTTTTTATACTATTTCTTTTAATATTACGTGATTAAGCAATTTCCAAATTTCGTCCAACTGTAATTCTATTGATTCAAGTAAGTTATTTTCATACATTTTGAACGGATTTATTTTCTTCTTGATTTCTGCCTTCAAATCGCTTTCGTTTTAAATATTTTCCTGCTCCCGGATTTCCAACATACACTTTTTCCCGGATTACAAATTCTCCCCTCGATAAAACCGAGATTGGTTCACCTGTAATTTCCATTCCTTCAAATGGGTTGTAGTCAACATTCATATGATGTGTTTCAACTGAAAGTATACGCTTCTTATTCGGATCAAAGATAACGATATCTGCATCACTTCCCACTGCAATCGTTCCTTTTTTAGGAAATAACCCAAATAGTTTTGCAGCTCGTGTTGAGGTTATATCTACAAATTGATTGAGGGAAATACGGCCTTTTTTAACACCTTCTGAGAAGAATAGGCTAAAGCGATCTTCGATAATCGGACCTCCATTCGGAATTTTGGAAAAATCTCCTCGGCCTAACTCTTTTTGACCTTTAAAATGAAAGGAACATTGATCAGATCCCAGTGTTTGCAGTTGTCCACTCTTTAATGCATTCCACAAAACTTCTTGATTCCATTTTTCACGAAGTGGCGGCGACCATACATATTTGGCTCCTTCAAAATCTGGCTTTTCTAAGTACGATTGATCAAGCACTAAATATTGCGGACAAGTCTCCCCCCATACTTGATATCCCTTTTGTCGGGCTTCTGCAATTTTTTCGACAGCATTTGCGCATGATACGTGAACAACATACAATTGGGAATCAATAAGCCCTGTTAATTCTGCTGCCCGTCCCGTTGCTTCTCCTTCTAACTCCGGTGGTCTTGTTAAAGCATGATAGATTGGCTCTGTATTGCCTTCCTCCAACGCTTTGTTTACTAAATAGTCAATTACATCACCATTTTCTGCATGAACCATAACGAGCGCCCCATGCTCTTTCGCTGTGATAAGTGTTCGGAATAAAGTTGCATCACTAGCCTGAAATACATTTTTATATGCCATAAAAACTTTAAAAGAAGTGATCCCTTCTTCTTCAATGATTTCTGGAATTTCACGTAATACATTATCGTTTACTTCGCTGATCATTAGATGGAATCCATAATCAATAACCGCTTTGTTCTCTGATTTATTCCGCCATTTCTGAATAGAATTTTTTAATGGCTCTCCTTTACTCGTTAAGCAAAAATCAATAACTGTCGTCGTTCCGCCATAAGCAGCTGCAATCGTTCCTGTTTCAAAATCGTCAGCTGTGACCGTTCCACCAAATGGCATATCCAGGTGTGTATGAGGATCAATTCCACCTGGGAATAAATAGGACCCTTTTGCATCAATTATTTCGGCGTCAGCTTCATTCAAGTTATAGCCAATCGCAGTAATTTTCTCCTCTTCAATTAAAACATCTGCTTCATATATATCAGCTGCTGTTACAATAGTTCCATTTTTTATCACTTTCTTCATCTATTTCAACTCCTCCCAAAAATGCTCCATTCCTTGCTTGTTCTTCCTACTATCAGCCCAAATGCACTATATTTTGGTTAAGTTTTTGAATAGCTGTTTGACGTTCGTTCCAAGTCATAGGTTTTCCGTTTGGAACTTCAATCATGTTAATTGCTCCTTCAGCTGGACACACAATGGAACAAAGGTTACATCCGACGCAATCCTCTTCACGAACTTCCAGATAGGAGTTTCCATTTTCTGAAGTCAGCATATCAATACACTGATGCGATGTGTCTTCGCATGCAATATGACACTTATTGCAGTTAATACAAACATCATTATTAATTCGAGCAACCACTTTATAATTTAAGTTCAGGTTCCCCCAATCAGAATATTTCTCCACCGATTTCCCAACGATCTCTTCAACAGATGAAATTCCTTTTGTATCTAAGTAATTATTCAAACCATCAATCATATCTTCTACAATTCTAAAGCCGTGATGCATAGCTGCTGTACAAACTTGTACACTTCCTGACCCCATCAGCATAAATTCAACTGTATCCTTCCAGTTAGAGATACCTCCAATACCAGATATTGGTACATTAATCCTGTTATCTCTTGCGCATTCTCCCACCATATTTAATGCAATTGGTTTTACAGCAGGTCCACAATATCCTCCGTGTGCTCCTTTTCCACCTACATTTGGAACAGTATTCCATGTATCAATATCTACACCCATTAAACTGTTAATCGTATTAATCATACTAATAGCATCTGCTCCACCTTGTACAGCCGCATATGCAGTTGCCGTAATATCAGTAATATTAGGCGTCAACTTAACAATAACAGGGGTCGTTGCCACTTCTTTTACCCAGTATGTTTGTTTTTCCACTAACTCTGGCACTTGACCAGATGCAGCTCCCATTCCACGTTCCGCCATGCCATGAGGGCAGCCAAAGTTCAATTCTAGTCCATCGACGCCTACTGCTTCGACTTTTTTCACAATTTCATGCCATTTCTCTTGATTTGGTTCAACCATTAAGGAAGCGATAACTGCATGGTTCGGGTATTTCTTTTTTGTTTCATATATTTCTTGTAAATTCACTTCAAGTGGTCTGTCTGTAATTAATTCAATATTGTTGAATCCGGCTACACGCTGTCCATTAAAATGCATCGCGGAAAAACGAGAAGACACATTGATAATAGGATCACCCAGTGTTTTCCAAACAGCTCCTCCCCAGCCTGCCTCAAATGCTCTTTGCACTTGATAACCCGAATTTGTAGGCGGTGCAGATGCAAGCCAAAATGGATTTGGTGCTTTAATGCCAGCAAAATTAACACGTAAATCTGCCATATTACTTCCTCCTTTATTTATGAAACAATATTTATTTAAACTGTTGCGATAACGGAACCAAAGAAATTCATATGAATAGCATGAGCAGCCTTTTTACCTTGTTGTGCGGCTGTGACAACCATTGCTTCCCCTTGTCCATCTCCAAAGATAACATCTCCAGCAGCGTATACCTTAGGATTAGAAGTTTGAAAGGTTTCTGTATCGATTTTCACAATCCCTCTGTTATGCTTAAGGCCCAATGATTCAATTAACTCTATATAACGATTTTGTCCGACAGCTTTAATCACCGCGTCAACTTCCATTACAAATTCGGATCCTTCTACAGGCACAGGACGACGGCGACCAGAACTATCTGGTTCTCCAAGCACCATTTTGATGCATTCTAGCTGTTTCACCGTGCCGCTTTCATCTCCAATAATTTTTATTGGCTGTGTCAACCATCTAAATTCAATACCATCCTGCTTGGCAAATTCAAATTCAAAATCGTATGCTGTCATTTCTTCCTCTGTACGTCTATAGACCATCTGTACTTTTTCTGCACCTAATCGCACCGAACATGTCGCTGCATCAATAGCTGTATTGCCAGCTCCAATTACTGCAATTTTTTTGCTGATAAATTGCTCGCTAAGTGGTGGGACTTTCGTGCTTTCTACAAATTGAATAGCATCATATACCCCTTCTAATTCCTCTCCTTCAAGTCCAAGCATTGGAACTTTTGACATGCCAATTGCTAAAACGACAGCATCGTAACGATTTACAATTTCATCAACCTGTATATCTTGACCAACTTTTACATTTGTTTGGATTTCAACGCCAAGCTTTTCCACTTGTTCTACTTCCCAAAGGGAAATTTCTTGTGGCAATCGAAAGGAAACTATGCCATATGTATCTAATCCTCCTGCTTTTTCTTTCGCTTCAAAAATGGTAACTTTATATCCTAAACGCGCAAGCTCTCGAGCTGCTGATAATCCCGCAGGACCTCCGCCTATAACAGCTACGGTTTTTCCGTTTAATTTACCTGGTTTAAACAGTAGTTCGTTATTTTTAATAGCCCAATTTGTTGCATGGCGTTGGAGATTTCCAATCATAATTGGAAGAGATGCATCATTTAGTACACAAGCTCCTTCACATAACTCTTCTGTAGGACATACTCTCGAACACGTAGCACCAACAGGATTTGCCTCCATAATTACTCGTGCAGAGCCTTTTAAATTCCCTGAAGCAATCTTTTTAATAAAAGAAGGGATATCAATGCCTGTTGGACATGCTTTAATGCAAGGTGCATCATAACAATAAAGGCACCGATTCGCTTCCTCCAACGTTTCTTTCTCCGTTAAATCAGGCTCCATTTCAGAAAAGTTTTTTGTCAAATCATCTAGTGAAATCGTTCTGTTTTTAATTCTATTCATATGCATAATGAGACCCTCCTTACAAATTTAATTTTATATAACATGTTATTTTCTTTTTTATCCACAATTCCTGTCCGCTTAAGCTGCCCAAAAATTATAAAACTTTTTTAATCTCTGAAATTTCCCCAATAAATTTTCACTCTCACCTCCTTAAAATTCTAAATATGAAATTATAAAATTACTAAAATATATAATAAGCTAAATTTTTCGAAAAATATAAATATTATAATATTGTATTATTAATTCATTGTCAACATGATTAATTGCATAAATAATATATAATTATTCCGCAAACAATTTTTATATTTCCCAAAAATGAATTCTCTATGAAAATTAGACATCCTTTTCACTCGATTCTTTCATCCTAAATTTAAGATTTAGGTAATACCTTTTTAAAAATAAGTATACTTAAGGTGGAATTTAGTCTTAACTAATAAGGCATTCTACAGATTTATATCCAATGCAATTGCATGTTTCTTGGCATTCAATTTTTGTTTATGCACTAAAAATCGTTTCCGATAAATTAAATTATTATGTTTTCATCTATTTATTGCATATAAAAATATATGATTAAACGAACAAATACAATTGACATAAGATTATTAAATGACTATTATCATATTATGAATTTTTAGAAAATTCCTTCTCTAAAAATTAAATAATTAGAGATCTGGATTTTATTGAAAAAAAAACTCTAATTAAACTTTAGACTTTTAAACAGGAGTGATACTATGCAAAAACAAAAATTATCTATTAATGGAGAACGATTAAAGATTGAACTTGAACGTTTCGCAAACTTTGGAAGGACAGAAAACAATGGAGTAACAAGACTTTCATTATCCGAGGAGGATCGTTTAGTTAGAGACTACTTTTGTTCTTGTTGTAAAGATTTAGGTATGACTGTTAAGATTGATGATCTTGGATGTATTTATTCCACACTTGAGGGTATTGAAAATAAACCTCCTATCGTAATGGGATCACATTTAGATACCGTCAAAAAAGGCGGGCGATTTGATGGAGTGTTTGGAGTTGTAGCTGGTTTAGAAGTTGTTAGAACATTGGTAGAGAATAAGATTAAACCTAGGATCCCAATAACCATTGTTAATTTTACAAACGAAGAAGGAGCTAGATTTGAGCCATCAATGATGGCATCGGGTGTTATTTCAGGGAAATTCGAACAGTCAGTTATGTTAAATAAAGTGGATACAGATGGGATTACGTTTAAGGAAGCCTTATCTTCCATAGGTTACGTTGGTGAAGCAGGTAATCGTTTAAAAGAAGCTGCCGCCTTTTTAGAATTACATATAGAACAAGGACCAATTCTCGAAAGGGAATCTCTTTCTATTGGTATTGTTGAATGCGTACTAGGAATGGTTTGTTATGAGATAGAAGTTACAGGAGAGTCTGATCATGCAGGGACTACTCCCATGGATATGAGAAAAGATGCCCTATTTGCGACAAATAATTTAATAACGGAGATTCGTGATAAATTGAGTGCTATAGACCATGAATTAGTATACACAATAGGAAGAGTCAACGTTCTCCCTAATATACACACCGTAATTCCTAATAAAGTTGTATTTTCTCTAGAAGCAAGGCACAAAAATCCAGAGATTATAAGAATGGTTGAGGAAATCATACAAGAGTTGCCACATTCAACATTAAGTGAGGGCTGCAAAATAACAACAAAAAAACTTTGGAATCGTGACACTGTTTGGTTTGACAAAGAAATTTGTGATTTAATGGAACAATCTACAAAATTATTAGGTTATTCTTCTAAAAGAATGGCTAGCGGTGCTGGTCATGATGCCCAATTCATAGCTAGTTTTATTCCAACAGCTATGCTTTTTGTACCAAGTATAAATGGAAAGAGTCATTGTGAAGAAGAGAGCACCTCCTGGGAAGACTGTGAAAAAGGAGTAAACGTATTGCTGGAAACTGTTTTAACGATGTTATCTATTTAACCATTAAATAAATTTACTCTCACCCAAATATGAAAATGTATAGACACATAAGATGATCCCCAAACGACCAACTATAGTGGATAATAATAATATTGTTAATTAATCTAGCAATATATATTGATTTAGAGAGCCTGTGAAACTTTTCAGGCTCTTTTCTATGAGACGAGCACGTATATTCCCTTACTGTTGATACAACATAGGAAAAGAAAGCTACTCATCAAATACGCTCTATTTCTAGAATAGTAGACAGAAGCTAAATAATTAAAAAGGGGAATTCGTAGAGGATAATTTCAAATTAAAATTATAAACAACTCAAGTTTAGACAATTATATGATTACAAGCTGAATAGCCAAAACCACAATTTCATATATCTATTTCTTGAAATTGTTTATCAAGACTTTCACAAAATTCACTCTTTTTTATAATGGTCGAGTCCTTTTTTAAATACCTCAAGCACAATATCATGCTGCGTTTTGCTTATAACGTGCCGCCTAATTTCGTTCAATTCCTTCACAAGTTCAGAATCAAGATAAAGGTTAATCGTTTTGCCTTTATCTTTCGGCAGAATAATATATCCATTTTCTTTTTCTTTTAATTGTCCTTCAACTAACATATCATTGCTGAACCACTCTTTTTGGGTAATTGATATTTCTTCTCCTTCAAAAAAAATTTCAGATAAATCGCTATTGAAAGAGATTTCAATAAGGTTACCATCTTTATGATTTGAATCTCTAATCTTACGTCCTATTTCTTGATTTTTTGTTGTATTTTTCATCTTGATTTTGGCTTTCATTCTATACCTACTCTCCTATGTTAACTTCTTTAGCAAGGTCTCTTTTATCTCCTTAATAATTTTCATATTGCCTTCCACCTGAATCGTATAATGGAATTCATCTTTTTTCAAATAAGAGTTAACGATTATTCCTGTTAGTAATTCATGATTATTCTCACTTATTAATACCCGATCTAATACCTCGTATTTTGGCCAAAGATATCCTTTTTGATATAAAAAGTTGTATACATCCTCTTTTGGATATAAAAATCTCTTTTTTCCTTGCTTTGATTTTAAAGCCCAAAACTTGTCTTTTTCATTGATAATATTACCTATATACCCCTCATCAGCCCATCTTTTTATGGTTGACATGTTTGTATTTTTACCAGTATGTTCATAAATTAAATCTATAATTTCTTTTGAAGAAATATATCTTTTCCTTTCCTCTTCCTGTTTAATTAACTCCTTCAACTCCTCATTTAAATTTATTAAAAAATTTTGATAGCTTTCAATTTTTTCCTCTATAGATTTAATTTTGGCTTCAAGTTCTTCTTTTTTCATGGTGTCACTTCTTTCACTTCTTTAAATATTCTTTGTATGTGACTTTATTATCCTAAGTTATTGGATATATCTATCAACGGACTGCTTCAAGGCTTCCAATTTTATTATTAGCTTAATTAATTGTTTCTTCTAACATGCGACCTATCATTAACAACATTTTATCATAAACAAAAAATCAAAAAAATAATAGATTGTTGACTATACCCTGTATACGTTTGAAGAGGAGCAATTTAAAAAAACATTAAACTCCAACTACTTCATCATTTAACAAAAATCATACTAAAAAAGGTTGATGTTAAAGAGTTGTGAAACCCTTTAACATCAACCTTTTTAGTCTATTAATATTACGGATTAAATATTACGAAAAAGATCGCTTGATACTACATCAAAGCCTTAATTGGTAGAAGATGAAGTATTTTCAATGTCTACTCTTTTTTCCTTGATCGATGGCTGCATTAAAACAATATAAGAAATAAAGCCAAAGCCAATTCCTAAAAACCAGGAATAGGTGTAGAGATCTTTAAGCGCTGGAACCATCAACCCTATAAAGGAAGCGATTAATCCAATCACTAATGCGATGAACGCTTTTGGATTATAGCCTTTTTTATAAGCATAATCTCCAGTCTTTTTATAAAAGCTTGCCAAATCATACTTCTTGCGTTTCACAATATAATAATCTGCAATCATGATTCCTGCTACCGGACCAAGCGCCCCTCCAATTGCGCCAAGTACGTTAAAAATGGTTCCTGCATTGTTGAACCAAAGCCATGGCATAAATAACACAGCTAATACGATAGAGATAATTCCTGCTTTAACAAAGGTTAGTTTCTTAGGAAACAAATTGACTAAATCATATGCTGAAGATACAACGTTTGCTGCAACATTTACCGATAATGTCGCAATCAGCAACGTAAATGCTCCTAAAATAAGGACAATTGGATTATCAAATGTTTGCAGAAGTTCAACTGGATTCCAAATCGGTCTGCCAAAAGCAATAATCGTTCCTGAGGTAGTAATAATACTCATAATCGAAAAAATAATAGCTGTTCCTGGCAGCCCTATACCTTGGCCGATAACCTGATCCTTTTGACTACGAGAAAAACGAGTAAAATCTGGAACATTCAAGATTAAGGTAGCCCAGGTTCCAACAAGTCCTGTAACGGAAATCCAAAATACATTCCAAAATTCTCCTCCTGATAATGTGGAAGGTTCAGAAAATAAAGGCCCAACCCCCTTTGAAACAACAATTGCCCAAATGACAAGTCCTAGTCCCAGAACAATAACAAGGGGACCTGCCCATAGTTCAAAGAATTTCACACGTTCCATCCCATGAGAGATGATAACTGCATGCAATATCCAAAATAATGCTACTGCGATAGCATCATTTAAACCCATTCCAATAACATGAATATCCGATAAGCTGTTCCATCCGGGTATCAACACACCTAAGACAGCTCCAACTGCCTTGCTTCCTGCATACGCTTGTACGGCAAACCAAAAAATTGCAACAAACCCTCGAATAATAATAGGGAATTGTGCGCCATTATATCCAAAAGAGGCACGAACTAAAACAGGGAAGGGCAGACCATATTTTGCTCCCGATGAACTATTCAACCACATCGCAATAATCAAAATAATATTGGCAAAAATCACCGTTCCTAGTGCTTGCCAAACATTCATTCCTAGGCCAAGCAAACTTCCTGCTGTCTCATAAGCTACAATATTATGAACCATTCCCATCCATACTGTCGTGTAATTCAGCCAATTCCAATTTCTTTTCTCCTTTGGAACGGGTGCAAGGTCTTCATTGTATAAAGATGGATCCCTTACTTCCAAAACATTCGTTTCGTCGACTAAATTATTATTCATCTTATATCCCCCTTGTTTAACAGAATTTTTAAATTATCTAAAAAGTTAGAATTTAATTTATATTAAGAATACTAAACTTAAACCATTTAATTTTCATCATACATCCTGTCGGAGTTTAGCAGAAACGATGTTACAATATGTAACATCAAACTATTAAGAACGATAAAAACCTATTATAATTATCATAATAGCAGCAAAATACATTTATAAACTCTTACACAAAAGTCGAGTTTACGATAAATTAAATAAATAATTTGAACAAGAAGTATCGTTCTATGAAACACGCATTTAAGTTATAAGACGCAACATTTAAGGAGGTATATACAGGTGACAATGGAAAATTCATTAAAAGTAAATGAAATATTAAACCGTTCTTTATTTAAACACGCTCAATTAATAGCTGGCAAAAAAGGAATTTCTCGAAAAGTAGCGTGGGTACATATATTAGAAATAACTCCACCTTCCTCATTTACAAATAATAATGACCTTATCTTAACAACAGGTCTTGCTTTACTTCAAAACAAGGCAGATCGAACACAATATATGAAAGAATTAATTAAACAGCAGGCAGCTGGAATCTGTGTTGAATTAGGAGAGCACCTGAAAGATATACCCAAGGATATTGTGGAAATTGCAGATCAAAATGACTTTCCATTAATTGTTTTCAAAAAGCCTGTTCGTTTTGTGGATATTACACAAGACATCCATTCCTTATTGATAAACAAACAACACCAAATATTAAAAAATCTGGAGGCCTTTTCTAGGGTACTCCAACATACTTCTTTACAATCTACAGATATTCAGCCCATATTGCGACTAATGCATAATCATTCATCATCTCAAGTCGTTTATTATTCTTTAATTGATCGAAACTACAGTCATCCTTCCCTTTCATCAATGATGCAAGAAACCATAAATAATATTTTTAAGAATATAGGTGATCAACCAAGAGAATTTACACAAGAGAAGCAAGTGATAACAATAGATGAAGATTATTCTCTTATTTCTCTTCCTGTTATTTGTTTAGGACAAACATTAGCTTATGTGGGTATCATCCTTCATCATAGGAACGAAACAGAAATTCTTTATTTGATGCTTGATTATGTAGCAAAATCAATTGCTCACATCCTACTAAGAAAATTGTTTTTAGAAGAAAAAACAATGGAACATCATAATCAACTTATAAATGATATTCTTCATAATAAAGTGACAAACGAGAAACAAACATGGGCCAAGATTGGATTACGTACCTTGCCAAATGGAAAATACCTTTACATGGCTGGTGTATTTTATTTAGAGTCAAATTTAGAGAATACGGGAGAGGAAGTGGAGTCAAGGAACCAAGATATATTAGTACTACTGAGGTCTTTATTAAAAAAGAATGGATTATATAGTTTACTTACCATAAAAAACAACCAAATATTAATCTTGTGTATTCGAGAATCGTTTGGTGACTCTCTCGTCCTAAAACAACTAAAAAAAGGACTGACAAATGTCATGGAACAATTTAGTCATACTCTTTCTGAATTTTATTCCGAAAAACTATCTGTTCATATTGGGTTCGGCCAAATAAAAGACAAAATTGAAAATGTAAGCATCAGTTTTAAAGAGGCTTATGATGTAATAGATGTTTCACTCGCAATACCTTCGGCCACTATCAATCCTTTTTATGAAAATATTGGTGTATATAGAATATTAAAAGGGATTCCTGACCGTCATCTACTTACGTCATTTATAGAATTCCATTTAGGCGATGTTTTAGATTATGATAAGCAAAATAATACAAATTTGTTAGAAACTCTTGATGAATACTTAAAGTGTATGGGATCAAAAAAAGAAACAGCTAGTAGTTTGTTTATACATCGCCAAACACTCTACCATAGACTGGATAAATTAAATGAAATACTCGGCGATAACTACCTGCTATCCGAAAAAAGAATCTGTATTGAACTCGCTTTACGTGTCTATAAACTGATGAATTTCCCAACTGTAAATCTTAAGAATTAAATAACGCTTATTCTATTATAAAAAAAGAACAATGATCTTTTGTATAGGAGATTTTAAGTTTATGAACATATGAAAATAACTAAAAGGCATCTCATCCTTTTTTAAACACATGCGATGAGATAACTTCATGTAACTTCAAGCATCGAAAGGAGATTTACTCAATGGTGACTCTAAAACAATTTACAGCATCATCCGAATTTAATGTGATCAGCATAGTAGCTGGTGAAAAGGGTCTAGATCGCCCTATTACTGGTGTTAATGTAACAGAGAGCAGTGATCTAGCTGAATTTTACAGACCAAATGAATTAATTATTACGACGGGCATTAATATGGAAAACAATCCAGAAAAGTTAGTGGATATGGTTGAGATTGCATTCCATCGCAAAGCTGCTGGCATTGTTTTGAATACAGGTCCATATATCCCAAGTATCCCAAAACAAATTTTGACTTTCGCTGATGCTCATCATTTCCCAGTCTTTCAAATGCCATGGGATTATCGAGTAGCTGACTTTTTAAAAATTACGGTTCAATTTTTGGCAACAGCACAAAATGCTCAAACTAGAACGGAGAAAATACTAACAAATCTCCTATTCAATCCAGATCCCCCTTACGAGAATATTTCCAATGAACTTTCTCACTTAGGCTACAAATCGGATGCAACATTCAGCATTATTGTTTGTGCGGTCAGCCATTCAGATGTGTCTATCACAACATTTATCGATCAAATAGAACATACTTTTAATAAAAGATATAAACAGCTTCTTTCTGTCGTTTACGAAAATCAACTCATCTACATGGTTGAACACTCTGAGATACAAACGCCAGAAATTCCATTTTCAAAAACAGTTGAAAGTATCTATACCAAAAGTAAAAAAAAGAGGGACAAAGCAAAATTACATATTGGTAAGGGCAATTTTTATAAAAGTATAGCAGATATTTCCAAAAGCTATCACGAAGCAGTAACAGTTATTCATCTCACCCAACGCCACGATAATCCATTTCTTTGCAGGTATAAAGAGATTGGTGCTTATAAAATACTTATGGGTGTACATGATCGACAAATTTTGGAGGCATTCCATCAAGGTATATTAGGGCATCTCTATCGCTACGACAAATTGAATGGAACGGATTTTGTTCATTTCCTCCGTATTTTTCTTGAAGAAGATGGACATTCAGCCAACATTGGACGAAGAGTGTTTATTCATCGGAACACTGTCCTCTATAAAATTAAAAAAATCGAATCTATTTTAGATATTAATTTAAATAGTTCATTTACTAAAACAAACATCTCATTAGCATTTATGATTGAGGACGTCATTTAGTAGTGTTAGGTAAAGCAATTGTGCAAATGCACAATGTTTTTCGTTAAAATTGTCACTATTTTCTGATAATTAATTAGTTTATGATGAATATAATTAATTTTTATTAGAGAATGGAGTGTATTTCAGATGAAAACAATCGAGGTATCACAAGTCAAAAAAGATACGAAACAATATGTTTTGCAATCTTGGGCAAAACAAAAAAATATTAATCCAAAGACAATCTCAAAGGCTAAGGGGGTTTATTTCTGGGATGACACAGATAAGAGATATTTTGATATGTGTTCACAGCTCGTTTATTTAAATATAGGGCATCAACACCCAAAGGTTCTGGAAGAATTCCAGCATATTGGCGAGATACCGATGGCAGCACCAGGCTTTGCCACAGCTTCGAAAGCAGAATTAGCCCGCAAAATTATCGAAATTGCTCCAGATAACATGGCAAAAGTGTTCTTCACTTGCGGAGGGGCAGAATCCAATGATCATGCAGTGAAAATTGCACGTATGGCAACAGGACGCTATAAAATTTTCTCCCGCTACCGTTCCTATCATGGCGCCACTTTTGGAGCTGGAAATCTAACTGGTGAAGGTCGCCGCTTTACAGTAGAACCAGGACTGCCTGGCTTTATTAAATTTGATACTCCTTATTTATATCGGGAAGTGATTGATTTTGATACTGAAGAAGCTGCTACTAAATTTTATTTAGACCGTTTAAAGAACCAACTGTTATATGAGGGACCCGAAACGATTGCTGCAATCTTTATGGAACCTATTCCCGGAAGCAACGGCGTGCTCATCCCACCTAAAGGATATCTAGAAGGTGTACGTAAATTATGTGATGAATTCGGAATCCTGATGATTTGTGATGAAGTGATGACTGGGTTTGGACGTACAGGAAAAACATTTGCTGTAGATCATTTTGATTTCCAACCGGACATGATGACTTTTGCAAAAGGAGTTACTAGTGGATATGCACCTCTTGGCGGGATCATTGTTAGCGAAGCAATAGCAAACTACTTCGATAACAACGTACTGATGACTGGTTTAACTTACAGTGGACATACCGTTTCCACACAAATTGGCAATGCAACATTAGATGTTTATAAGGAAGAAAAAATGTTTGAAAACGCAGAAACAGTTGGAAAAGTGTTGGCAGAACGCTTAGAAAAACTCTATCAATATAACTCTATAGGTGAAGTCCGTCATATTGGATTATTTGCTGCAGTAGAGCTTGTAAAAAATAAAGAAACAAAAGAGCCTGTCATAGCTTATGGTATGGACTATGGAAAAGATAAAGTTGGACTAATGAACAAGTTTGTCAGCTTATTGAGCGAAAATGGCTTTTATACGTATTCACATGAATCTAGTGTCATTATTGCGCCACCATTAGTTATTACAGAGCAAGAATTAAACGAAGCAATGGATATCTTTGAAAAAGTAGTAAATATTTTCGAAAATGAGTTCTTATTTTCTGACAAAACACTAATCACGAAATAAGAAATATCTTAATTAAACCTTAAAGATAATTACTTGAAGGAATCCTTCTTACAGAGTATTTTCCAGCCGATAAGGGTATAAAGCATATCCCTTTGTCGGCGTAGATACAAATTCAGCCACAATAAAAAAGGGGAATTTTAACTAATGGAGAATTTTTTTTATAAACAGCCTGTACCTATTGATTTTGGGGCAGGAAAACTTAAAATATTGCCAAAAATTTTAGAAAAAATGAATATGAAAAAAGGAATTTTAATTAGTGCACCCTCCATGGTCCGCAGCGGGATTGCACAAGAAGTCATGAAACAATCAGAAGGACGCATTGTCACCATTTTTTCTGATATCCAGCCAAATCCAACAGTAAACAATACAGACGCTTGCGCAAAAATGATTCGTGAATATGAATGTGAATTTGCGGTGGCACTTGGTGGCGGCAGCATTTTGGATTGCGCTAAAGTTGCTTGTTTCGTCGCCAGCACTCCTTATGGAACGGCTGATTTCTTTTCCAAAAAGCGTCCTATTACAGCGTCTGGAATTCCAATGATTGCCGTTCCAACAACATCTGGAACAGCTAGTGAAGTCACAACAGTGTCTGTATTAACGGACACAGAAAACGATATAAAAGCTCCAATTGCCAGTGATTTTTTCTACCCTGTGTATGCTTTAATTGACCCAGAATTAACGATAACTTGTCCACCATCTGTTACGGCTGTAAGCGGCATTGATGTGCTTGCCCATTCGCTTGAAGCCTATTATGGAAAGAAGCATCAGCCCTTTACTGATATGGCAGCTGAACGAGCGGCATCTCTTGTATTCCAGCACTTGCTGACTGCCTATCATGAACCAGACAACATAGAAGCAAGAGCGAAAATGAGTGAAGCATCCGTTACAGCAGGCATGGCTTTTAACCTAACTCAAACAGCAGCTGCACACGCTTGTTCTTACCCACTAACCCAAGATTTTGGCGTTCCACATGGTGAAGCATGTGCGATGACACTTCCTTCCTTTTGGAAATTGAACAGCCAATTAGAAAATGAATCAGAACGTTTAAATGCTTTTAGTCAACGTCTTGGATTTAAAAACGCGGAAGCATTAGCGGACCGTATTGACGAAATGAAAAAAGCAATGGGATTAAAAATGACGTTAGAAGATGCAGGTGTCAAAACAGAAGAAGATTTAGATAAACTTGTTGAAAACAGCTTTGCACCTAATATGTTAAACAATCCAGTAACAATGACGAAAGAGTCATTAAAAGAATTATATAGTAGTTTAAAGTAATAAAATAAAGTGAAAGGTGCCTTTGTCATTACCTTATGGACTGAATGAGTTTCGACTGAGATAAGGCTCAACTAACCATCAGAAGATATTCTTCTACCTAATAGTTAGTTGAGCCAATCTTTACTATAGACATTCCTATATTTTTCCTATGAGTGATTTACCTCCTTTACTTCAATTGGAATCAAAGCACATTCAATTTCTCTCTATAAGGTTTGCTCATGTTTAATCTTTATAGAATTAAAACTTACTATTTACCTTATTTGCACTATACATGCCTTTTTAGTTAAACAAAAAAAGTCATCTCATTCCATCCTAGTTTTATCTTACCGATACTTGCTTTACAGGATAGGCATAAAAAATAAAACGATCGGGGGCATCTCCGATATATCGAAATGGATAGCAAGTGGATAGTGTTAACACTTCATCTGGTGCGGTTGATCGGATAATCGTCGTATCATCCGCATGTACGATTTTCGTTTTTTTGATTTCATACTCATATTTCCCGTATGGCATTTCAACCACTAAACGATCACCAAGCTTTAACTCATCAAAACGGCGAAACACCGTATCACGATGGCCGGATAATAGAATCTGGTCCCTTTCTCCAGGAAAGGCGGTAGTAATATAATGTCCCACTCCTTTTTCCAATTCCTCTGCATCTGTACCTTCAATAATAGGAAGATCAGCATCAATCTTTGGAATGACAAGCTTGCCAAATACCTCACTTTTCTTCGGTTTAAATTCCTTCTCTATCGGTTTAATCTGTGCAGTAACAAGCTTTGCTTTTTCTGCTGATTGTTTTTGTGCTTTTTGTTGGTTCCAAATTTGATTACCACTAACTGCGACAAAACTAATTCCCGCTAGTAAAAGAATGAAACCTATCCATTTTCTCATCATTGTCCTCATTTAATAAAAACTAAGCATGATTTTTCTTACCTTTTTTCAGGAAAATAATACTAATCCCAATCATGATGACACCTATTAGCAAGTAGTTATACATATTTGTTGCTGTATTTGGCAATTTCTCTCCTTTGCTCGCCTTATCATTATCGCTGTTGCCTTCTGCATTACTGTCATTACTGTTATTTTTATCATTATGAGTGGTACCGCTTGTCTGTTCCTTATCTACTGTTTTTCCGGCAGATTCTTTCTCTTTATCACTGTTTTCATCTTGCAAAACTTGTTTTTCTCTTGTACCTACAGCTGGTTCAACAAGTTTTTGCCTTCCTTCTACTTTCGCCTCCACCTTTTTTCCATCAGCGGACAGCTTTTCAATATAGTTGGCAAACATTTCCGAATCTACACTATCATTTCTTACCAGTTTTTTATTAGCAAATGCGGTAAATCCGTCGCCGCCAGCTGTCAGAAATTCATTCATTGCTACTTTATATGTTTTATTCATATCCATTTTTGTTTTTCCATCTTCTAAAAAAACATCTTGGACACAATATTTATTTGGGCAATTCTTTACCTTGCTTCCATCCACATACGTGTATGTAAAACCAGAAATCTGCAAAAACATAATATGTTCAGGATTTTGCCATTGCTGATTTAATCCATCTTTAATTTGTTGTCCGGTCAACTCAATTAGCTGGATATAATTATTAAATGGTTGAACACTGTAAGCTGCTCCCCACGTAATAATATGCTCCCCTTTGTCATTTGTTGCAGGAATCAGCGCTTCACGAATACCGCCAGAGTTTGTAATGGCAAAATCCGCACCTTGCGTCATAGAACGCTGTGCATCTGTAACTAGGTTGCCAAGCGCATTTTCACCATTCTCCGGCTTTCGTTCTCCTATAGGGTCACCGCTGACTGCTTGTCCAATTGGCTGTTTTTCTGCTTTTTCTGTCACTTTTTTTGCTTCATCAATGATCGATTGAATTTCCGGGTCTGGGTTTACATCACGTGTATTCGGCACCACTTCCGCTTTAATGGAACTCTTAACAAAGTCTTTTGTCTTTGGATCAAGTTCTGTTCGAACATCACCGAAAGCTTTTGCGTAATTATAATCCTGAATAATAACTTTTCCATCCACAATGCCATTTGCATATTCGTGACTATGAGCCGCAAAGATAATATCCACTTCATCATCTATACTATTTGCTACTTTCTCCATAATGCCCGTCGTTTCTCCATTGCTTGTAGCAGCACCCTCATGAGCAATAACAACGATCGCTTTTACTCCTTGCCCTTTTAACTCTTTTGTATACTTATTAATCGTTCCTGCCTCATCAAGGAAATTGAACGGTTTAGTACTTGTTGGTATAACAGATGTTTTTGTTTCTGTTGTTACAATCCCGATAAAACCAACCTTTACACCACCAATATCTTTTACCATATATGGATCAAAAATAGGCTGCCCTGAAGATTTATCGACAACATTCGCTGCTATGTATTTAAAGTCACTATCAATCCCATGATATTTATAGTTCATTCCTTCTGTTAATTTCGCTACCTTTGGATGAACAGATGATCCGCTGATAAGACGTTTAAATTCTGGAATTCCTTCGTCAAATTCATGATTTCCAAGGGTGCCGAGCTTAAAGCCCATTTTATTTATTGCTTTCATGGTAGGTTCGTCTTGAAGCAAAGAGGAAATAGAAGGGCTTGCCCCAACCGCATCTCCTGCATGCAAACGAAGTGTATAAGATTTTTTCCCATCCTTTTCCGCCTGGGCTTCCATCTCTTTTTGATGTTCATTTAAATGTGTGGCTAAATAAGCAGCACCTCCAACCTCTTTACCATCTAATGTACTTGTTGTATCAAGGTTTCCATGAAAATCATTTATCGACAACATCTGAAAATCAATCGTTTCAGATTGTTGTTTAGGTGAAGATTCCTCCGCATAAACGGAAGGTAAAGTAAACTGTAAAGCTAGAAAACTAGTAAGAAGCGTTTTTTTCCACAAAATAATTTCCCCCATGATCAATAAATTAGGCTACCCATTTCAATAGTTCTAAATATAATCTAGTTAACTACTATAAAAGATTACTACTAAATAAGTAACCTATATTAGATTACTTTATTTTGGTTTAATTTGTCAAACTAAATTTTTGAAAATTCAAACAAAAGAATGAATAAACTAGAATTCCTTACTAGAATAGAGTTTTAACCTATATATAATTTGCATTCTATTAGCTTTGATTTAAAATAGTGATAGATTTGTTTCTCCTGTTTTGAGGCTGTTAGTCGAGTCTCATCTTACTTTAGAGGAAAAGATCGCAAGCCAGACATACAAGGCAGGTAGGTGGAATATATGTTAGAGAAATTCGGTTTTTCACAATATGAAAATAAAGTTTACGAAGTTCTTGCATCGAGCGAGGAGCCAATGGATGCTGCTAAAATAGTGAAATATTCCGGCGTCCCAAAAGCAAAAATATATGAAGTGATATTACGTATGATTGAAAAGGGCATGATAATGAATTCCGTTTCGGAAAAGAAAAAATTATATACTGCTTTACCGATATCACTTGCAATCGAAAAATTAACAGCAGAATTTCAAGAAAATATTAAACAATTAAAGATAAATACAGATAAAAAATTATACACCGATGATCGTGTCTGGAGCTTAAAAGTAAATGCCTCCATTCGTGCACAAAGTAAGCAGCTTATTCAAGAAGCAAAAACGTCTATTCGAATGTCTGCCTGGAAAGATGATTTCCAAGAATACTTGCCCCTTCTAAAGGAAAAAGAGGAAAATGGGATAGATGTTGAAATCCTTGTGACAGGGGATTTGGAGACTGATTTATCGAAGGTACATACGCTCATACCGGCACAAGAACATGTCGTATTAGAACCATTTCGATTACTTATTATAGACGATCGAGTAGCCATGTTTGCCGGCGTCGAAAATGATTCATGGCATGCATTAAAGACAATGTCCAAACCATTTGTAAAGTTTTTTTCTGAATTCTTTTATCATGATGCTGCTTTAGCTAAAATCAATGAAAAACACTACGATTTATTAATGAACGATACCGAAATAAAAAGCATCCTGATGCAGCTCCGATACTAACATACCTTCCTTCCTTGGAATTCAGAGCTTTTTATTTCACATCTTATTATAAAAAAACAAACTTAAAAACATAAAAAATAACCGTCATCCTACGATTTAGGGACGGTTACTTCTTTTTATTACTATATTTTGTCTTTCTAGGGCGTCTGACTCCTTTATCTCAACATGTTAAAAAGTGCTAAAAAAGGTTGAATTTTCTAATAAAATAACTTAATATTATTAAATCATATTAAACCTATAAGAATTATCCCAACTGAAAACATAGTATTTTTATGGGAAGACTATCTTTTTCATCTTCCTTGAGAGTTATTAACATTTGAACCCTTTTTCAGTATTTAATCGTCAGAATTAGCGTCAGGTGTCAGGCTCCAGAATTAAATATTGCTAATACTAGTTATCTCAGAGAATACAACTCTTTTAGTTGTTTACCCAAAAATACTGCTATTTCCTTCATACCATAAATACCTGCTGCTTCTTCTGCTGTACTATTATAGTTTGTATTCGTATTTACATCATATGTAAAAATTTCACCCTCTGAATTTTTTATGAATTCTATACCAGCAATTGAAATACCATTTTTGCTTAAAAATCGTTCATACTTTTCAATAATGGGATGATTAAAATTTTCTATTATCGTAAATTTTGACTGTTTTTGTTCAGTAGTAGGGCAGAATACATCATCAATGTTACAGGCATCTGCAGGACAAAGCTCAAATCCGTCCAAAGTGCTGACTTCAACAGCGTAAACGAATTTTCCGCCAATAAATTCACAACGTGTAATTGTGGAAGTTGGAGATTCGATATATTCTTGTAATAAGTAAATACCATCTACTGAAGGTTCAAGCTCATTTGACTCAATAGCAACCCTCAACGCTTCCGAATTTTTAAATAATCGTACCCCTAACCCTTTACCTGCACGATTATGTTTTATAATAAAACTTCTTCCTTCAAAACTTTTACTTGCCTTAATTATTTCCTCATTCCCCATTGCAGCAATTGTATGTGGAACCTTAATCCCCTCGACTTCCAAAGCTGTGTATTGTGCTACTTTACTAATTTCAAGCCGAAGGGCATTACGATCATTAAAAACTTTTCGTCCATAAGCTTGTAACCAATCTAAAACAACTCCTGTATATTCTGGGGAGAAACGGTGTGAACGTGTATGAGATGATGCACTCATTCGATTATAAAATATTCCTTTGGGAGGCTCCTGCGTCAAATCTAAACTACCTTTACTTAAATGCCAACTTTCATATGGTAAATTAAGCTCCTTTAAATGTTGAATAAGAGGTGCAGTCCACTCATCATTTTCATGAATAATGTGTATCTTAGACATTTTTACACTCCTCCTGGAATCATTAAATTAGTTTGATGAAATTGGATTATTTGATGATATAACCGCTTATATTAGCGATATTTCGCCTGTTTTATATTTATCACATGGGTTTAGTCGGATTTTTTATAGTGAAAGATATTCTATCATCATGATTTAAGAAAGTTTTCTACACGTTTAATTAAAGCATCTTTATTGTATTCCTTATATCGAACCGCATTATTTCTAACCGGATCCCCTGAGAAAAACCGCTCGTATAATTCATGGCGGGCACCTAATGGGCTTCCAATCAAATCCCATGCTAATCTGAATAATTTGATCTTTCTTTCAGCAGTAACATTTGCTCCACTGTAATATTTATCAATAAACCCTTGTATCTCTTTATTTTTTTCAAGATCTATAGATGGCACTTGCAGTAATCCACCGCCAACAACTTGTTGTAAAATTTCAATAGCTCTTGGATAATAGCTTGCCCCTAAATCGATGGCAATGCGCAGTTTTAGTGGATCAGGCCATAAAGTTCCATAGTCATCATATTGGGCTTCAGCTTCAGCAGCTGATACTAGCGCTTTGACCGTTTCAATTTGAATAACTAGTTCTCCTAGCTTTTCTTGAACATTTAGATATTCATGAACACCAATCGCCTCTGTTAGTGAAAATGCCAATCCAGCTACAAATTCCATTTTTGCAATGAGCCTAATGACACTTTGATGATTCGCTAAACTATTGTCTCTTTTATGCTTAAGAGCTTTCCAAGCCCCTTGAGGATTTTGATGGAAAAGGACTCGATCCCATGGCACGAGAACATCGTCAAAAACAATTGTTGCATCCATTTCTTCATAACGAGAGCTTAATGGATGTAACTCTTTATTTAAAGAAGAAAAGGAATCTCGGCAAATAATATGAATACCTGGTGTATTGACCGGAACAACCAATAGATTTGCATACTTGCATTCTTCTTCATTAAATTTGAATGACGATTGAACTATAATATCATGGGCATAAGGAACAGCTGTGGCCATCACTTTCGCACCACGAATAATGATACCTTCTTCTGTTTCCTTTACAATTCTCAGCAATAAATCGGGATCTTCCTGTTCTAGTTGAGACTTGGCTCGATTTACTTGTGGATCAGCTACTACCGAAATGGCTAAGCGATTTTCATCTCTCGCTTGTTCATAAATACGAGTAATCTTTTTTGAAAATTCAGGGTCATACTGATTAAATAGTTCTCTTGATGCATACCAACCTGTTAGATAGGATCTTCCGGATTCTGCTAATCTAGACATATTCCCTAGCGTTTGATTCGCCCAAAAAGTAAAAGTTTCTTTTCTAGCATGCAAATCATCGAACGTTTTAGGAACTAAGAATGCATTATGCACATATTGTTTTGTAATGGGGCTAATGAATCCAATTTTGTCACGTACATTAACATCTTCTAATTGATTAAAAAGCGCTTGAATGGTATTTAAAGTGCCTTCGAATGCAGGATGTGCATACAATTCTTTGACTTTCTCTCCGTCTATCCATACCTGTCTACCATCTTTCAAACTATCAATAAATTTTTTATTTTTTCGTTTTTGCTCGATAACCATCTAATATCCTCCTCAATGAAGATTTTTACATCTTCATGATCATTAGCACAAAAATTTCATAACGTTTTTTGATATGGGTTTAAAGCTCATTTGGCTGTTGCAAAATTTTAGTTAATATATATTTTTTAATCCCTTTTTTCTTCGGCCAATTTAAATGACGAAGGCTCTTTTCGTATAGATTGTTGTTATTTAACCCGCAGCCTGAATA
The DNA here is from genome assembly GCF_052318935.1 of Niallia sp. 01092. Lineage (NCBI taxonomy): Bacteria > Bacillati > Bacillota > Bacilli > Caryophanales > Bacillaceae > Niallia > Niallia sp. 01092. The sequence continues at coordinate 56,650 of NZ_JBQRKO010000013.1, read as the reverse complement.
CACTTCGCTTTCCGCGGACGAGTGCCGAGCCTCCTCGTCGCTATGCTCCTGTGGGGTCTCGTCTTTCTCGCTTTTCTAAGCAGGATTCTACGTGTATTCAGGCTGCTCAGTGCTTCAGCTATGTTTATTATTTTTTTCAAAAACAACAAACTTTTAGAAAACAGCCATGACAAAAAAGTTACGATTCCTTTATTAAAAGAGATTCACATACAACGCTACTAATATTAGTATGTTTTCATTTAATTGAATAAGTCCGTTGATAAATCGGAATAGACCTATAAATAGTATTTGTGACAAATTGGTTCATGAAACCCTCTCCCTTGTCTTTGTTGTGTCTAATATAAATGGCATGAAACGTATTGATCTGTACTAAATTCCTCAAGTATAGGTTCTTTCTGTTTACATATTTCTTTTGCAAAAGGACAACGATTATATAGCGGGCAGCCGCTCAACTTATCTATTGCACTTGAAATCTCTCCTTCTAGCAATAGTGGTTCTCCTTGCCTTTTGTAAGTTGGAATAGCCGAAACAAGTGCTCTCGTATATGGATGAAGGGGAGTCTCATATAAATGATGTACATTGGCAATTTCGATCATTTTTCCTAAATACATTACTGCTATTCGATCACTCATATAATGTACAACATTCAAATCATGTGAAATAAACAAATAAGTTAGTTGATATTTTTGCTGCAAGCTTTTTAATAAATTCAAAATTTGTGATTGAACGGAGACATCTAATGCAGAAACGGGTTCATCTAGAATCAGCAATTTGGGTTGTAATATAAGAGATCTTGCAATACCGACACGCTGCCTTTGTCCTCCGCTTAGTTCGTGTATGTAGGCATCACGATAGCTCTCATCCAATCCAATATCATGCATCATCTCGTTTACCCTTGCTTTTCTCTCTGCTGGTGTTCCGATTTTTTGAATAATTAATGGCTCTTCCATTAGTTTTGAGACTTTATGTTGTGGATTTAATGCGGAAAATGCATCTTGAAAAACATATTGTATATCTTTTTTTAGCAGCCTTTTCTGTTGGATGGTCATATCTCCAATTACTTGGCCTTCAAATATCAAATTTCCTTCGGTAGGTTCTAACAATTGGCCAATCACCTGGCCTAAAGTGGACTTGCCACTTCCACTTTCCCCGACCAGCCCTAGCGTTTCTCCTCTTCTTAACGTAAGACTTACATTGGAAACTGCATGCAACTCTTTGGTTTTATATAACCTTCTCTGTGTATATGTTTTTTTGATGTTCTCCACTTTAACTAGAAGATCTTGCGTACTCATCATTTCCCTCCGCAATTTCACTAAAGTAGCATCTGACATCATGAGCATCAGAAACTTTTGTAAGTTGTGGCTTTGATTCAAAGCATTTTTCGATTGATAGTTGACAGCGGCTAGCAAAGGGACATCCGCCTTTTCGTTCATGAAGCGGCGGTACAGTTCCTGCGATGGAATAGAGCGGTTTTCCCTTTTTATCCGGTGAAGGGATGGATTGCATTAAACCCTTCGTATATGGATGACTAGGGTTTTCAAAAAGTTGTTCTGTCGTGCCAATCTCTACTATTTCCCCAGCATACATAACCGCTATCCGATCACATATTTCACCCATTACACCTAAATCGTGGGAAATGAGTAATATTGTCGTGCCTTGCTCACGCCGTATTTCTTTTAATAATTTTAAAATTTGTGCTTGTATCGTAACATCTAAAGCAGTTGTTGGTTCATCCGCTATCAGCAGCTTTGGCTGACAAGCAATGGCAATAGCAATCATCACACGTTGCTGCATTCCACCTGATAGTTGGTGAGGGTACTCATAAAGCAATTGATCAGCACGCGGTAAACCTACTTTCTTCATAACCTCAATCGCTATTTCTTTAGCTTCCTTTTTGGAAACTTTTTGATGCGTACGAATGATTTCTATAATCTGATACCCTATTGTTAAGGATGGATTTAAAGAGGACATCGGATTTTGAAAAACCATTGAGATTTCATTTCCTCTCATTTTTTGCAATTGATGCTTTGACTTGTTTAACAAGGACTGTCCTTCAAATACGATATCTCCCTTTGACGCGAACATTTTTTCAGGCTGTAAACCGATAATGGAATTTGATAATACGCTTTTTCCACATCCTGATTCCCCAACAATACCAAAAATTTCCCCTTTTTGAACCGTTAAGGAAAGTCCGAAAAGAACAGGGAGTATATTCCTATTTTGTTCAAGTTGAATGGTCAGGTTTTGAATTGATAATATTTCTGGCATTTTTTCATCCTCTCCATCCTCCAAAATAATCTTTACTCCGAAAAATCATGTAAATCTCTTATCCCGTCACCTAGCAAATTAAATCCAAGAATGGTTAGCGTTAACATAAAACCTGGCGCTAAAGTATACCAAGGAGCTAACTTAGCAAACCCTTGCGCCTCATTTAACATTCTTCCCCAGCTCGGATCAGGGGGTTGTACACCTAATCCTAGATAACTTAATGCAGCTTCTACCAGTATCGCAGTGGAAAAACTAAGAGAAGCAGTTACGATAATGGAAGAAACAATGTTTGGTAAAATGTGATGAAGGATGACACGAAAATTACTAGATCCAAAATTTCGAGCAGCCCTAATGAAATCCATCTGTTTAAACTTAATAAATCCACTTCTAATCACGCGAGAAAAGCTTGGAATCGTCATAATACCAATTGCAATTACCGTAATCTCTAAAGTAGGTTGAAAAATTGCTACTAAAATAAGTGCTAATAGAATGCCTGGGAATGCCAATAATGCATCAATGATTCTCATGAGCAATTCATCAATCCAACCGCCAAAATAACCAGCCGCAGCACCTATTAAAATCCCGAACGACAGCCCAATTAATACTGCTCCACCGCCAACGATAAACGCAGTTTGAGAACCTTTCATCACTCGACTTAATACATCGCGTCCAAAATTGTCCGTTCCCATTAAATAATGGCTGTTTGGCTCCATAAGCCTATCTTCAATATTCATTTGATTAACATCATATGGCACATAAAAGAAGCTAATAAGAAAAATAAATAGTAAGAAAAGTACAATCGCACCTCCAGCTATTAGATTAAATTTTTTGAACATTTCATCTCACTTCCTTACTTCCATTTTATTTTTGGATCTAGATAGCGGTAGGAGAGGTCGACTAATAAATTTACGATTACTGCAATCATTGCAATCATAATAACCATCCCTTGAACAAGTGGAAAATCGCGATCTCCAATTGCCGAAATAAGCATTCTTCCGAAACCTGGCAAGGCATATACTTGCTCAATCACAAGACTCCCAGCAAGAATTTCTCCAAAGTTCAAGCCAGCGATCGTAATAACTGGTATCAAAGCATTTTTTAATACGTGCCTAAACAATACAGCTGAATCTTTTAAGCCTTTGCTTTTAGCTGTCCGCACATAGTCAAAATTTAATTGTTCTATCATCGTTGTCCGTAAGTACCTAACAAGCACTGCTATTTGAGGAATGGATATTGCAATAGCTGGAAATAGCAATGATTTAAAAGCTAATAAAGGATTTTCAGACCACGGCACATAACCGCCTACTTTAATCAAATGAAAAAATACACCAAAGATCATAATTAATAATATCCCCATCCAAAAGGATGGAATGGCAAGACCAATTTGGGTGCTAATAGAAATGAATATATCTAGAAATTTCCCTTTATAATTGGCAGCAATTATCCCTAGTGGAATAGATACTAGAATCGTAATAATAATAGCGATGCAAGCTAATGAAAAGGTTACACCTATTCTTTCACCAATCAGTGAAAGAACAGGTTCTGAAAAACGCAGAGACTCTCCAAAATCTAGTAGAAAAACTCCCTTAACCCAATGAATAAATTGTTCAACCGGTGTCTTATCGATTCCAAGCTTTTGTTCCAATGCTTCAATTTGCGCAGGTGTTGCCTCTACTCCCAAAATAATATTAGCTGGATTGCCTGGAATGATGCGAAAAGCTAAAAAAACGAGCACGACGACAAGTAATAACGTTAATAAGGAGCTTAATGTTTTTTTTAGTACATAATCCATTCCATGCCCTCCGGTTATTATTTTTCAATATATACTGATGATAAATCTTGAACATAGATTGGATATGTTTTGTATCCCTTAATCGTATCTTTAAAAGTGACATTTGTATAAGGGTCCATAATGAAAACAGCTGCTGCATCCTCTGCAATAATTTTTTGAGCTTCTTTAATGAAAGAAATTCGTTTATTTTCATCCGTTTCAACTTTAGCTTGATCTAATACTTTATCCAGCTTAGGATTCTTGTAGTTTAAGAAGTTATTATCAGCTGTTGAAATATAACGACTTAATATTTCATACGGGTCAAGCTTTCCGTCTAATCCAATAATAGTTGTTTCATAATCGCGCCCTTGATAAACTCGTTCTAACCAAACTCCCCACTCAACCGTTTCAATCTTCGCTTTAATTCCTACCTTCTCTAGTTGATTTGTGATTACTTGTGCTGTATCAACATGGAATGGATATACGGAAGGAACTGTTATGGTAAATTGGAATCCATCTGGCAACCCAGCTTCAGCAAGTAATTTCTTCGCTTTTTCTATGTCTGTCGGATATAAGTCTTCTAAGCTATCATTATAGTATTTGCTTAATTTAGGGCTTAAGTTGGAACCAATTTTTGTCCCTTTGCCTAGAGCCACTCCTTTGATAATTTCATCCTTATCCACTGCATAATTAATTGCTTGACGAACTTTAATATCATTAAATGGTTTCACTTTATTATTAAAGGCTAATAGCTGAACTAAGTTTTGCTCATTGCTGATTGTTTTAAAACCAGTGGTTAATTGTTCTGCTTTTTCCGTAGCAATCCGTGGATAAATATCAATTTCACCAGATTGTAAAGCTAAGAATGCTGCTTCTGGGTCTGGCAGAATGCGGAATTCTACTTTATCTAAATAAGGAACTCCTTTAATATAGTAATCTTTATTTTTCTCCACAATTAAATGCTGGCCTGCTTTATATTCTACGAATTTGAACGGTCCTGTTCCGATTGGAGTTTTATTGCTGTCTTTGTAATCGGCTGGAATAATAGGCGCCGTAAAAGCTGTAATAACTGCCGCTTCATTTTCTTTTAATCCAACCACAACTGTTTTATCATCTGGTGCTTCAATCTTTTTAACGTTGGCAAAGCCAGCGGATAATGGTTTCCCTGAATCTAAACCAGCTAGCTTAGAATAAGAATAAACAACATCTTTTGAAGTTAAGTCTTGGCCGTTATGGAACTTGACTCCATCACGAAGAGCAAATGTATAGGTTAAGCCATCCTTGGAAATTTCGTATGATTTTGCAATGGCAGAATCTAAGCCTCCATCTGTAGTTGCTTTTAATAATCCCTCAAAAATATTAAACGTTACTTCTCTTGTACCAGCAGCTTCTGCTAAATGTGGATCTAAATAATCCAAATCTTGAGGTATTGCAACGACAATGCTCCCACCTGATTTCGGTTTTGATTCTTTACTATCCTCGGAAGCATCGCTATCCACGTTACTACTATTACTGCATCCCGATAACAAAGCTAGGCTTAAAACAAACAATAGTAACGCAGGTAACCATGTTCTTTTTCTTGTATATAAAGTCATCATTCATCCTCCTCTAATTTCCTCATTTATACACGTATGGCTTTTAATAATGATGGCAGTTCATTAATAGACTCTAGGGTATGCGGATAGTGAAGCTCTTCAATTCCTTTATTTTCAAATCGATTAATCAAATATGTTTTAATCCCCGCTTTTGCGCTGCCAACAACATCGTCATAGTAATTATCACCAATATAAATACTTTCCTCGCTTTTCGTTTTCCCTTGCTTAAGAGCAAGTTCGAATATCTGTTTACTTGGTTTTTCGATGCCAACTTCTGAGGAAATAATAATATGGTCGAAATAGTCAATTAACCCATGGTAATCTAATAAAGGGCGTGCACTCTTATCCCAATTACTAATTACACCAAGTCGATACCCATCCTGCTTTAACGTATGAAGCACGTCTTTTGTGAAGGAAAAAGGCAGCCAATATGGTTTTGTTTCCTTAATTTCTTTTTGCATAAAGCGGTTTTGGGATTCTAGATGGAATGCAAGTTGTAAATAATGATTTACCACGCCCAAATACCATGGAAAAAAATGGTCTGTTTTTGTTCCAAGAATGCCCGGGTACTCACGCATAAATAATTTATCAGCATAGTGATAGGCTTCTTCAATTTTTTGGATAGGTAGATGAATGTTCTGTTCTTTCAAATATTGATCATATATCTTTTCACGCTGTTGATATAACAAGGTATATCCGATATCAAACCATATATATGTATGTTTCAAGATCTACTATCCTCCTGTTTGTTTATAGAAAAGGGGTCGGAGCTGCGCTCACGCCACCTTTATTAGGTTTGAGTCTGGCCCTTTTCTTTCTTAGATGGTAGGGACGAGTCTCCATGTGAATTTTTAATGGTAAACCGTATATTGGATGGGTATTGTTCGCTATGGTATACCGTTTGGGTAGCTGTTTTAAACGTTAGTTCAGTGACTTCATCCAATGGCAAAAACTGATTGCAATGTCGATCAAATGTTGGGAACAATGTGCTTGTTATGTTTAGTCGGATAGCATGACCCTTTTTAAAACGATGTGCAATGGAACCCGCTGAAATGTCCAATTGATATACCTTATTAGGGATTAAAGCTTGGCGCTGATCTATTCCATTTCGTGCACTTGCACGAAGCAGTCCTTCTGCAACATTGATAGAGCGGCCATCAGGATAAACGTCTATTAATTTAACAGCAAAATCTGTATCTTCTACTGTAGTGGAAATATATAATTCTGCGTTCACCTCACCTATTACATCTAAATCTTCTGCTAGAATTTCAGATGTATACACAAGTACATCATTACGGATTTCAATAGGCTGTTGATTTTGTGGTCCCATCGGTGTCTGTACGGGATCTGGTCCAGAGCGGCCGCCAATTGCAGGTACATAGATGGACGGATGATATACATAAATATCTTTTTCACTATTTTGTTTTGATATTTCCTCTGCCAGTTTTCCAGTACCATTAATTGAATTTGCTCGATCTTCACTTGATAAGTAAAGAACTTTACTTTCACTCTCAGGCAAAGGCCAGTGTTTCGACATATGCCATTTATTTTCTCCTGTAACAAAATAACGAACAGGGTCTTCTCCCCACGCCGTTCGACTATCTTTCAGCCACCTGTCAAACCATTTAATTTGTATTTCGTTAACCCGATTTTCTGCATTTTTGCCATAATCAATTTGCCCTACATATCGAGACCATGGCATATGATACCAAGGTGTTAAAATTAAGTATTGATTTTCTCTTGCATTCTCATTTTTGCTTTTTTCTTTTATTCCTTTGTAATTTCCAATCGTTTTGTCCACATACATGTCATACCATCCACCTAGATGTAAACCAGGAACCAAAATATTTTCGTATAATGATGAAGAATCTGCTTGTTTTTCATGTGGTTGTTGAATCCACTTTTGATAGAATGGAGCAAGCTCATTTTTGATAAGCGGTGCATCTTGCAATGGCAAATATCTATATAATTCTTGAATATTCGTTGTCGCAAGCTGTTGAAGCCATTTCACATCTTTTTTTCTGATTGCTTCATTTTGACTAACAAAGATCGCCCAAGACAAATTTTGAGCTAATGGAAAGGCGCCATTCTCAGAAACCTTTATTGAATTGGATCCACACATAAATGGTGCAATACATGCAAGATGTGGAGGCTGCTCTGCCGCTGTCAAAAGTTGTGAAAACCCGATATATGAAAATCCATACATTCCCACCTTTGGAATGGTATAAGGCAACGTAACTGCCCATTCTATTGTATCGTAACCATCTGTTCCTTCGTGAACCAGTGGATGAAATTCCCCTTCAGACGACCACCGTCCACGTGTATCTTGAACAATAACAACATAACCTTGCTGTGCATACCAAATTGGATGTGCATAATTCATTGTTTGTGCATCTTCTTTGTTGTAGGGTGTTCTTAATAGTAGAATCGGATAATCAGTTTTATCATTCGGCCGATAAATATCGGCATACAATTTTGTACCATCTCGCATACTGACTGGTACATTTTGTTGACGGATAATGTCCTTCTTCACGACCACTTTATTCATCATCATGACGTTAATTTCCTTTCATATATCATATTTATCACATGTATTTAGTCGGTTTTAAAAGCCAGAAAAATTCATATTTAGATGCAGGCATTATCTTTTTTTGCAAAATGAACATTAACTTTTACGTTAAGATTCTCCTTTCAAAATTCTACCTAAACAAATCGGATTAGTTTCTTATAAAAATAATATAAAGTAAATATTTACAAAAGTATAATCAGAAATACTAATGCAATAGTTTAGAAATTTAAAACATAAACCAAAGTCTATGTCACCACTAAAAGTAAATTCCGATAAAACATATAAGAATGTAGTTGATTAGTAGATTCCCAGGTGGTATAATCTTCTTGCTTTAACAACTTTTTACTAATAGATTTATTTACTTTTAATAACGAAGAGGAGGAGATCCATTTTAACAAGACAATATTTGAGAAAGAAGAGGTTGATAGATTGTGAATTGGCAAGCAATAGTCGATTGTTTACCTTTGTATGAAAAAGCACTCGGTATAACACTTTGGCTAGCATTTTGGGGCATTCTTATATCATTTATTATTGGAATCATTTGTAGTTTCTGTCAGTACTTTCGCATCCCTATACTTAAACGAATAGCTGCCATTTATATTGAATTGTCAAGAAACACCCCTTTGCTCGTACAACTGTTCTTTCTTTATTATGGCCTTCCTAAGATGGGGGTTACGATGTCAAAAGAAAGCTGTGCGATTATTGGATTAGCTTTTTTGGGGGGCAGTTACATAGCAGAAGCATTTCGCGGTGGATTAGAAGGAGTGCCGAAGATTCAAGTTGAATCGGGAAAAGCAATTGGCTTGTCGACTTTTCAGCTGGCAAGATATGTTGTCTTCCCTCAAGCGCTATCTATTAGTGTACCGATGATTGGTGCGAACTGTATTTTTTTATTAAAAGAAACATCTATTTTCAGTGGTATTGCCATTTTGGAATTAATGAATACAACGCGCGACCTTATTGGGATGTACTATCGAACAGATGAATATCTGCTTGTCCTAGTTATTGCGTATTCCATTATTTTATTGCCACTTTCACTTGTTCTGACATGGTTAGAAAGGAAGGTCCGCCATGGAACATTTGGGTATTAACGTTATTTTTGAGGGGAAAAACCTTATAAGACTATTAGATGGGCTTTGGGTGACTGCTCGCGTTGCTATCATTTCGATGATCATTGGCGGTGTACTCGGGTTAATCATTGGTGCGATCCGTACAACTAAAATAAAGGTCATTCAATTTATTTTTCGGCTTTATTTAGAACTTTTTCGTATTATTCCAATTTTAGTTTGGTTATTTGTTTTTTACTATATCCTGCCACAGGACTACAATCTCGATTTGAATGCTGAAGAAGTTTCTATTCTTGTCTTTAGTTTGTGGATCGCTGCCGAAATGAGCGACATTGTAAGATCCGCCATCTCTTCCGTTCCGAAGCACCAAATCGAGGCAGGTAAAGCGATTGGTTTAAACATTGTACAAGTGTATACATATGTGCTCGTCCCTCAAGCCGTGCGGTATACCATTCCGGCAACCATTAACCTGACAACACGGGTTATTAAAACGACTTCTTTACTAGTCATGATCGGTTTAATTGAGCTGATTAAGGTTGGACAGCAAATTATTGAATTCAGCAGTATAAAAGACCCAAGTGCACCTTTTTGGATTTATGGATTTATTTTTATTCTATACTTTGCCCTAAGTTACCCGTTATCAAAGCTTTCAAGACAATTAGAAAAGAAATATTCACAAGGATGAGTGCAATGAGTAAGCAAGAAGCATTATTGGAAGTTCAAGGATTAAGCAAAAGTTTTGGTGAGAAACAAGTTTTAAATGATGTGAACTTATCGATTAATAAAGGCAATGTGGTCGTTATTTTAGGACCTTCCGGCTGCGGGAAAAGTACATTGCTGCGCTGTTTGAATGGTCTTGAAAACATTCAAGCCGGCAAAATTATTTTTGACGGGAGCGAAGTTGCTCAGAATGAAAAGAGCTGGCAGAAGATGCGCCAGAAAATCGGGATGGTTTTTCAGAGTTATGATTTATTCCCCAACCGTACCATTATGGAAAATATTCTGCTCGGACCTGTTAAAGTCCAGAAAAGAAAAAAACAGGAAGTGAAAAAGCAAGCGATCGAACTGTTAACACGTGTCGGTTTAGCTGACCGAAAGAATGACTATCCGCGTCAGCTTTCAGGGGGACAAAAACAACGCGTTGCAATTGTCAGAGCACTATGCCTCAACCCGGAGCTAATGCTATTTGACGAAGTAACGGCATCACTTGACCCTGAAATGGTGCGAGAAGTGCTTGAAGTAATGCTTCAGCTCGCAAGCCAGGATATGACGATGGTCGTAGTCACCCATGAAATGAGTTTCGCAGAAAAAATAGCCGATCAAATACTCTTTATGGAAAACGGAAAAATTATTGAACGAACAGATGGAAAAACTTTCTTTGAAGATCCGACTACAGATCGCGCGAAACAATTCTTAAGTAGTTTAAACTTTTAAAACAACTAGGAGGAAATATCATGCGCAATTTCAAAAAAACAATTTTAGGATTATTGGCTTTTAGTTTATTCGCTTTCGTACTTGTAGGATGCGGAAAAAATAATGACTCAAAAAATTCAGAATCAAACAACCCATCCTCGGTTGAGGCGATTAAAAAACGAGGCAAAATTAAAATTGCAGTTTTCGGTGACCTTTCGCCATATGGATACATTGATAAGGATGGGAAAAATCAAGGTTATGACGTCTATCTAGCAAAAAGAATCGCCAAAGATTTATTAGGGGATGAATCAAAAGTGGAGTTTGTCATCGTTAATGCGGAAGAACGCGTAGATGCATTAAAATCGAATAAAGTTGACCTTGTCTTGGCTAACTTTACCGTAACGCCTGAAAGAAAAGAACAAGTGGATTTTGCGAATCCATATATGAAAGTCGGTATTGGCGTAGTATCACCTAAATCTAGTCTGATCACTGATGTAAGCCAATTAAAAGGAAAAAAATTAATTGTAAACAAAGGAACGACAGCAGAAATTTATTTCACTCAAAACGAGCCAGATGTTTCACTTGAAAAATATGATTCAAAGACCCAACAATTCCAAGCTTTAAAAGATGGCAGAGCTCTAGCACTTGCTGATGATAACTCCTACCTATATGCATGGGTTAAAAACAACCCTGATTATACGGTAGCGATTAAGGAATTAGGTAAATCAGATTACATTGCCCCAGCAGTAAAAAAAGGCAATACGAGCTTACTTAACTGGGTGAATGATGAACTTGCCACTTTAGGTAAAGAACAATTCTTCCACAAAGATTACGATGAACAATTGAAACCTTTCTTTGGCGCAGATATTAGTGCAGATGATATCGTTGTTGAAGGAAAAGCAGAATAATTTAGAAATCAATAGAAAAAACGGATGCCACTTCTCTAAACGATAGAAAGCAGCATCCGATTTTTACATAAACTTTAGAAACAAGTTATCAACCTTCGAGGCATCCCTTTGACCAGAATTATCCAATCTCTACGATAAACGCTTCGCAAGGATTTAAATCACTAGCTAAATCCTTACGTTCGGTATTGTTTTTAATGATGAAGTTTATTTCCCTATTGCCAACAAGGGAGCAAACTTCTTCGATGCTTCTTGATTGTTCCGAGAAGTTGGCCACAACAAACCAAGTTTTTTCTCCTTCAAAACGTTTGTAAACGAAAAGCTCTTCATCATCAGCAAGGAATAATTCAAACTCTCCATCTCGTAAAATAGTCGTTGTATGACGAAGTTTGATCAAGTCTTGATAGTATTTAAAAATAGATTTTTCGCTTGCACGATCTTTTTCTACATTGATTTCTGGATAGTTTGGATTTACCTTAAACCACGGTTCAGCGGTTGAAAATCCCGCATGAACGGAGTCATTCCATTGCATCGGTGTACGTGCATTGTCACGGCTGATTTTATGCACCGCTGCTAAGAAGTCATCATGGCTCATCGTTTTTTGATTTAATACGAAATGCTCATAATTCCCGCGTAGTTCAATATCTTCATATTCTTCTAGCTCAAATTTTGGATTGGTCATCCCAATTTCTTCGCCTTGGTAGACATACGCTGTTCCTTGAAGACCATGAAGTACTGTTGCAAAAGCAGTCGCACATTCATAGCGGTAGTTTGTATCATTACCCCAGCGAGAAATGACACGCGCTCGATCATGATTTTCGAAATAAAGGGCGTTCCAACCTCTGCCGCGAAGCTCTATTTGCCAGCTTGCTAAAATCTTCTTCAATGCTGGCAAATCACGTTTCTTCGTTGCCCAACGTCCATTCACGTCGCCATGAACCCGGTCAACATGCATGTGTTCAAACGTGAAAATCATGTCAAGCTCTTCGCGTTTTGGATCAACTAGCAGGTGTGCATCATAAGATTTCGCTGCCGGAGATTCTCCAACTGTCATCATATTTAGAGGCGTTAACACTTCCTGGTTCATTTCGTGAATGAATTCATGCATGCGAGGACCATTTTGCTGATTGCTTGTTGAATAGGGACGCTCGTTATCCGGGAAGCTTTGGTCTTTCGAAATAGACGTAATGACGTCCATTCTCCAACCATCAACCCCTTTGGATTTCCAGAACCGTATCATGTCATAGATGTATTGACGCACATTTGGATTTTCCCAATTCAAGTCGGGCTGTTCTGCTGCATAGTAGTGAAGATAATATTGTCCACGTTCTTCATTCCACGTCCAAGCAGAGCCACCGAAGCTGCTTCCCCAGTTATTCGGCTCGCTGCCGTCTTCTTTTGCATCCTTCCAGATATAGAAGTCGCTGAAGAAATTGTCTTTTCCTTTGCAGCTTTCTTTAAACCAAACGCAATGGTCACTCGTATGGTTCGCCACAAAGTCCATAATAATCTTCATCCCACGTTCATGAGCGAGGTCAATTAATTCATACATTTCTTCGTTGGTACCAAACATTGGGTCAATTATGCGATAATCCGTAATATCATACCCATTATCCACCTGTGGAGAAAGGTAGACTGGACTAATCCAGATTCCATCCACACCCAACTCATTAAGATATGGGAGTTTTTCTTTGATGCCTGCTAAATCTCCAATTCCGTCACCATTTGTATCTTTAAAGCTCTTCGGATAGATTTGGTAAATAACCGCATCTTTCCACCATTTATTGAGTTCCATTTCTCTTCCTCTTTTCGATCATTGTTATTGTTTTTCAAAAATCCATTGCTGTGCATAAAAATCATGTGTTACGCGTTCGATTTGAAGACCGACGCGCATCAGTTCATCCCCATCATACACTTTATCTGTTCCTTTTAGTTTGTATTGTCCCTGTTTTGAGAGACCAGCTAAACGAAGTCGTTTACTTGGTGAATTCGCCTTCGATAAAATTTGAGTGTAGCCAACTACGACACGCCCATCATCTACATGTTGCCAAGCAAAGGCATTATCCTGTTCAATCGTTGGCAAATGGGTAAATGTCCCAAATTGCACAGTCAGGCGAATTTCTTTATAAAGCGTAATTTGCTCCTTGACTTCACTTTTCTCTTCTTCCGTTAATTTTGTAATATCTAACTCATAGCCGAAGTTTCCTTGCATCGCGACAATCCCACGAGTTTTAAGGGAGGTTGCTCGTCCATTTTGATGGTTTGGACTCGCAGACACGTGGCAACCCATCGACGCATTTGGGTAAAGATAACTCGTACCTTGTTGGATTGCTAGACGCTCAATCGCATCCGTATCATCACTCGTCCAGGTTTGCGGCATGTAATACGTCATTCCAAGATCGAAGCGACCACCACCTGCGCAATTTTCAAATAAGACATCTGGAAAGGCTGAGGTAATCTTCTCCACTATTTCGTAAAGACCTAGCATGTAACGGTGATAGACTTCTCCTTGCTGCTCTTCCGGCAAGTAGTTTGAACCCACTTCTGTTAGGCTGCGGTTGAAGTCCCATTTCACATAATCTACGCCCACTTCTTTAAACAAATTGATAAATGTGTTTATAAGATAGTCGCGTACTTCAGGATTTGTTAAGTCAAGCACATATTGCTTCCGTGAGAGCGAGCGAAGGCGTCCTTTCACCTCAAGTGCCCAATCTGGATGCACACGGAATAATTCACTATCTGGAGAAATCATTTCCGGCTCTACCCATAACCCAAACTGTAAGCCCAACCCTTTGATTTGATCACGGAATGGACGTAGACCATTCGGGAATTTTCGTTTATCGACAAACCAATCCCCAAGCGAAGAGGAATCATCATCCCGTTTACCAAACCAGCCATCATCTAAAACGAAAAGCTCAACACCTAAATCTTTTGCCTCTTTAGCAAATTCAAGCAGCTCTTGTTCCTTTAATCCAAAATAGAAAGCTTCCCAACTGTTAATTAAGACCGGACGTTCCTTGTATTGAAAATTCCCTCGTACTACATGCTTTTGCGCAGCATTCTGGAAGATTTGTCCCATCTTCCCAAGTCCACCGTTCGTGTAAACAAGTACAGCTTCAGGTGTGACAAAGCTTTGCTCTGCTTTTAGGTTCCACTCGAATTGTTCCGGATTCAAGCCAATTTGAAGGCGCGCTGCTTCTTGCATATCGACATCTACGGTTGCTGCAAAGTCGCCACTATAAACCAAACTCATCGCATATACTTCCCCAGTTGTTTCCGTTGTTTTTGGAGTAACAAGCGCGATAAATGGATCATGTTCATGACTGCTTTGACCACGGCGAGTCGCTACAGTTTGACGATTTTGCGTTAATGGGGTGCGATGCAAATGGCGTTCACGCGCCCATTTTCCACTTAAGTGCACAAGGTCATAATTCATGTGTGGAAGTTCCACGCACGCAGAATTCAATTGCTGAATAAGAACCGTTTTACTGCCCTCATTTACTAACTCGACTTTTCGTGTAATCACATCGCTTTCTACAAAGACAGTGTAATATTGTCTCATAGTAAGCTTTTGATAGGCATCAATTAAGGTAATTACTAAGGTTTCTGCTTTCTCATCGGTTAAACAAGGCTGTCCAGAAATCGCCACATGCCCTTTCATTTCCTCATAATCTACATAGCGAAAATCACTAATACGTGCTCCGTCCCTATGTTTCAAAGTCATGCTTGGACTTCGTAAATCTGGGTTCCCGAAAGATGGGTATTCAACTGGCAAACGTTCCAGTTTATATTCAGGAATCCCATCCGCGTCCGCTATGTAACTGGCACGTTGAATCTCAGACACATAATAATCCAAGAAGGTAGTTTCCAGTCTTTCTCCCCAATATAGATGGAGAAGATGCCCTTGTTCGTTCGCTTGCAGAAGATAACTAGTATTATTGGTTTGTAAATGAAAGATTCGTTTTTCTTTATTCATCTTGATGGTCATGATTTCCTCCAATTGTTAAATAAAAGACTTATATTCCTAAACAATCTGAGTTGTACAGAAGAATGAAGACAGAAACTTCTCGTCCCTGCCTCCTAATCCAAAACTTAGGCAATTCCTAATACAGAAGCAATGATGCCAAATACGATAACACCCAACTTTCATTGAGCTTTATAAAGAGGCTAAGAGCTTAAAAGAGGACTCAATCGGAGAAAAGATGACGTCGAGGAACTAAAAAAGAAAAACGAAGAGATCCGACAATTGCAGGAAAAAGTAAAACATTATGAACAATTGTACAATCAGCAAATGGTTTCAAGTGCCTTTTCTCATCTTCAGTCACAAAACCAGGTGAAAGTTAATTTGATTCAGTTTGATCACAAGAACAAGAAACATACAAGCTTGGAAAATTTGGAAACCCTTTTTGAACCGGAAGAATCTAATACGGCTGAAAAAAATACAAGCCTTTCTAAAATGGAAAATAGATTTAGTAATATATTTAAAAAGGACCGTTAGGTCCTTTTTTGGTTACTTCTTGAACAAACGCCCCCGTTAGCGTAAGTACATTAATTCACAATCTTATTTTCCAGACCATGACATTTAAAGTTATAATTAGGATTTTTCCTAACCTCTTCTTTCTGAAGTTCATACATGGCTATTTTATAGTTTATTTCTTCCAAGTGTTTTAAACTTTCTTCAATTTTCTTCTGCACTTCCAATTTATGCTGTATCAACATTTCTTCTCTTTGCAAGAAGGTATGATTTCCTACTTCATAAAGTTCCTTATATTCTTTTATTTTAGAAAGAGGCATTCCTGTCTCTCTAAGACAACGAATAAAAGAAATCCAATCGATATGTTGTTCGCTATAAACTCTACGACCTTTTTCATCACGAGTTACATTTGGCAGTATCCCTTGCTCTTCATAAAATCTAAGTGTCTTTGCAGATATATTTAAGTTCTCCACTACATATTTCATTGAATACAACATTACTTATCCCACCTTTAGTTACAGTTACTGTAACTAAAAATATATCATAAAGGAGAAATAAAAACAAAAATCCTTTATATAATCATATAAAAATTAACACTTGACTTACCCTTGCGTTAACCAATTACACTAAAGTAGAACTTCTAATAGGGATAGTTGTAACGGCTCAGTCAGATTAACTCAACATTAGAAGAATATTCGATAGAGAGGTTAAAGAAATGAATCAAAAATACAGTAGGTTATTTGAATCCTTCACATTCAGAAGTGGAATAACAATTAAGAATAGAATCGTTATGGCACCTATGACAACCTGGTCAAGTAATGACGATCTTACCATTTCGGATGAGGAAGTAAAGTATTACAAACAAAGAGTGAATGGAGTAGGACTCGTCATTACAGGGTGTACTCATGTTACTCCTAATGGGCAAGGTTTTACGAATGAATTTGCTGGATACAATGATGAATTTACTCCAAGTTTACGAAAATTAGCTGATGCAGCGAAAAGTGAAGGCTCACCTGCGGTACTTCAGATTTTTCATGCAGGTAATAAAGCCCTACCTGGATTGGATGCAGTTAGTGCGAGTGCATTGCAACCCGAAGTTACTAATTTAGGTTCAACTTCAGAAACAAGAGAACTTTCACATGAGGAGATCTTGTCGATTATACGTGCTTTTGGCGACACAACAAAAAGAGCGATTGAAGCTGGATTTGATGGCGTTGAAATTCATGGGGCTCATGGATTTTTAATTCAAAATTTCTGGTCACCAGCTACCAACCAGCGGACGGACCAATGGGGAGGATCACTTGAAAATCGTTTGCATTTTCCATTGGCGATTATTGAAGAAATTAAAAACGTAATTGAAAAACATGCTACAAAACCATTCATTTTAGGATACCGATTTTCACCTGAAGAATCCTCCAAAGAGGACGGATTACGTATGAAAGACACGTATGAATTAATTAATTTCCTTGTTGAACAGGATTTAGATTATATACATGCTTCATTAGATAATGTGTCTTCAAAACCAGTAGATAGTCAAGATGAAAAAACACGGCTTGAATTGATTCTTGAAAAAGCAAACGGTAAGGTACCTGTGTTGGCTGCTGGTTCGATAGTAACACCAGATGATGCTCTTAAAACTATGGAATTAGGATTGCCGTTAGTCGCCATTGGGCATTCGTTAATTATGAACCCTGATTGGGTTGAAAAGGTCGCAAATGGACGTGAAGCCGAGATCGCTTCTGAGTTGAATGTTACGAAACTAGACCAGCTTAATATTCCAGAAAAACTATGGAATGTTATTCAAGCAATGCCAGGTTGGTTTAATATTGGTAAATAAAGAAGTAGTCCTATGGACTACTTTCTTTATTCTTTACTTTTAAATATATTGAACTAACCTGCTCCTTTACTACAATAAGAAGAATGTTTGTTAGGTAGATTTCTTATTAAAGCATTCTTCACAAATTAATTGCCCTTCATATTGTATAAAGGCCTTTATCTCGGTCATTCCTTTTCTCTCTGGATACCGCATTTTAACAAAAATGACTTCATTCCCTTTTATTTCTTTATCACAATAAGAACATTGGGGTTTAATTTTAAACATATATGTCCCTCCGAATCTATCTACATATAAATACTACGAACATCTATGTATAAAGTTCCTTATTTTACTAAACTGCCCCGTTAGTGTAGGCGGTTTAGTTACAGCTATGTTAGTCGTTATTTATTCTTATGGCGGAACAGAATTAATTGGCGTGACATTAGGAGAAACGAAAAACCCGGAAAAGGTCATACCAAAAGCTGCCCGCGGTACACTAACACGCATCGTCGCTTTCTATCTACTGCCATTCTTTATCATTGTCAGCCTTATTCCTTGGAATCAGGTAAATAAGGCAGCAGAAAGCCCTTTTGTTACGGTTTTTGATTTATTAGGCATCCCTTACGCAGCTGATATGATGAATGGTGTTATTTTATTAGCACTGATTTCATCTATGAATTCTGGATTATATGCATCATCTCGCGTTATTTATACACAAGTAACTGATGGCAGCATTGCAAAGATATTCAGCAAATTATCAATAAGAAAAGTACCAACCTATGCCATTTTACTATGTACTTCTTCCCTTTATATCGGTGTACTTATTTCTATTATCGCAGGGGAAAATACATTTAATTACTTAATGGTTCATTAGGCTACACCGTTCTTTTCATTTGGTTAATTATTGCTTCGGCCCATTTTAAATCAAGGATGAAGCAGAATAGTAGTGAAAAAGGGAGATTTCCAATCACGACACTTATCGCCATTATTTTCCTATTGGCTATTTTGGTTGGGGTTATTATGACAACAAAAATAATCATCACCTTGATTACACTCGTAATTTATTTAGTGATTACTGCTTTTTATTTTAGGAAAAAGAAATAATAACGAGATAATAACAAGGTGCCTGGCCCCCGACGCTTTAAAGCGACAGGAGCCAGGCTAAACTAATTTATCGACCCACTATATAATCTTTAGGACCCTCCACAACTATTGTTAATTTTTTTGTTTTTATTAATTCAGTAGTTTCTTTGTTTTTCGGGAGCAGCAGCAGCGCATCTTGTCTTGTTATAAATTCTTTGTAATTACCATTCTTTACGTGAAGGTCTCCAAATAATTCTGCCGCCAAGATTTTACTTTGAGACCAACCATTTTCATAAATATATATATCATACCCATAATATTTTTCTTTAGATTCTAACTCTTTTAGTACCTCTTGGACATCGGGTAAGCGCATATTTCGTATGTTATGTAGAATTTCCATTTCATATTTACAAAAGGTAAAAATAATCATAAACACGACCATAATGTTTAAAAAACCATTTTTGCTCGTTTTTATTATTTTACTAACAAATATACCTATCAACAACGCCATTACAGGATAAAGAGGCAGTATATACCATCTTAGCTTTGTTTCAGCAATGGTAAAAACAGAAAATGGAATGATAACCCATAAAAGAATACCAAAAGTATATTCTTTATCTGCTCTTTCTAACTTATTATGGGAACTCAAACTAAAAAAAAAGAAGAATCCTGCAACTAGCAATAGAAGCCAAAAGAAATACTCTACTTGAAATATATTAACATAATACCAAATATCACCTGTATGACCTTCAAGCGACTCTGAAGACCGTCTTAACAGATCATATTCAACTATCGTTTTAAAAAATCTTACACCATCATAGTGGTATCTAATAATAACCCAAGTTAAGATCGGAAAAAAATAGAAAATAAAAATATAAACCAGGTTTTAATGTTCCATTTTAAAATGTTTTTTGTAAATAGTAAGTACATTCCTACAATAATAGCTATACTGCCAGCATGCCAGCTTTTTGTAAGAAAAGCGAGGGAGAACAGAAATCCAGATAAATAAAGCCACTTACCATTCTTTTCTATCAAGAGTAAACAGATGATGGAAGAAGCAAAAAATAGATTAAACAGGGAATCGGCATCTCCTGTTCTCGATGAATGTTCAAGAATAAACGGTTTGCTGGTCATAAGAACAGCAGCTGTAACGAAGGAAGCCAGGCCTCCATGCTTGTATTTTACAAAAAGCGATATAACGATTATTAATAAAAGAGCACTAATTGCGGATTCCAGCCGCAGTCCCAAAGGGTTAAATCCAACTATTTTGTAGCCTAGCATAATGGACCAAAAGTTGATAGGCGGCTTTAGACTCCAATAATCTGGCTCATATCTAAAGGTATTTACGATATAATTTCCTGTTTGGAGCATTTCATAAGCGCTAATACCATGCCTAGATTCATCCCAATCCTTGATAGGAGCAATATTTAAATGGAAAAATAGATTGATGCTGGCAACCAATAAAATGATAGAAAAAAATATAAAGTAATATTTTTCAAGAAAACATACTATTTTATTCAATATATTATTTACTTCGTTCATTTTCTATTACTTCTCCAATTTCTTTTACCAAAATTTATCCATTCGTTTACTATGTACACCGTTCTATTCTTGCTTTCGTCAAAAATAAGGGCTAAATCTTTTCCACCTATTTTTGATTTGTCTATCCACGATGAAAGAGATTATTAACTTTTTATTTACCAATCTAGACATATAGTCGTGTTCATAACCATTTTACATTTTTCTAACTATTCGTCACCCAATAATTGGTATTTTTTACAAACTTCATAATTTTTACTTATTATTTTTACAAAATCTTAACAGGCAGTGGGCCCCTAATGCTTTAAAGTATTCCCACAGCGAGGCTCCGAAAGTTTACCCAAAAATTCTTTTACTCTATCATCGTCGCAAAACACAAACTTCGGATCGTAATGTGACGTAGAGTTATATATTATACTTAATTGTGATTCACTATTTCCAAAAAGATTGTTATATGATAAAAAGAAAGATTTTAACAACATGTATTACATTTGTTATTTCCACCTTTTTTATTGCAATTTTTACACCTCCAAGTTCTTTTTTGGCTGATGAAAGTGATTTTTTTAGTAATATTTTAATTTCTATGTTGTATGTAGGTCTTGCTGTTATATTATACGGTCTACCTGGCTCTTTATTAGTAGAAATTATTACAAAAAAATTTAAAGAAGCAAGATTATTTTTTGCCTTTGCATTCCATTTGATATTGGGGATAGCACCAGTTTTATTTTTATGGTTTCTAACTTTTTATTCTATAGGAATTTCGTGTGTATTCTTTTTAGTAGATGAAGCCTTAAGATATACACTAGATAAAAAATCCCGAGATAAATAATTATCTCGGGATTTTTTATCTTAATAAGACGTAGTAAATTTTCCATTAGTGTACGTTGGAAATAAATATTTGAATCCTTGATTTTTAAATGTGCGTGAAGTATTAATTAGGTCATCACAAAAAAATGAATATAGAAAAGAAGGAAGCTTAATAAACTAGCAGTTGCACTTCTAACCTATCAATCTTCGACAAATCTCGAGGTACTTCGGGGGCATCACTGTGACCTAAAGTTTAAAGAAGCCAACAAGATCCATTGTCAGCTCCTTTCCTAATCTTCTTTTCACTATTGCTCATGATTCTGAAAATCCATTACGAAATCCTGTGCTTGCTGCAATTTCTGTTGTGCCTGCTGAACATCCTGCTGCAATTCTTGAAGTTCCGAAGTTTGGACGCTTTACAGCTGCTTTTGGGCATGTTGTACTGCCTACTGTGCCTGCTGCATTTCTTGCTTGACCTATTGCCTGTTGTCCTTGCTGCTTTTGCTGCTGTCTTGATGCTTGTTCGACTGCTTGTTGAGCTTGCTGTACTGCCTGTGGTGCAGCTTGTGGTAATGGTGATGGTTTATTCTGTGATGTCATAAAATAAAGCCTCCTGATAATTTCACTTAAAATAAACTTAATAATTATGCACTTAATAGCTTTCTTTATGCTATCGTTTCCATCTAAATTTGGAAAAACCTTTATTCTCCGTGCTTAAACGAACACAAGTCACCACATATTTATCCACTTCCACTGATACTGCGAATTCCAAAAGTCAATCTGCTGCTCCATTTTAATTCGGCCACTTTCTACTTGCCTTTGATACAAACTTTTTATTTCCCCTTCTTTAATTTTTGTTTAATATTTTTCATCACTTCTTTTTTCTTTATATCATTGATTGTGTCCATTTTGTTTTTTCAGGCTCTGTTTCGATCAGAACTTCCCCGTTCTTAAATACATATCTGCATTTAGGCTGACGAAAGAAAAGATCCCTAATATTCTTTACAGGGAAGGAAACGAATGTAGCTGGTAATCCTATTTTTATTCCATATGTCTCTTTAATAGAAAATGCATCCGCGCCATTAGACGTTATCATATGATAGATATGAGTTAATTCTTCACTTCCTGTCATATGGGCTAAATGAATCGCCATATGGGCTGCCTGTAGTATATTCCCATTTCCAAAAGGATAAAAAGGCGTTTGTATGTCATCATGGGCGATGCAGACATTTATTCCTTCTTCTGTTAACTCTTTAATTCTTGTAATACCTCTTCCCTTCGGATGGGCATCCATTCTTGCTTGCATAGTACTATTAATCAAAGGGCAGCTTACAATAGTAAGCTTTGCCTTTTTCACTAGTGACATAACTTTTTGCGCATACGCATCTGAATAATAAAGCAGGGCATTTGCATGGCTTGCTGCAACTCTTCCCTCCATCTGCTCTTTTATCGTTATACTTGCCACTACTTCTAAAAAACGAGAATGTTCATCATCCATCTCGTCACAGAAAATATGTACGTCCTTCCCATATTCCTTTGCCACTGAAAATGCAAATTCTAAAGATTTTACTCCATCCTCTCTTGTATACTCTAGATGCGGAACAGCACTTACAGCATCAGCGCCTC
This sequence comes from Niallia sp. 01092, assembly GCF_052318935.1. Classification (NCBI taxonomy): domain Bacteria; kingdom Bacillati; phylum Bacillota; class Bacilli; order Caryophanales; family Bacillaceae; genus Niallia; species Niallia sp. 01092. The sequence continues at coordinate 33,717 of NZ_JBQRKO010000013.1, read as the reverse complement.
TTTTTACTGCTTCGATAAGTCTTTCTCTATTAGCAGAACAGGAAATCAACCCATCTTGAGGAAAGGCAATGACTTGCAAATCAACAAAAGGCTGAAGTTGTTTTTTCAAATCCAATAGTGCAGTTAATGCCGTTAAATTGGGATCAGAAATATCAACAGCAGCTCTAATATGCAATACACCATATTCCATAAGCATTTTTATAGCCGCAACGGCTCTTTTTTTGACATCATCCTCTCTTAAAGATTGCTTTCGCTTTGACCAAATTTCAATTGCTTCACTTAAGGTTCCACTATTATTAGAAGTTGACTCCCCTGCTGTCAGCACTGTATCTAAATGTGTATGCATTTCTATGAAAGGAGGCACGAGTAAATTTCCCGCTAAATCAAATTCTTCCTTTCCAATAAGCTTCTCTGTTGAAATAGATGCAATGACACCATCTATAATACCGATATTCAAAAGATCCTTTTGAAATGGCAGCTGAGCATTTTTTATTACTTTCTCAAACATATATTACACCGAACCTTTCTGAAAAATATCTGTTCTCAAGCAAAAACCTAGTCTTTCCCTATTACACTTGACAAATGGTGTAAACGTTCATTTTCAAACCTATGATCAGAAAACAAGCAGCTTATCCATTCACCATTATGAAAAACCATGCGAGTAGGAGACAGATTTGCAAAAAGATCATACATATCTTTTGCGTCAAAAAGTACAAAGCTAGCTGCATTTCCTTCCTTTATTCCGTATCTTTGCTCATTAAATAAAAATGCCGGTGTACTTGTCATCATTTTCAAAACGGCTAAGAGCTCTTTTTCACTTGCTAAGTGAGCGGTATATGCAGTCAAAAGTCCAATCTGCAGCAAATCGCCTCTCCCAAATGGATGAAAAGGATCATTGACATTATCGGAGGCTGTTGCAAGCATAACACCTCGTTGAAGCATCTCTTGCACCCTTGTAATTCCTCTGCGAATTAGCCCTTTATCCCCTCTTCCCTGCAAATACATATTTGCTCCAGGCAATGTAGCTGCACCGATTTGCTGAATTGCCATATCTTCTATTATTTTAAATGCTTTCATCTCTTCCATTGCCGCTAAAGAACACAAATGTCCTGTCATTACTCTTCCTTGAAAATCCCATCTTTTTGTATTTTGAATTATCTGTTCAATTGTACAAACATTAGGATTATCCTGTTCATCCACATGCAAATCAATAAATTTATGGTGCTTTACAGCAAGTTGGAATAAATAGTCAATATCTTCTTTTGCCTTTGGCGACAAATGAGGTGCACCGCCAATACCATCAATCCCGTAAGATATTGCTTCCTCGATAATTTCTAGGTCCTCTCGGCTTTTGGATGAAATCTCTGAAAACATTGGGACAATTTGCAAGTCAATAAATGGTTTCATCAATTCTTTCGCTTCGAGAACTGCCTGTAAATTGCTCAACGCAACCTTCGGCGAAACATCCAATTCAAAATTCACATGTGTACGAATACGAGTAGTTCCATAGGATAAGGATTGAAGCGCTGATTTTATCACTCTATTTTTTATTTCTTCATAAGTAAAAGCAGCAGCTTTTTGACTATAGTTTAAAATAGCCTCTTGCAAGGTCCCTGATTTATTAGGAACCATTTTGAGAGAAAACGCTTTATCTAAATGGGTATGGATATCAACAAAAGAGGGTAGAATTACCCTCCCCTCCAAATCTACCTTTTTTTGACTCTTCCAATCCATCGTAAAGCCTTTAGAAAATTTCGGGATATTTAATATCCTTTTTTCCCCTTGTTTCTTTACTTTAGAAAAAACTCCATCCTGGATGGTGAGTGTATAGAAATGTTGACTGTCTAATATCGGAACGCTAACATTATATAATTGGATTTCTTCCATAATTATTCCCCTAGATATTTAGTTGTATATAGTTTTGACACATCTTCCTTCTTTTTAATGATTCCTAAATCTATTAGTTCCTCTTGAAGTTTTGTCCAACGTTCTTTAGACATATATCCAAATCCATGTTCTTTTGCATCACCGCCGAAGATTAAGTCTTTTTCGGTTTTTGCTCCATATTCCATTACATCTAAGGATAAATCTGGATTTTTTTCTTTTAAAAATGGATTAATTTCATCCGAATTATCACGATAATAATTCCATCCTTTAACAGTCGCTTTCATAAAGGATTCCACAAGCTTGGGGTTGTTTTTTAAAACATCTTCTGTCGTAAATATAACGTTCGCATATGTTTCAAAACCAGAATCATGAATATATAGGTAATTTGTTTTCACACCTTTTTGATCCAATACAAAAGGTTCAGAAGTTGCATATCCTTGTGTCACCGAATTTTTGTTATCAATAAATGTAGATAAAGAACCTGTATATGCCATATCTTTTACATTTAAATGATACTTTTTCTTAATATATTCCCAATAGCCGCTTCCTGGAGCAGTATAAACCGTTTTTCCTGCTAAATCTGAAAAATCTTTTACAGCTCCTTTATGAGAAATAAGAACTTGTGGGCTTTTTTGGAAGATCGCACCGATTGCAACTAATGGTATTCCTTTCTCTCTAGCAATTAAAATATCTTCCGCTTGCGTATAGCCAAACTCCGCTTTTCCAGATGCTACAATTTGAGTGGAAGATATTTGCGGGCCTCCTGGCTCTACCGTCATATCAATTCCTTCTTCTTTATAAAAGCCTTTTTTCAACGCTGCATAATTTCCCCCATGCTCCGGCTGAGCAAACCAGTTTGTAACTAACTTTGCTTTTTCCAATCCGTCGCTGGTCTTTGTTCCACTTGTCTTATCACTATTTCCGCAAGCTGCAAGCATCAGTATCGCAGAAGCTATTAATACCATCCCAATTCGTTTTCCCGCTTTCCATCTATCCATCAGCTTTTCCCCCAAACTTTTTTGGTAATTTTCGAATTAATGCGTCTTTTCTATTTCTCTACTTAAAAATACCTTCATCTTTTAATTATCACGTTTCATTTCTGATTCATGCCAAGATCCAAGCACCCATTTCGAAAACAAATTTACTACTAGGAAAAACAATATACCTAAAATACTAGCAGAAATCCCACAAGCAAATAAAAAGGGTGTTTCCATTTTAGTAGAAGCAACAGTTATGGCATAGCCTAAGCCCCCATCTCCTCCGCCTATTCCTGCAATATATTCCCCAACGATAGCACCAACAACCGCTAGCGTACAGGATATTTTCAAACCTGCCATTATATAGGGAAGGGCAAAGGGTATACGGACCTTCCACATAATTTTCCAATTGGAAGCTTGATATAAATGTAAAAGATTAATCATCCCTCTATCAGTGGCATTCAAGCCAACCAATGTATTGGAAAGCATCGGGAAAAACCCAATTGTAAATGCAATAATAACAATTGCATTTGCACCGGATCCGAACCAAATAACGATGATGGGTGCTATTGCAACAATCGGAATTGTTTGCAGTAGAATAGCATACGGATATAAGCTTCTTTCTAAAATTTTGGAGCTAGCCATTAAAATCGCACCAACAATTCCACCAATAACACTTAAAAGAAAACCAATGATAGATTCGGAGATTGTTCTAAAAACCGCATTTCTTAAATTCTCGCCATTTTCTATTGCTGCTGTTAAAATATCGGTTGGTTTTGGAAGCAAATATGGTGGGATTTGAAACCACACCGTACCATATTGCCAAATAAACATAAACAAAATAAACACAAGAACAGGTGGTGTCCAAACATTTAAAATTTCCAGTGAATTTTTATTACTTTTAATTTTAACAGCTTGAAATTTCGTCAATCCTTGTCGGGCTTGTTCCATTTAGCTCCCTCCTTTTTTTTAATAAGCCTCTGTTTCCTGTTTTACCGGAATTTTCCCTGGGTTTAACAAATCATAAGGATCATTTTCTTTTTTCTTCTGCAAAATTTCTTCCATTCTTAAATTATATCCACCAAAGCCTAGCAAATAAGTATGGGGATCGTTTATTTCTACTCCAACACTTCTGAAGTAATCAATTATTTCATATAATCTTTCTTTTGACTGATAAATTAATACAGGTAAGGAAGCTGGCGTAATTTCACCTTTTATCTTTATATATTCAAAATGAAATTGTACTTCATTCCCATATTTCTCGCGTATCGCATCCATTTGTTCAAAAATTTGATCTACTTTAAAGCGTGCTTGTAAATAAGTCATGTTTTCACCATGTTTATGCGCCCATAATGTCGCATGATTCCACGTAAAATCAGATACTTTCAACCCTCTATGATATTTACTAGCAGGAATTGTAAAATCAATTGTCCCAGCATATTTCTGTATCAATTGCTTCAGTAATTCCCTTGATTTTTCTTCTAATTCCAACATGACAATCGACTTATTGGGCTGTAAATATTCTTTTAAACCTTGAAAATGAGTTGGAATTGGCCATTCACATACAGATACAAGACGTTTCGTTGCTTCTTCTATATGTGCTAACTCGTCTGCAAATTTAATTGCTTCCTTAAAAGTATGAAATGACACAATATGCTGTTCCCATTCTGTTCGATTCTCTATTGGCAAAACTGCTTCCAATACGATGCCAGTTGTACCATAGTTATGTATATATTGTTCTATTTCTTCTCCAGCTACATCAAATATTTGCGGTTCTTCTTCAACGGTCATTACCGTTACACCTAAAATGTTTTGATCCCATAAATTGCCCCATCTTATGGAGCCGATACCTCCGGATCCCCCACAAAGAAATCCTCCAACTGTTGCAGTCATAAATGTACTAGGAAAAATCCGCAATTCTTTTCCTTGTGCACGCAGATTCTTTTCTAACACACCTAGCTTCATTCCGGCTTGTACACGAACTGTTTGATCAGTAACCTCCAATAAACGGTTTAGCATCGTTAAGTCAAGTACAATTCCGCCTTTAAGAGGGATAGCTTGTCCATAGTTCCCTGTACCTGCTCCACGAATAGTGACCGGAACTTTATGATCTACCGCAAAAGCTACAATTTCTTTCACTTCATCCATAGTCGTTGGCTTCATAATGCAATCAGCAATCTTTTCTTTTAACTCTTCATAAAGAACTGGTGAATACCAATAATAGTCTTTTGATAAACGTTCCTTTACATTTTGACTGACAATTACTTTATCTTCTCCCATTAATTCCATTAATTTTTCCAGCCACATATTTAACCACCACCACCTAAAATTTTAAATAATGCGAAACTTTTGCTGCAATATCACTAAACTTATGATCTGTTCTTAGTTCTGCTTCCCTTGGAAAAGGAAGATCTACAGCTACCATATTTTCTACTTTTCCAGGACTAGGTGTCATTACTGCTATTTTTGTAGATAAATAAACCGCTTCAAATACATTATGGGTAATAAATAAAACAGTCATTTTTTCTTGCTCCCAAATTTTTAATAATTCTGCTTGTAATTTTTGTCTCGTAATTTCATCTAGCGCACCAAAAGGCTCATCCATTAGTAATAATTTTGGTTTAGCAATCAGAGCTCTTGCTATCGAAACCCTCATTTTCATTCCACCGGACAGTTCTCTTGGAAGTGCTTTCCTGTAATCTTCGAGTCCTACCATTTTTAATACTTTTTCAGCCATTTCACGCTTTTCCGCTTTCGGAATGGGACGAAATTCTAACGGAAGCATCACATTATCCATCACATTTCTCCAAGGAAGCAAGGTTGCATCTTGAAAAACAAAGGAAACATCGGTACTTTCCTTTTGCGCAAGACGTGGGCTTGTCCCCAAAATTTGTAGCTCTCCTTCTGTATGCTCAATTAATCCTGAAATCATTTTAAAAATCGTGGACTTTCCACATCCTGAAGGACCAACAAATGATACAAACTCTCCTTGCTGAATATTTAAGTTAACATTTTGCACAGCTGTTTTTCCATTTAAATACACTTTATTGACATTTTTCAAATGAACAATATTCCTATTACTTATCTGTTCGACGTCTAACACGGAAAGGTTTGAACTTGGTTTCAATGAATTCTCCTCCTTTTTAAAATGTCTCTGTTAAATTTCATTGTTGATTTTTGAATGGTCAGGGGAATCTACTCGCTTTCTGCGGACGAACCGGCAAGCCTCCTCGCTCGTACCCGTCTGAGCTGAGGTCTTGCCAGCCCGTTTTTTAAGCAGGAGTCTCGTAAATTCCCTTCCCAAAAACAACATTATCGTTTAAAAGAGCATTTAAAATAGTTGCAAAGTACTTTTAACGGTTGAAATGTTAAACCGAATCATTTCTTTTAATGCACTAGCTACTTGCTGACTAACAAGAGCATTGATTTTCCTTCCTTTTTCAATTGTAGCGCTTGCTGCATCTCCTGCTACACCTGTATTGGAAATATCATTCATTACCCAGGCAAAATAGCTTGACCCTTTTAAATATAGATGCTTTGTATCCTCCGGCAAGTGTACAAATTCAGTCGGACTTAAATCCATATTTACCCAAGATTCTTTTAATGCCAAAATCATGGAAGTTTCTACTTCCCCTGCATGTATGCCAAATTTTTGCTCTTTTTCAGAAATAAGTGAATCAATAACGGAGTAGTCAGGATTTAAACGAAAAACCGTTAACCCTGTTTCAATCCGAATATCTCTTGAAATCATATTTAATAAATCGTGATTGCCACCGTGTGTATTAAAAAGCAACAATTTCTTAAAACCACTTTGCTGCACACTCTTCGCAATATCAGTAATAACCGCTTGCAATGTGGAAGCAGACAATGTAATCGTACCTGGCATTCCTAAATGCTCTGTGCTTTTTCCATATGCAAGAGGCGGAAGCACCCAGATATTTTCCTCTTCTGGAAGCATCTCTAATGCTTGAACTAGAAGTCCCTCCCCTATTAAAGTATCTGTATAAATAGGTAAATGGGGACCATGCTGTTCGATAGCACCAACTGGTAGGACAACTACTACATCTTCCTTTTCTAAAACCTCTACTTCTTTTGTAGATAATCTTGGTAAAAATCTTTTTTCAAAAGCATGTCCAGAATAACGATTGTGTAGCATTCTTTCCTCATTCCTCCCGAAAACGTTTTTATTTTTCCAAAATTTTAATAAAGCACCTTACGCATAACATATTAAGTTATTTTTTCTAACATCATCACGTTATTAATGATAATAAATAGAAGTTAAATATTCATCAGCTTATATATCTATTTATTTTTTGAATTTTTGTACATTTTAAACAAAGGATTTACAATTCGTGTAATATATTCTTACATGCCCCCCCTTTAAAAGAAGCATCGTAATCATAGTGAATCACGATTGTCAGGTTTCAGCCAAAACCATCATAGACATATAGAATGGTATTTTACTTGTAATGTGATTCATTCCGCCTACACTTCACTCTCTATTGATCTACTTGTGAAAGAATAAAAAATTATTATTACAACTTTCTTCATCTTCTACAAATATAAGCGCGGACAGTGGTCACAGTGCTTAGCCATGATTAAATTAGATACTTCATGTGCAGTGAGATGGAAATGAAAATGGAGAATTACTGAGGAGTTGATTGCATCAAACTATCGATTGCAGGGAAGTCATGTTGAATGGACAACAACACTCACTTACACTACATACCTGCTACACAAAATATTGAAATCCTTCTTCTTTTTACTAACTATACCTAAAAATATTGTAACAAAAGAAGTAACAATGTCCTCCCAATAAAGAAAAATCATGCAATTTGTCTTTATTGGGGGTCTGACCCACATGCCCATCAAGCTAACGAAACGAATTTCCCCCAAAATGAAAAAAACGTTATTCTTTCAGTAAAATACTTGAAAAGGATGACGTTTTTTTATGAACCTCTCGCTTTCTGAAGAACTATATCTATTCTCACAAGAATTACAACGTTTTCTATCTCCAATCGTCCTACAAGAAGTCGCTAGCACATCGCTTACGCAACTATGTAGTCGATTAGAGGCTTCGACGGGCGTGCTCATGAGCCCAGAAGGATTGAATCAACGCTTTAATCCAGCAGCTGTCGCATTTCTTCGAGAAGTCTTTACTTCTCTTCTCACAAAAAAACTCTGTTCCAATCAATCGCTTTCTGCACACATGATGTCTATTTTCAATCGGATTCGTATTTTAGATGCGACGGTGTTTCAGTTACCAGATACCTTCGCCACTGACTATCAAGGTTCAGGCGGAAGTAGTCATACTGCGGGAGTGAAGATTCAACTTGAATACGATTTACTCAGTAGTCAATTTTTAAATGTGCAGCTTGGGCCGGGAAAGAACAATGATAAAACATACGGTACCATTTGTCTTGAAACCGTTGAAAAAGGAGACCTATGTTTGCGAGATCTCGGTTACTTCGATTTAAGTGATCTACAAGCGATTCACGATAAAAAGGCTTACTATATCTCGCGGTTGAAGCTGAATACACGCATTTATATCAAAAATCCCGAACCCGATTACTTCAAAAATGGCACACTGAAGAAACATACGGAATATATTCAGCTTGATATGGACCAGATGATGTCTGAACTACTACCAGGTGAAACGATTGAAATTCCTGAGGCGTACATTGGGCAAAATCAAAAGCTGCCAACGCGTGTCATTATTCATCGTTTAACCGACGATCAAACGCTAACGCGTTTGAAAAATCAAGCAATACGTGAAAAGAAAAAGGGTATTGTCATGAAGGATAAAAGTAAGCGTTTGATGGGCATGAATGTATCATCACGAACACATCGCCAGAAGAAGTGCCGACTAACTTCGTGCATGCCTTGTATTCACTACGTTGGCAAATAGAGATTTTGTTTAAAACATGGAAGTCGTTCTTTGAAATTGATGAAAACATCAAAAAAGAACGTCTTGAATGTCATTAGTATGGCCAACTCATTGGCATTCTCATCTGTTCCTCTACGATGTTTCAAATGCGACAGTTTCTACTCGAAAAGCAGAAGCAAGAACTGAGCGAATACAAAGCCATTTATATGATTAAGGATTACTTTCCGTTACTGTTCCAAGCAACGGCAGTTGACACAGATGAACTCTTGGCGATTCTGCATCGCCTCTATCAATTGCTTAAAAAGAATGGTCGTAAATGTCATCGTTACAAAAAAATGACCGTCTTCGATATTCTTGGTGTTGTCTATGAAACGACGGTGAATAACAGACAAGCTGCCTAGCGAAAAAATCACATTTTCATAGGTTTATTGGGCATGTTTATTTTTCCAAAACTCATTAGTCACAGTACAAAAATCAAGGTGTAGCTAGGGTTTCTCACCGTTAGCTTGATGGGCATGTTGCGGTACCCCAAATAAAAGTAACGAAAAAGAATGATAAAAAAGATTAATAAATCTGATTTTTTTGTATTATCATACTATTATTCACCGTTTAAAATTTTGATCTATTACTGATCGGAAGGAGTGAGGGCAATGAATATTAAACAATCTATCTTAAATAACTGTTACCCTCAATCATTTGTTTTTATTATTAATGTTTTTTATTTCTTAAGTAAGGAAGTCCTCTCTAAATTTCATATTATTCGAACATTTGTTAAACTTTTTTACAAAGATTCTTCTTATTCTTTTAGGTTTGTAGGTGGATATCGCAAAAAATATGAGATTACCTAAGTCTACCATATATTATGCAACAGTGTTTTCACACTTATATTAATGATTTTCTAGGTTGACTTTTTCTATAGTTTATTTTTGTATGTCTTTCAGCAAGCTCCAACATTCTCGTTGCTGCTACCTGAGCTTTAATAGCCAATTGTTCTTCATTAATATTTACAAGCCTTCCTTCTTTCACTACTACTTTTCCCCCGACAATGGTAGTATCAACTTGTGAAGTTCCAGTTAATATAGGTAAAGAAATATCATCAAATAAAGCACCTGCAAATTCCAATCGATTAGTATCAATCATAAATAAGTCCGCTGCTTTCCCAACTTCTAATGAGCCGATTCCGTCTTCCCAGCCTAGAATCCGAGATGAGCCTCGTGTTGCTACATACAAACAATCCTCTGCACTTAAAGCAGTCGATCCATGTTGTAGTTTATGAAGTAAGTTCAGCACCTTTAACTCCAAAAGCATACTAGAGGCATCGTTTGAAGCGGAACCGTCGACTCCTAACCCCACTTTGACACCTGCTTTTAACATCTTCTCAATTGGGAATGTTCCTGACGATAATTTCATGTTACTACTTGGACAGTGAGCTATTCCACATCCACATTGCCCAATTTTTATAATCTCATGATTATTAAACCAAATGCCGTGTGCATACCAAACATCATTCCCTACCCATCCAGTTTCCTCCATCAACTCTAACGGTCGTAGCCCTAATTTTTCTATACAAAATTGATCTTCATCCACAGTTTCCGCTAAATGCGTATGCATCCTTACACCGTAGCTTCTTGCGAGAGCTGCTGATTCTTTTAATAAGTCTTTACTAACTGAGAATGGTGAGCAAGGAGCAACTCCAACACGTAACATTGAAAATTTACTCGAATCATGATAGGTCTCAATAACTCTTCTAGTATCTCTTAATATTGTTTCTTCATCCTGTACGACTTCATCTGGTGGCAAACCTCCATTTGACCTACCAAGACTCATCGATCCTCGCGTAGGGAAAAAACGTATGCCCAAATCATTTGCTGCATGTATTTCTTCATCAATTAATTCTCCACTTATCGAATTAGGAAATACGTAGAAATGATCTGAAGCTGTTGTACAACCACTTTTTAATAATTCTCCTAATCCTACCATAGCACTTAAATAAACATCCTCTGGTGTAATATGACGCCATATATCATAAAGAGTGATTAACCAGTCAAACAATTCGACATTTTGAGCTCTCGGGATATTTCGTGTAAAAGTTTGATATAAATGATGATGTGTATTTATTAAGCCTGGAAAAATTATTTTTCCTCTTGCATCAATTACTGTATCAGCAGTTTCATATGGAATATCTATTCCAATAGCCCTAATCTCTTGACCTTCTACATAAATACTCCCACCTGGATAAAGGTTTTTATTATCATCCATTGTTATAATGTTTCTCGCATTTTTTATTAATAATGTTTTTTTCATCAAATCACCTTCTATTTATGTTACTTTATCTAAAAGAACAATAAATTTCCTTTTCTATTTAATATAAAATACTGTTTTCACCATTTTAATGGATCGTTTTTTAATAATGTGAGAGTTCAGCCATTTTCATTTTTTGTTCAACTCTCTCTTTCTTATTCAAGATGATATTTAAAAATAATAGAGTTAAAGTACCCATCACGATTCCGTTACCTAAAACAAGTCTTATCGTTTCAGGAAAAGCATCAAATGCATGAGGAATGGCATTAATACCTAAACTAATCCCTAAGCCAACTGCCACAATAATTTGGTTTGAAGCTTTTAATAAATCTGCTTTTGACAGGGTTTGAATCGAAACGGTTATAAGCATGCCAAACATAGGAATCATTGCACACCTAGAACAGGTGCAGGAATGACGATCGCTAATGCTGCAATTTTAGGAAAAATACCTATAAGGATTAACATGATACCTGCAACAGCAACTACATATCGATTTGTTACCCTCGTCAATGAAACTAGTCCAACATTTTGAGTAAAGGAAGTATGGTTAAAGGAATTAAAAATTCCACTGAAAATAACGGCTATCCCTTCTGCATGTACCCCCTTCTTTATTTGTTCTTCTCCAATTTTTGTATAACAAACCTCACCTAATGCTGTGAATACCCCTACACTCTCAATCATAATAATAATAGCTATCAAACTCATAATAAGGATAGAAGAAAGATCAAATGTAGGCATTCCAAAATAAAAAGATGTAATTGGCACAAACCACTCTGCATCACTAACAGCTGATAAATTTACTTTTCCAACCAAATAAGCTATGAATGTTCCTGCCAACATAGAGATCAATACGGAAATTACCTGTAAAAAGCCTTTTAATAATGTATTGCAAACGAGAAAGGTGAACAAAGTCACTATAGCTAATGTTAAATTTTCTAAGGATCCAAAATCCTCTGAGCCTACACCGCCAGCAACATAATTCATGGCTACAGACATTAATGAAGCACCAATAATTAATACAATTGATCCAGTAACTACAGGAGGAAAGTATGGAATAATCTTACTGAAAAAGCGACTTAATATAGTGACGACAATGCCTGAAACAATGACAGCCCCAAATACACCTTGAATACTATGAATTTGTCCAATCGCAATAATTGATTCTACGACTGTAAAAGAAATTCTCATCATTACAGGTAATTGTATACCTACGCCTTTTCCTCCTATTACTTGAATTAATGTGGCAATTCCACAAGTAAATAAATCAAAGGATACTAAATAGATGAGTTGCTCTTGCGTTAAGTCAATTGCTGGTGCAATAATTAATGGAACTGCAATTGCACCACCATACATCACACACATATGCTGAAACCCTAGAATAATTAATTGACCAATACTTAATTTCTCGCTTTTCAATTGAATCAGCCCTTTCTTATAATTCCGTTAAACTAGATAAGATGTATAAGATGGTTATCATCTAATCCTTCATTGTGCCCGAGTATTTTACCAATGATATAAAACTGAGATTTCCTTTATTATTCTTGGTAAGCAAAAACGTATAGAATTTTATATTTTTCACTTAAATGGCTGAAGAATATTTCTTTTATGTACTGTTTTCTCTATAAATAATGAAAGTACTTTCTTCACAGCATGAACATAACAATTTAAAATACCTCCTTTTCGTACATAATAAGTAAAAACAAAAGCCCCTCCTGTCTTCTTTTAAGAAGACAGGAGGGGCAAATAAATAAAGAAACACAGTCCTTTAGAAACTCTTTGCCACTCAAATTCATAAAAAATGAGTTTAGAATGAAAAAATGATACGATATGAAAGTTTTAAAACCTTAATGCAATTATAATTTTTTTATAGTAATATTTGTATATTTTTGTAAGGTTTTCTAACATGATTTTTTAAAAGGTGGGCTATGTTAAAGCTCATTGTTAATTTTGCCACCTTGTTGATTTACTTGTGAATAAGAAGAAAAAGGTTGATGTATTCCCACTTGAGGTTGCCAAGATTTATATATGCTCATTAGGGATTTGTATCTAAATAGACCGTTTTTGTTACTATAAAACAAGTGTCTTTCTCCTCATATTAAGTGTAGCTTTGAAATAAAGTTTGACCAAAACATTACTCGGAAAGTTGATTTACCGTTAATAAAAGATTCAGTTTATGTATAAAAGATTAATCAAAAACAGGCTTTATTGCGATTTATTTTTATAATATTTTATTTCAAAATTACAAAGGATTACCATATAATCACATCATGATTTCCCCTTAGAATTTGGAAACAATTCTTTTTATGACTTTACTTCATGATTCCCTTTTTTCAATCTCGAGATAAGTAAAAGTAGTAGTGGCAGTAAAAGGCAACTTGTCTCCAAAATTTAGACAGCAAGTTGCCTTTTTCCTTGTCTATTTTTCCTCTTTTTCTTGGAGGAGTTTTAGAATCCGCTTGAGATTGACGGCGAATATCGCTGTAGCGCCTTGAATTTCCATGCCGAATAGACCCGAGGATGATGCTGTATCATAGCCGTGTCTGTGTTTAAGTTCACTTTTTTTCGCTTCAATTTTATAGCGGGTTTTCGCTAGGTTTTTAAATCTTTCTGTATTATGAAATGCTTCTTGATCTTTATGTTCCGTTGATTTGATGGTTACAGAATAGGATTTACTTTTCGCTCCTTCTTTATAACATCCTTCTCGGAAAGGACAAACTTTACATTTCTCAATATCAAAAAGATATTTGATTCTAGGGTTTTTATCTTGCCCCTTTCTTTCATCTATTTTCTTTTGAATGGCCATGTGTCCTGCCTTACAAACATACATCCCTGCATCTTTATTAAATTCAAATTCTTCTTCTTTTGTCCGTCTCCCATTTGTAATAAGTGGATGTAATTTAGAAATAAGTTCTAGTTTCTCTTCTTTTGTATAGCAAATATTTTCATTTTCCGAGTAGGCAGTATCCCCAATGATTGTTTCAATTTTCATTCCTGTTTTTTGGCTTTTTTCAGTTAACTCTGGAAGATACTTTCCATCACTTTTTTCTCCTGTTGTCACAACTGATGCAGTTATAATTCGTTCATCACACATCGTGTAATGTGTTTTATATCCAAAGAAAGAAGAATCCTCTGATTTATACCCCACACGTGCATCTGGATCCTCTGAAAAGCTCAATTGTTCGGTGTAGTCTTCTACCACTTCTTTTAAAACATTTACTTTCTCCTTCACGGCAGGGATGGCAGCGATTTGTGGTTCTGATTCAACAACTGAAAGGAGTTGACGGCAATAATCCAATTCTTCATTTACTTCATTAGAAGTTGTTTTTGGTGGGAATTTTTCTTTCATTGAATCGTCAATTTGGTAGACAGCTTTTCGAACATTTTTAGATTTCTCTTGTAAAAATTCTTTCGGTGACTTTTGGTTATAACGTGCTTTTGTATGAGTAGAATCTACAATAATGGTTTTACTCTTTATGATTTTTTTATCAAGTGCAATCTCCACTGTTTTGCCGATAAGCATATCTAATAAACCCACATCTTGAAGACGGAGCTTACGAAATTTCGTTAAGGAACTTGGATCAATGACGGCCTCTTCTGGTGCCATATCGAGGAAATATTTAAATCACATATCATATTTGGAACGTTCTACTACATCTACATCTGACAAATCATAAATCGATTTAAGCAAGAGATATTTGAACATACGAATCGGCGGCACTGCATTACGACCGTTATCCAGACAATATTTTGTTTTCAATTCTTCAAGAATAAAGGAAAAGTCCACTAAATCATTGATCTGGCGAAGCATATTATCTTTTGGGACAACGAAATCATAAATAGCTAGAACGGACTAAACGTGAAAGATTCTTGATTAGAAATCATTTTTATACCACCTACATACTTTTTAATATCATAATTATAAAACAAAAAGGCAGTTGAAAGTTCGATTAAATAAAACTTTCAACTGCCTAATAAAAAATTGGACTTTTTCAGTGGCCTCGTTTTGCTCCTGTGGGGTCTCGTCTTTCTCGCTAATCCCGTAGGAGTGGAGCGGACGCCTCTCCAAACAAATGGGGTATTTCTTTTACATAAAGGGTATCCCATAAATAGGATTATAAAAAAGGCAATAGGATGCCCGGGCGTATGAAATGTAATTTTTCACCCTCCCTTGACATCCTATTTTCATGAATTAAACCTTTAAAAAGCGGACTTTTGAATCAATCCATTTCTATTAGCTCGTAATCCTTTCACACGGTTAAAACTCCTACCTGGTCTTTTAGGAACTCTATTCCTTTGAATTTCATTCAGTATTTTTTATACAGCTTATTACGCTTTCTGGCGCTTTTTTCTAACATTAATTGAATAAAATTATCTTTCAGCTTTCCTTTTAAAAGTCGTTGATTGGCGGCATATTCATATTTCAACTCTTTTCCATTCTGTTCTTTGGAAATTATTTCATCTGCTTCTTGTTTTACAAGGGCGGCTATGTTTGCGAGAAACATGGTAGCATAAAAATCCTGTTTAATAGATAAAGCCGTATCACCAGTGAATTTTTGGATATAAACCTTATTTTTCAACTCATCATATTTTGTTTCAATTCCCCAACGTTTAAAATAAAGGACCTTAAAATCGTCTATTCCCAGCTTTTCTTCTATATTGGTGAGGAGAAGTTCTTCCTCACCGGAATCCAAAGTGAATTTAATGGCACGTAAACGGATGACTTCTCCTTGTTTTTTTCCACGCTGTTTCAGTTCAATGATTTGATCTGTTTCCGTTTGTTTAATGGTGGACATATAATAACGGATAGGTATAAAAAAATGGGTGTGCACGTTGGATGAAGGATGAAGATAAATTTACTTCACCCCAACATTTGACGTTGAACCTAAAAAGTCAAGTAATTTGTTAGTTTTAATATAACAATTTTATGACAGTTTAATCTAATAACATTTTATGGAATCTTAAGTTGATGACATTGGGTCTGACCCAATGTCATCTTCTTTTTCAAAAATCGCCTTTTTTACTCGATAAAATCATTAAATCTTTATACATTTTGACTGATGTACATCTATTTGTTGTATTGCGGCGAGAACTTTATCCATGTCCTCCTTAGTCCCGATTGAAATACGTAGATACTGCTCAATACGTGGCATTTTATAAAATCTTGTCAAAATCTTTTGTTTCTTTAATCCTTCATACAACTCCTCCGCTGTTATATATCTTGGCTGAATCAACACAAAGTTTGTCAAACTGTCCAGCACTGTATAACCCATACGGCGAAGTTCTTTTGTAAAGTAGCTTCTAATTGCGATAACCTCTTGCACACAATTTGAAAAATATTCATTATCATCTAATGATGCACAAGCAATTTTTTCTTGAATCATACTCATCATGAATGGATTCGTCGTTCCGCGAACCCCGTTCAAATCATGAATGAGCGAAGCATCTCCCAATACAAAACCAATTCTCGCACCCGCTAAATTCCGTGATTTCGAAAAAGTTTGTACTACTAAAAGATTATTGTATTTTTTCACCAGAGGCGCCACTGAAACACCACCGTAATCAATATACGCTTCATCGATAATCACTAAGCGATTCAAATCACTCTTAACCAATCGCTCTATATCTTTAACAGGTAGATAATGACCAGAAGGGGCGTTGGGATTGACGATAACGACAGCATATGGAAGAGAAATATAATCCTCTACATCAATCTTTAAAGCATCTCCAACAGGAACTTCATGGTAATCGTTCTGTACTTCAAGACATTTCATATTCCATTCTTCATACTTCCCGTGAACCACTCCTATATCGTATTTCTTATTCTGTACACCCAAAAGAATATCCGTAGAATCCTCTACAACATTTAGTTCAACCGTTATGTCTTGATCATTTAAGTAAATGTCTTCGAGTTTTTTTAATAAATGATTTTTTAAAAAGTTAATGTCTGACGCTATCGACACATGTGTTTCATTTTTGCCCGAGTGCTTCAGGTCATCTTCCATTGAAGAAAGAATATTCAGTATCTTTTTCGCAGCCTCAAAAACAATCACTCCACTTTCGGTTAACTCTTTATACTTACCAACCTGTTTGAAAAGTTCACAACCAAACTCCTCTTCCATTTTTTTATTTGCAAGGTAACTGCCGGTTGCGTATAATTCATTTGCTTTGCTGCTTCCGAAAAATTCAATGTCGTCGCTGCATAATAAAAAGTTCTTATATTTCGAATTTCAACCATAAGCCACCCGCTTTCGCTCGTGTCATTTTTTCTAACACATATTCATTAATAATGTGTTATTTAAGTATCTTCATTATTAAATCGGTAAATATATGTTATATATTATCACGCGGAAATGTAATTACAATAGGAAATAAATAAAACAACCTATAAATATTTTTTATAGATTTGTTCAAAAAATGCTTTTTCTAACAAATTATCAAAAACTAAATTTCCATTATTAGAAATAAAAGTTAAACAAGCATTCCCCGTAATGAGAAATGCTTTTTTTCTTGTCTAAAATCAAAAAGAATCATTATATAACAACAATAATATAACTATATTCAATATTTTTTTATTGTAAAACGATAAATATTATGTTAAATTCAGATTGAAAATAACTAAGTGAGGTGCTTTTTATGAAACGAGGATCAACACTCTTTTTAAAAATAGCTGTTATTCTTATTGGAATCCCAATTCTTGCTTTGTGCATCTTTTTGGTGCCGGAAATAGCAAAGTTTGCAGCAGAATTGTATCCAAATATTGCTTCTATAAAATATCTTGTTTTTATCGATTTGTATGCAGCGGCGATACCTTTTTATTTTGCTCTGTATCAGGCTTTTAAACTTTTACACTATATTGACAAGAACAATGCGTTCTCGCAAATTTCTGTAAAGGCTTTAAAGAAAATAAAATACTGTGCAATCATTATCAGTAGTTTGTTTGTAGTAGGCATGCCCCTCTTTTATCTTGTGGCAGAGAGAGATGATGCTCCAGGTATCATCTTAATCGGATTGGTCATTATTTTCGCTTCAACGGTTATTGCCGTCTTTGCTGCTGTTCTTCAAATGCTGTTAAAAGAGGCAATTGATATAAAATCCGAAAATGATTTAACGGTCTGAGGTGAAAACAATGGCGATTATAATCAATATTGATGTGATGCTGGCGAAAAGGAAAATGAGTGTAACAGAACTTTCAGAGAGGGTTGGAATAACAATGGCTAATCTTTCTATATTAAAAAATGGAAAGGCAAAAGCGATTCGTTTATCCACTTTAGAGGCGATTTGCAAGGCTTTAGAATGTCAACCTGGAGATATTTTAGAATACCGAAGTGATGAAGACGCCGAAGATTAAATATTTAACATGTAGAAGGAATGAAAGTTATTCGGCGGTGAACCGATGCACTTAACCCTAAATCTATTTAGCTACTATACAATTCAGGCAGATATGGAGAAAAAAACTTTGGAGGCATAAATCATGAGAGCACTAAGACAACTCGTTCGTTTTGGTTGGGAGCAGGCCCTATCATGTTTGTTTCCTGTCGTTATTTTTGCCTCTTTGGCTTTTACAAAAATCATGCCACTTCCATTCCTGCCACGGTATGACTGGCTGCTTCTCATCTGCCTTCTGATGCAGGGCTGGATGGTGCGTTCTGGCCTTGAAACACGGGATGAACTTAAAGTGATTACCTTGTTCCACCTTATTGGACTTGCGCTTGAACTTTTTAAGGTACATATGGGCTCCTGGTCTTATCCAGAGGAAGGATATTTCAAAATTTTTGGAGTGCCTTTGTATAGCGGATTCATGTACGCAAGTGTAGCGAGTTATCTTTGCCAGGCGTGGAGGAGGTTAAAGGTTGAACTCATTAAGTGGCCACCGTTTTTGGTAGTTGTACCTCTTGCAGCTGCGATTTATTTGAATTTTTTCACCCACCATTATTGGATGGACGTTCGTTGGTGGTTATCTGGACTTGTAATGATCGTCTTTTGGCAATCATGGGTTACATACGAGGTTGATGGAACTCGTTACCGTATGCCACTCGCCCTTTCTTTTGTACTCATCGGATTTTTTATATGGATAGCCGAAAATATCGCAACGTTCTTTGGAGCTTGGGAATATCCAAACCAAACCGATACATGGAGTCTCGTTCATCTAGGAAAGGTGAGTTCATGGCTCTTATTAGTGATTGTTAGCTTTCTTATAGTAGCAACATTAAAGCAGGTTAAGGGAAAGATTCCACTAAGATAGATACTATTTGTTAAGAACCCTCTTTAAAAAAAGTCGAATCCTCAGCATAGTAAGGAATTCGACTTTTTTTGATAGCTATTGGGTCAGACCCCAATACCTCATTTCCCTTGTAAAATCGTTTTAACTCCATCTAAAAACTGCTTCATTTCATCATCAGTGCCGATAGTGACTCTTAAATAGTTTGAGATTCTTGGTTTGTTAAAGTAACGGACAAGAATGCCCATGCTTTTTAATTGTTGAAAAATTGTTTCAGCATTTATTTCTGGATGCGTGATAAAAAGGAAATTTGCTTTTGACGGGACGATCGAAAATCCAAGCTCTTTTAATTCAGCAACTGTCTGCTCTCTTGTTGTTATGATTTTTTGTGCCATTTGTTGAAAATAATCGTGATCTTCAATCGCTGCAACAGCACCTGCCAGCGCTAGACGATCCAGTGTGTAGGAATTAAAAGAATTTTTTAATCGATTAAGACCATCAATTAACTCAGCGTTACCAAGGGCAAAGCCAACTCGTATTCCAGCAAGGGAACTGAATTTTGAGAGTGTTTGGACGACAAGTAAATTTGGATAATCCTGTATAAGTGGGATGGCAGATTCCCCTCCAAAATCAACATAAGCTTCATCAATAATCACAACGCTTTCTGGATTCGCATCAAGAATGGTTTTGATGTCAGATAATGAAAGAAGCTGTCCGGTTGGTGCGTTTGGATTCGGAATTACCACTCCTCCATTTGGCTCGCAAAAAGAAGCAATGGGAATACTAAAGTCTTCTTCAAGAGGAATGAGATTTACTTGTAAACCGCATAAGTTCGCGTAGACCTTATAAAAACTATATGTAATATCGGCAAATAATACAGGTTGATCAGGTGAAAAGAAAGACATGAAGCTAAAACCAAGCACCTCATCAGATCCGTTGCCAACAAAAACTTGATTGCTCGAGAGGTTATAATGCTTTGCGATTGTTTCTCTCAATCGATCACAGTTTGGGTCAGGATACAAGCGTAATTGTTCATCAGCAGCTTGCTTAATGGCTTCTAGTACATAAGGAGAAGGAGGATACGGATTTTCATTTGTGTTTAATTTTACATATGATTTATCCTTCGGCTGTTCTCCAGGAACGTACGGTTCTAGTTTTTTGACAAGTTCATTCCAATACTGGCTCATAGAACACCTCTTCTTTTCATATTGCTAACAACTGTTTGGAAAGATGCTTTTTTCGTTAGCTTATATCTAAGAATAACAGTTCTTCATTTTTCTCGTCCAGTCTTTAAAATGAAGCGGTTAGACCTGTGGAGGAATCTTTTTGATTGGCTGTTTCCGTATAGATTGTTGCTTTTAAACCCGCAGCCCGAATACACTTCGCTTTCCGTGGGCGAGCGTCGAGCCTCCTCATCGCATACGCTCCTGTGGGGTCTCGTCTTTCTCGCATTCCCACAGGAGTCTACGTGTATTCCGTCTGCTGAATACTTCTTCCCCCATTTTTTTATGTAAAAAACAACAAACTTTGAGAAAACAGCCGTTTGATTTTGCCATTTATTTTGGTGTGATTCTATAAGGGATTTGATCCAATCGCTTGCTATCACGGACCAAAATTCTTCTTCTGGATGAACGTATCGTTCTTGTTCTTTTGTCCGTTTCTTTAATCTCCTACTATTTAAACTTTTCTATAAATAGAAAAAAAACCGCACCCTATTGCTTCAAATCCCTATACTATTAATATTACGAGGCGTCACTGCGACGTGCCACTATATAATCTTTAGGACCCTCCACAATTATTGTTAATTTTTTTGTTTTTATTAATTCAGTAGTTTCTTTGTTTTTCGGGAGCAGCAGCAGCCCATCTTGTCTTGTCATAAATTCTTTGTAATTACCGTTTTTTACATGAAGGTCTCCAAATAATTCCGCCGCTAAGATTTTGCTCTGAGACCAACCTTTTTCATAAATATATATATCATACCCATGATAGTTCTCTTTAGATTCTAGCTTTTTTAGTACCTCTTGGACATCGGGTAAGCGCATATTTTGTATGTTATTTAGAATTTCCATTTCATATTTACAAAAGGTAAAAATAATTATAAAAACGACCATAATGTTTAAAATACCATTTTTGCTCGTTTTTATCATTTTGCTAACAAATATACCTATCAACAACGCCATTACAGGATAAAGAGGCAGTATATACCATCTTAGCTTTGTTTCAGCAATGGTAAAAACAGAAAATGGAATGATAACCCATAACAGTATTCCAAAAGTATATTTTTTATCTGCTCTTTCTATCTTATTATGTGAACTCAAACTTAAGAAAGAGAAGAATCCTCCAACTAGCAATAGGAGCCAAAAGAAATACTCTACTTGAAATATGTTAACATAATACCAAATATCACCTGTATGACCTTCAAGCGGCTCTGAAGACCGCTTTAATAGATCATATTCAATCATCGTTTTAAAAAACCTTACACCATCAGATTGGTATCTAATCATAACCCAAGTTAAGATCGGAAAAAAAATAGAAAATAGAAACATAAACCAGGTTTTTATGTTCCATTTTAAAATGTTTTTTGTAAATAGTAAGTACATTCCTACAATAATAGCAATACTGCCAGCATGCCAGCTCTTTGTAAGAAAAGCTAGGGAGAACAGAAATCCTGATAAATAAAGCCATTTGATATTCTTTTCCATTAAGAGTAAACATATGATGGAAGAAGCAAAAAATAGATTAAACAGGGAATCAGCATCTCCTGTTCTCGCTGAATGTTCAAGAATAAACGGTTTGCTTGTTATAAGAACAGCAGCTGTAACGAAGGAAGCCAGGCCTCCATGCTTGTATTTGACAAAAAGCGATAAAACGATTATTAATACAAGTGTACTAATTGCAGATACCAACCGCAGTCCCAAAGGATTAAATCCAACTATTTTGTAGCCTAGCATAATCGACCAAAAGCTGATAGGCGGCTTTAGATTCCAATAATCCGGCTCATATCTAAAGGTATTTACAATATAATTTCCTGTTTGGAGCATTTCATATGCGCTAATACCATGCCTTGATTCATCCCAATCCTTTATAGGTGCAATATTTAAATGGAAAAATAGATTGATGATGGCAACCAATAAAATGATAGAAAAAAATAGAAAGTAATATTTTTCAAGAAACCATACTATTTTTTTCAATATATTATTTACTTCGTTCATATTCTATTGCTTCTCCAATTCTTTTACTAAAATTTATCGATTCGTTTACTATGTACAACGGTCTATTCTTGCTTTCGTCAAAAATACGGGCTAAATCTTTTCCTCTTATTATTGAATTGTCTGTCCACGATGAAAGAGATTATTATCTTTTTTAATTACCACTCTAGACATATAGTCCTGTTCATAACCATTTTACATTTTTCTAACTATTTTTCACCTAATAATTGGTATATTTTACAAACTTCATAATTTCCACTTATTATTTTTACAAAATCTTTACAGGCAGTGGGCATGACCATCGTTACGTGCAAGCACTTGAATATCAACAGGATTCAATGTATTGCGCCAAAACCAATTGTTCTTTGCTGTTTCTCGATAAAAATATTCTTGTTGTTCAGCATTTCCCCATAAATGTGATGTGATTAAATTTACGAAATGATAACCATAGACATGAGCTAGGGAACTATCATATTTAGCCAAAGTTCTTACAATAGAAACAACATCTATCTACGTTTCTCCCCATCCACCGAACTTTTCAGGAATAAGAACTTTTAAAAGGTCCTCCTATCAACCCTTGACTTTGACTTATTTGCTATTATACGCTGACCCCCTCATGTTAACCATGACCTACACCATATAAAAATACCCCCACCCTACTAGGTGAGGATACTTTTGATTCTAAAAAAGTTCATATGTTTACATGCAACTAAATCAGACTATTTCTCTGCTTTATAACTTACCGCTGTTCGTGAACTTTCTGTCATTCCAGAACGAGTAACGGTTACATATACTTTGCCTGCTTTTTTTCCGAGCTGTTTGATCGATAAATTTACAGATGAACCACTCGCTTTTTTGGTTGCTAATACAGTTCCTTTTTTACTTGCATTATATACTTTTACTGTATCCCCTTTAGATAGGCTCTTTACTGTAATCTTATCTTTTTTCCCTTTATTATTTGCTGCTTTTATTTGAGATGTTTTTAAAGGGTTAGACTTCAATGAAACGCTAACTTCATATGGTACATTTACTGCATTATAATTGTAATTATTTACAACTAAATAATAGGTTCCTTTTTTCATCTTTTTATTGGAAGTTGCGTAACCTGAAACTATTTCCCTATCATCTGTTGTTAATGTACTATAAGTATGACCTGACCTATTTTGTATATTCGCATCCCATTTTATTCCTGCTTTTTGTTTCATTTTTATCGTTACTTTTCCATCACTAGGTAAAGTAAATTTATAAATATCTTTATCTTCGTAATCATTTTCACTGCCATAATATTTTTGATTTAGTTTCATTTTATTAGCAGCAGATAAACTATTATTAAATTCTTTTTCATAATTATTGCTTTTCGTAAATTTAGCTTTTAAATCATATGTTTTATCTTCTGAATGATAATCTCCCTCTACCCTAATATAGTATGTTCCTTTGGCAAGTCCTGTATTTACGACAGAATTTCCTTTTACTAACTCACTATCATCTGAATTAAGGTTTTGATAAGTTTCTCCTTTACTATTTTGAATAGTAGCAGTCCAACTTGATCCAGGCATATTTTTTAGTGATAATGCTACATTTCCGTCGCTCGGCAATGTAAATGTATAAAAATCCTTATCATTATATTTATTAATTCTGCCATTATATAATTGATTTAAGTTAATAGTATTTGCAGCTGTAACATTATTATTATTCTCTTTTTCATAATTATTGCTTTCGGTATAACCTACACTCATTTCATATGGAATGTTCTCAGCTGAGTAATAGTAATCTACTTTAATATAATAAGTTCCTTGCGGCAAGCCTACTTCGGTAGTCGTATTTCCATCAACTGATCCACTGTTATCTGTACTAAGTTCCTCATAAATATTTCCTTGACTATCTTGAATATGCCCCTCCCATCTCGATTCTAACTTGTTCTTAATAGCTAATGAAACATTGCCATCCTTTGGAATAGTAAATTTATAAAAGTCCATATCATTATAATTATTGATACTACCAATATACGTTTGATATGTTTGGATATCATTTGCACTTGTTACATCATTGTTCATTTCTTTTTCATATGTACTACTTTTTGTGAAATTCACAGAAAATTCATATGGTATACCATCTGCATTATAATAATTATTTATTTTTATGTAATAGGTTCCTTTTGGCAACCCTACTTGTGTAACAGCATCTTCAGATACCATTCCACTACTATCAGTTTTTATATCTTCGTAAACATCTCCATTGCTATTTTCAATGCTGCCATACCAAGTTGTATCAGATTTTTGTTTTATTGATAAAGTAACATTGCCATCTTCTTCTAAAATCACTTTATAATAATCGGTATCGTCAAAGCTTGTTAATTCTCCAGAATACCTCTGGTTAACATTTATTAATGCTGCATCTGCAGCATCTGCATAAACAAAATGATTTTGTTTGATTATAAAGAAAATGAACAAAGTAATGATTGTAAAAAATACTTTTCTAAAAATATTATTCAATTTGATCAACATCTCCCATTAGTTTATTCATAAAAAATCTTATAAAGGGTTTGATCCCTTTACTCAAAATATTCCTATTGCAATTCCTCAAACTCTTCTACCCTCATCCATCCAGTTTATCTAAAAGCAACAATCTTTTGATTAATCTGTCACTAACCTCCTCCCGACTTCCTTGAATATTTATTAAATACCCCTATAGAACTATTTTACTATATATTTTACAATAAAAAGTATTTCTTTTATGACAAATTACGACAAAAAAGCTGATCATACTCTCTTCAAATCTTCTCAGAATCAGCAATTGACTGCGCAGGATTACCTGGACAATCAATTCAATAGTTGCTTTACGTTTATTAACAGAATGCCCTTCTCCAAAAGACAACTTCTCCATTAAAACATTTTCCCCAATGGTCCCTCTTCGCTAACGATATCTTGAATCTCATAAATGGAAATAGGAAAGTAAGGAAATCCATATGCATATGCCGTTAATTCATATAGCTGGTAATAAAGAACGAGGGACTTGTCGGCAATATAAAAATCTTGACTGGGACTAATCGCTTTAAATGGCTCAAATATGAAAATGTCACGCTCCTTTATTTGTTGGCCGACTATTTTAGAAAGCACCTCAACATACGGGCTGTTCGGTTTAAACAAATCAGAGAGTTTATATTTCTCACCGGTGTGTACATTAAAAGTTAATCCTACAATATACGTCATTCCATGTGCTCCACCAGAATAAGAATAATGCTCGATGGTTAAACTCAAAATGCCTCTTTCATTCGTTTTCAGTTCAAAAAAACCGGTTATTTCGGTTTGTGGATTTTCGTAATATCCTTGCTTTTGAATTAATTCCCTTACCGTTTTTATGATTTGTTGATTGATCGCTGTTTGAGCAGATTGATTCTTAAGACCATGTACAACTGGAACATATACGTCCAATCGCGGCTGCTTTATTCTTTGTATCGCTATTTGTGTTGGAAAATCCATCTCTCATCCCATCCTCTATTAGTCTATCTTATAGCGTATTCACGGGACTTGTTCTATTTGCACTCGGCTGAGAAAGTTTCACACTTTCCTTTACACTTAGATTCGTTTTGTAAAATAAAAACGAAAAAGCCTATTTTCCTATATTTAAATAGAAAAACAGGCTTTTTAAACTTGATTTGTATGAACCATTTAACTTGCAACAGGTTTTCCTCTCTACAAAATCACCCTCAACTTCTCAACCGCCCCTTTCTTCCACCATTTCACTGCAGAGGGAGAGACGTTTTCTTTTTCGGCAATTTCTTTAATGGTCATCTGATGGATAATCGTATAGATGACCCATTTGGTTTGGCAGTCTGTTAATGGCTTGCATAGTTGTCTAATCATATATTCATCTTCTGTATACAGGCTGGGGCTTTCTATTACGGACCAAAATTCTTCTTCTGGATGAACGTATCGTTCTTGCTCTTTTGTCCGTTTCTTTAATTCATCGACAAATCTTCCCCACATATGCCGGTAAAGATAGCTGCTGTATTTGCCTTTCTCTGGCTGAAAGGTATGGGATGCTTCCCAAATACTAATTAAGCCAAGCTGCACAAATTCTTCCTTATTTTTATAAATGGAGAGGTTTTTTATCATATGATGGATCATTGGAGTATACTGTTCTACTAAACTTTCAAAACTAGCAAGTTCCATTGTCTTTTCCTTCTCGAAAAGCGCTTTTCTTGTTATTCCTAGGTAACACTTAACTTACAGGAAAAAGAAAAGCGGAGCGAAAGCAAAAACTGAATGCTTGAAGCGAAAAAAAGACCAATATGCCCAAATTTCGGTCCAAACTTAAAAAACGGCTAAAGAAAACATAAAAAAAACAGCAAATTACGTCTTTACCATAAATATTACTCCCAATAACAATGGAATTTAAACAAACGTTTGATTAAAACTATGATTTCAACGATTATTTTTGTTGACTTAAACGACCTTCAGCTAATCGCCATTACGAACGATTCATGTTCGCAGAGGCTCCAATTGATATAAATCAATTCCCAGTAATGTCGTATCATTTAATCTAATGGTCACACACTGGGAGTTAGGCGCCAACATCCACCTCTTTTCTATCTAATAAAAAAAACTCTTCGTATCGATTGCTAACTTACCTAGATATTCTTTAAGAGCAAGATTAACATTAGTTAAGTTAGAAGGAACAAATTTGTTTGCATATAATTTGATAGTTGAACTAGCTAAATAATCAGTTGGATACGGTTGAACGGTTATTCCTATTTGTGAAAAATTCTTAACGGACCTATCCATATGAAATGCTGAAGTTACTAAAACAGGACGTTTGAAGTCTTTTTCCAACAATATTTTTTTGGAGTTTTGTGCATTTTCCGTAGTATTTAAGCTTTTATTCTCCAAATAAATCTTTTCTGACGGCACTCCTAACCCTACTAATTGTCGTTTGGCAATTTCTGCTTCATTGCCTGAATCTTCGAAAACTTGTCCACCAGAAACAATGATCGGCAACCCCGTCAATTGATAAAGCCTTGCTGTGGTTATTAAGCGGTTAGCAGCAGATCCCGATAGCTGTCCTATCCCGTCCATATCTGGTGTTCCACTAACTGCACCAGCACCTAACATGATAATGACATCACCATTCATTTCATTAGGTTGTTCATATTTTTTTTCTAAGGATCTTATTAAAAGATCACCTGTTAATGGAATGGAAAGAGTATATACGATGAAAGTAATGAGCAGCATTATTTTATAGTAGGAAACTTTCTTATAAAATAACCAAATACTAAACAATAGCAACAATGTAGTAAATAAACCCGGAGGAAGTAAAAAGCCATAAATAAATTTTAATAGGTATAACAAATATTACACTTCCTTTTTTCTTTTATCATTTATAGTCGTTAGTCTCTAATATTCTAGCATATTCGAGGAAAACCCAGTGGCGTTCCTATGACCACTGTCAAATTTATCTTTTACTACAAAACACACGCCAGTTGTTTTATAATCAATTGTATACTTCGAAGGTACCTCATATTTCTCTACCATAAACATTACTCTTTTTTCATCTAACTATTGTAAAATATCCATAAGAAAGGCTGATAAAAATGGAACAAATTTTTCAAGCTATTAAAGAATTACAATTGGAATTTAGGAAAAGCCATGAAGAGTTACAATTGGAAATGAAGAAAAACTATAACGAATTACAATTAGAAATAAAGAAAAACCGTGAAGAATTACAAACTGAAATGAAGAATCGCCATGCAGAATTAGTGAAAACCAAGACATAATGAAACAGGAAATGAGAGAGCGTTTTGATATGCTTGATGAACGAGTTCAGAGGATTGAAGAAAATGTGAAGTTTATTGCTAAGAAAACATGGGAAAATAAGAAAAGCGCAGGCGCCTTGATCAGCTCTGAAGAAAAATGTTCACATGACTCAAAAAGTGTTTTTTACTTTTAGAGGCATGGGGTTATTTTTCACAAGAGCTATGCGCCGGAGCTAGACACTAAACTAGGTTCGAAATTTTATACTTTCTTATCTTTTAAGAAAAGCGGAAGCGCCCTTGCTCATCGACAAAAAAAGGTGAGTTCCACAGGATGTGGATCACACAATCGTTGCCACAGGACGTGGCGGTTTTAGATTGTGTACCTTACAGAGATAAAGGAAACACGAAGAGCATAGCGATTCGATGTTGACTTATCGTAGACGAGGTGAGGGAAGCGTTGAAGTCGATAGGGCGCTGGAGCTAGACACTCGTCTAAGTTGAAAATTTTATACTTTCTTATCTTTTGAAAAAGATATCTTTACTTTGATGGAGCGTAATAACTAATAGCAATGACGATATTGTCTTTTTATACTCCCTTATACCCTTTATTTTACAGATGCATTCATGTTATACTAATGTTAATAAACGCAGAAGGGATGATGGGTGGACGATGATTAACTAATCTTATTTTTTAAATTTGGAATGGCATATTTCAAATCATACAAAATAGGATTAGTCTGCCCATTTTCTGTAAATGATGGAGTTATTAAAATAGCGTTGGATTGTCGGCAATGTCTAAAAATGACACTTTTTAGGCAGATCGAAAACGTTTGTCGACAGTCTGGAGTTATTAATAGCTTATTTGATGATGCACAGGTACGGCTAATCCTTCCAAATAAATTGGGAGGATTTTTTATTCTCCCTTGAAGAGAGGGATTGTTTATATGAAAGAACTTTTAAAATTATCTAATATTAGCTATGACATAATGGACTATAGTGTTTTTGAAGAGGTAAATGCTCGTGTTCAGCAAGGGGATATCATCGGTGTTATTGGCAAAAATGGTGCTGGAAAATCGACATTGCTGCAATTAATAAGTAAGGACTTAGAGCCCACACAAGGACAAATACAATCGCTGCAGCAAGACTTAAAAGTTGTGATGGTAGAACAAGAAACGGAATCTTATTCTTCCGAAAATAAGACTCCTTTAGAAGCACAATTATTGGAGAAATGGCATGTCCCAACGAATCATTTTTCACAATTAAGCGGTGGAGAAAAGCTGAAGGCACGACTTGCAAAAGGCTTTTCACAAGAGTCAGACCTTTTACTATTAGATGAACCGACCAATCATCTTGATGAGCAAAGCATCGAACTCCTTCATCAACATATGAAAAATTATCAAGGAACGATTATTTTTGTTTCCCACGATCGTTATTTTTTAGATATGGCTGCAACGAAAATATGGTCGATTGAAGATAAAAAGCTGATCGAACACAAAGGAAATTATTCTAGTTATATGGAGGTTCGCAAGCAGAAACGACTTTCTCAGCAGCGAGAATATGAAAAACAGCAAAAAATGGTGGAGCGGATCGAAAACCAAATGAAGGAGCTTACTTCCTGGTCAAAAAAAGCCCATGCCCAATCGACGAAAAAGGAAGGAGTTAAAGAATACTACCGCGTCAAAGCAAAGCGTATGGATGCACAAGTAAAATCCAAACAAAAGCGACTGGAAAAAGAGCTGGAAAAAGCAAAGGTGGACCGTGTAGAGTCAGAATATACGGTACAATTTTCGATTACAGCGAAAAACAAAGTAGGAAAACGGTTTTTAGAAGTGAAAAAATTAGCAAAATCTTTTAACGGACGAACACTGTTTAAAAATGTCCATTTTACGATTCAACACGGGGAGAAGGCTGCCATCATCGGGCCAAATGGCAGCGGCAAGACGACACTATTAAAAATCATCGTTGGTCAGGAAACAGCGGAAGGCGATGTTTGGATGTCACCATCTGCAAACGTTGGCTACTTAACGCAAGAAATATTTGATCTGCCACTTGAGCAAAAGCCTGAACAGCTTTTTTATCAAGAAACATTCGAGGCGCGAGGCAAAGTCCAGACTTTAATGAAGCATTTAGGATTTACAGCAACCCATTGGACACAACCCATTCAAAATATGAGCATGGGCGAGCGAGTAAAATGTAAATTAATGGAGTATATATTAGAAGAAAAAGAGGTACTCATTTTAGACGAACCGACCAATCACCTTGACTTGCCGTCACGTGAACAATTGGAAGATACGTTAGCACAATATAACGGAACACTAATCGTTGTTTCCCACGATCGCTATTTTCTCGAAAAAACAACAAGCAGCAAACTCGTTATTTCAAACAATAGCATCCAAAAACAGGCTAACGAAGCATCCTTAAAAAGAGATAACCAGGATGAATTACGCTTAAAGCTGGAAACAGAAAGACAAGAAGTGTTAGGAAAGCTTAGCTTTATGACGCCAAATGACAAGGATTATGCAGAATTAGATAAGCGCTTTAACGAGCTAACGAGGCAAATTAAAGAGCTTTTGTGACGGAATAGACTGTCTTAAGATATCGTTAAACAATATAAAAGTAAAATTATCGCCTACAGTGCCCATTCTGATGCCCTGCAAAAGAAGACAATGTCTGTCTGATTTTGATTTTGGAGTCAGGCGCCACAAAAAAACAATTGTATTTTTGTAGGGGCACTTAGGCGTTTTAAAGGTTTTATAAGTTGTAATTCCCTTTGAGAGTGCTTTTTGTCTCCATTCATTCTAGAATAGCTCTTTATTACAATTATAATTCCAGATGAACATCCTTCGGCAATCTCGAGGCGTCACTGCACCAAAATCTTGAGTATACTAAGAAGGGGCTGTTTAGTTTTTACCTGTAAAGGTGATAGAGTTTTCCATAGCAAAGTTTTCATAAACAAATTCAAGTTTTTTGCCAGGAGACATTAATAGCGTAGTAATATCTCCGTTGATTGTCTTACCTTTTGAAAGTTTAGCAGTAATATCTAATTCAAGCCCGTTATCCACGTAATCGAATACACCATACAGTTCAAGCAAATTAATCTTCTTTCTCTATCTTTTTATCTTCCTTCTGTTTTTTCTTATCTTCTTTCTCTCTCTTTTTATCTTCTTCTCTCTTTTTCTTTTCTTCTTTTTGACTCTTATCTTCTTCTTGATCTTGACGCTGGGTTTCTTCTTCCTCTACCTTCCTCTTTTTCTCCTCTTCCTTATACTCGTTTCTAACCTGTTTTTCTAGCGACGATAAATCAAATTCTTTTTGGGATAATTCCGTAATTGACTTAGTGAGAATTTCTTTAAAAACTTTCGTGACAGTAGAGCCGCTGGATCCCACTAAATAATTATTTTCATCTGTTTTATCATATCCCATCCAAACTGCCCCAACAATTTGTGGAGTATATCCGACAAACCAATGATCCTTTGATCCTGCTTCATTAGCAAAAGGAAGCTCTGTTGAACCTGTTTTACCGGCTACTTCCAAGCCATTTACTTGAGCGTTCATCCCTGTACCTTCTTCCACAACACCTTTAAGCATATAGGTTATTTTCTGGGCGACTGAAGGATCCGTTACTCTAGTAGCATTACTATGCCATTTTCCAATGACCTCTCCATCTGCATCTTCCATTTTTTGAATAGCGTGTGCTTCTACCCTTACACCTTTATTAGGGAATGTAGAATACGCTTGAGCCATTAATAACGGCGATACTCCTTCGCTCAAACCACCAAGTGCTAAACCTGGAGTATAATCCTCTTCCTTTAATTGAATACCGAAACGCTCCACTGCATTCGTACCGTAATTTAATCCCATTCTCTGCAATAACCATACTGGCGGGACGTTATAGGAGTGGATTAAAGCATCATACATTGTAACTTCTCCACGAAATTGTCTATCATAGTTCATTGGTTGATAACCGTTAATATCAATAGGTGAATCTTGCAGCCTATCAAAAATTTCGTATCCTTGTTCTAAAGCAGGAGTATATACTGCCAACGGTTTCATCGTAGACCCAGGTTGTCGTTTTAGTTGAGTGGCACGATTAAATCCTCGGAAACTATGTTCCCCTCTCCCTCCAACAAGCGCATTGATTCCGCCTGTTGCAGGGTTCATGAAAATTGCCCCACTTTGAATCAACTGGTCTGATTGGCCTTTAGGAAACATCTCATCATCCTTATACACCTGTTCCACTACATTTTGTATGGTAGGATTTAATTCTGTAAAAATATGAAGTCCACCTGAAAGAACCTCATTTTCTGTAAGACCATATTTTTTTATCGCTTCCTCTATAATATGGTCTACATAATAAGGGTATTTGCCTCTATAGTCATCTATCTTTTTTCCCTCTAAGACAATAGACTGTTCCTTTGCCTTTTCCATATCATTTTGACTGATATAGCCTTCCTTTTTCATTAAGGATAATACAAGATCTCTCCGTTCAACTGATCTATCCATATCTTTAAATGGAGACAGAATGGAAGGTGCTTTAATCAACCCTGTGAGCATTGCCGACTCACCTAACGTTAATTCGCTCACATCCTTGCCAAAATACGTTTGTGCAGCACGCTGTATACCCCACGCTCCTTCGCCAAAATAAATCTGATTTAAATACCGCTCCATAATTTCATCTTTAGAATAGCTTTGTTCTATTTTTTTCGTTAAAATAAGTTCTTTAAACTTTCGTGTATACGTACGTTCTTGTGTTAAGAAAGCATTTTTTGCCAACTGCTGGGTAATAGTACTTCCACCTGCGACAATATCACTGCTTATTATGTTTTGAGTAAATGCCCGAGCAATTGCAATATAATTAATTCCTCCGTGCTTGTAAAACCGCTGATCTTCTGTTGCGATAACAGCGTGAATCATGTCTTTTGGAATCTGTTTTATACTAACTCCCTCTATATTAGAAACAGCAATCTTACTAGCCACAGCACCATTTTGATCATAAATAATAGTTGGCTGTGGAGCCGGATCTTCTAGTTTACTGACATCACTTGTCCAAATTAATATATTAAGTATGAGAAAACAACATAAAGCCAGGGCTGAACCTGCCACTAAAATCCTCATCTTCATACTTTTTGAGTTCAACTTGCTCCAAATCCTCTTGGATGAATTTCGCTGCTGCCTTCTTTCTATTCTTCCCACGTTTTATTCCTACCTTCTAGTCTGATGATGTTTAACAAATAGCTGCTATATACGGGTTATTTTCAAATATGTCATATATGATGTCAATAGGGCATAAGTAATCGATAAATTTAGGGTCTAACCCCAATGTCATCAACTTAATATTCCATAAATTGCAAACTGTAAAAATGTCATGAAATAGTTAGAATTCAAGCATAAAGATACTTGATTTTTTTCATTATTTGATTTTTTATGATCCTATTATGGGATACCCTTTTTTAAAAAGAAATACCTCATTTGTTTGGAGAGGTGTC
>NZ_JBQRKO010000012.1:0-160669 GCF_052318935.1 Niallia sp. 01092 | reverse complement strand
TGGAAAGCGAGCGGTAAGCCTCGGAGAACAGAACGGAAACCCTTACTTCCTATTTAGTTGCTTATTTTCCTTTTTTTTGAATCCTAGCTTGATGACATTGGGTTAGACCCCTCAAAAGGACATTAAAAAGCAATAATGAAATGGAATAAGGAGAAGCAAATGAGTGCTCTCCTTATTATTTTCCCTTTATTCCAGTCTTCTTAAACGGATTTAACTTTACATTAAAGATAATACCCATAATCATTAAAACGCCTAATATTACTAAAGAAAGTGGAATTAGATTATTACTTAAACCTTGATTATCAGGGTTTAAGTAAACAATTAAGGAAAAACTTAAATTAATCAGGATAAGTAAAATAAAAAATATTCGTAAGTATTTCATTAAAACTCCTTTCTATTCTTCATCTATTATTTGAAAGCGGATTCCTCATCTATTTTATCTTAGTAAACTACTTCACTAATAATCGCTGCAGAGGTACTAGCAATAAAGATTCTCTGTAAAAAATGTATTTTTTAACCATATTTATTATATCATATCTAATTTTAGTTCGTGTGATGACAGTCAACAATACTAAAATGAAAACTTTTTTTCAAAAAATAAATAAGAAAAATAATTTACATTACTAAAATATAACATTAACGTTTAATTAATGTTTGTCTTCTAAAATGAGTTTGTATTCGAAATTTAGGAGGTAGTTCAAGTAGTGAATCAGATCTTGAAAATTAGAAACTCATTTTTATTGATGTCAGTAGTTTTAGTCGTTTTATTAGCTGCTTGTGGCAAGTCAGATTCATCTGTAAAAAGTTCAAAAGAAGAGAGTGAGAATAAAGGGGATGAAGCGTGGCTTGAAAAAGCAGAATTGGATAAAACAGAAACTCCAGAAGAACTTTACGAAAAGGCAAAAAAAGAAGGAAAAGTGACTGTTTATTCGCAATCGAGCCGCATTAAAGATGTAAAAGCAAGCTTTGAAGCGAAGTATCCTGGAATTAAAGTAGAAGCTTACGATATGGATACAGCCGAAATGGTAGAGAAAATAGTTCGCGAGCAAGATTCAGGGTTGTTTAATGTCGATATTGCATTTATTAAGGATGCGGGCGGAGTCGTCTCTAATGAACTTGTAAAAGATGGACGATTACATAAATATTTGCCGAATGATATTAAAGAAAAGCTTGCAGATCCGTATAAAAATGAACCAGGTTTAGGTTTTTATTTTTCAACAAGAGCGATTTTCTATAATACGGAGAAATACGATAAGTCTCCAATAAACAACTGGTGGGATTTAACAGACCCAAAATGGAAGAGCAAAGTGGTGATGGACGATCCGATGATTTCTTCCGATACGCTTGATTTATTAGTAACGATTGTACAAAACGCTGATGATATGGAAAAGGCATACGAAGAAAAATATGGGAAGCCATTAAAATTAGATGGAACAGAAAATGCAGGGTATGAATTTTTGAAACGATTGCTTGCGAATGATCCGATTTTTGTAAAGTCAAGCGACGAAGTTGTCACAGCTGTAGGAAGCGCAGGACAACAAAATCCACCAGTTGGAATTGCAGCTTCAAGTAAAGCTCGAAATATTAAAGATGAAGGCTTAAAAATGGATTTCGTCTACGATGTTAGTCCGAAGATGTCTGTTCCTGGGACTTCGTATATGTACATTCCTGAAAAAGCGAAGAATGTTAATGCAGCAAAGCTGTTAATTCGCTGGATGGCAGGCGAGGCGGATGGAAAAGCAGAAGGTTTCCGACCGTATAATGTACTTGGTTCTTGGTCAACGAGAACGGATATTGTTTTACCTGAACAGCGCCCAAGTAAAGAATTAAATCTATGGCCTTATGATGGTGAATTTTTATATAAAAATACGCCAGCAGTAAAAGACTTTATTCTAGTAAACCAGTAAAGGGAAATACATAAAGAATCAGGTGGATCTCTCAGCCACCTGATCTCTTTACGAGTTAAAAGAAAGAGAGGTTCCGATTATTGAATAAACCACCATATTCAGAAGTCCCTGTATCTTCTCCAATGAGAAGAATACGATTCTTTAATAAGAGCAAACAATTTTTTCATAATCCCATCCATGTAATTAGCATAATTTCCCTGTTGTTTTTATTTTATACCATTGTTGTTCCGCTTTGGGAAATTATTGTTGGAAGCTTTAAAACAAGTGCAAGAGATAGTGGGGCAGAGGCTGGAGCATTTACCCTTGATTATTGGCAGCGCATGTTTGGCAGTGAAATTAGCAAGTCTTTGTTTTATCAGCCAATGTTAAATTCTTTAAGCGTTGCTGTTGGAGTTTCGATTCTGTCGCTATTAATTGGCGGATCGTTGGCATGGCTTGTAACCCGCTCAGATTTTAAATATAAAAAAGCAGTCACCTTTCTTGCTTTGCTGCCGTATATGCTTCCTTCATGGGTAATGGCATTTGCTTGGATCTCGGTTTTTAAAAACGATCGTATAGGCGGAAGCCAAGGAATCATCCAGTCTTTTTTCCACATCCAGCCGCCGGATTGGATTGCCTATGGATACTTGCCTATTGTCATCACGTTAACGTTCAATTATTTTACTTTCTTCTTTTTGCTTATTTCCGTTGCTTTAAGTTCGATTAATAGCAGTTTAGAAGAAATGGCTGAAATCATTGGAGCAAGTAAGCTAATGACTTTGCGAAAAATTACGTTTCCGCTTGTTATGCCTGCCATTATCTCGGGGTTTATCCTCACATTTTCCAAGTCATTAGGTTCATTCAGTGTGCCTGCTTTCCTTGGATTGCCGACAAAGTATTATACGATCTCCACGATGCTGAATAGCAGCATGCAAAACAGGATGATATCGGAAGCTTATATTTTAAGCATTGTTTTGCTTATGTTATGTGCCTTTTTGATTTTTTTTAATCAAAAAGCAATTGGCAAAAGGAAAAGTTTTGAAACGATTGGCGGAAAAGATGCACGCAAGTCATTTTATTTGCTTGGAAAGTGGAAAAGGCCGTTGACGTGGATCGTGCTCGGCTTTATGGCTATCGTAGCGTTTGTTCCTGTCATCATTCTTGTATTGCAGTCGTTTATGATGATGGATGGTCGTTTCCTGCTCGACAACTTTACGACTCATTTCTGGATTGGGGATTCGAATCCTTCTATTGCTTCAGGAGAAGTAGGGATATTAAAAAATGATGCCATTTTGTCCTCAATTAAGAATTCACTATTGGTTGCCTTTCTTGCAGCGATTTGTGCATCGATT
The DNA here is from genome assembly GCF_052318935.1 of Niallia sp. 01092. NCBI lineage: Bacteria > Bacillati > Bacillota > Bacilli > Caryophanales > Bacillaceae > Niallia > Niallia sp. 01092. The sequence continues at coordinate 157,431 of NZ_JBQRKO010000012.1, read as the reverse complement.
ATTGGATTGTTGTTTGGATATGTCATTGCTAAAGGAAGAAAAAATACGACGGCAAAGCTAGTTGAGCAGTTGTCCTTTTTACCTTATTTAATTCCAGGGATCGCTTTCTCTTCTATTTATTTATCGATGTTTGCAAAACCATCGATGTTCCTGCCGGCGTTGTATGGTTCCATCTCGCTGATTATCTTAATTTCGATCGTCAATGAACTTCCGTTTGCGACACGAGTTGGAGCAAGTACGATGTATCAAATTAGCGGAGAGTTAGAGGAAGCGGGACGAATGCAAGGTGCTTCATGGCTGAAAAGATTTATGAGCATATTGCTGCCCCTTAGTCGCAGGAGTTTGTTCAGCAGCTTTTTGCTTCTGTTTATTAGTGTAATAAAGGAACTCGATTTAATTATATTACTTGTGACACCACAGACGGGAACGATTCCGACATTAATGTTTAGATATGCTCAGTCAGGCTTTCAGCAATATGCCAATGCTTTAATGTTAATCATTGTTGTTATCATATTTGTCACGTATTATATTGCAACTAAAATTGGGAAGGTTGACTTTACAAAAGGAATTGGAGGATAACATGAGCATCATTCAATTAAAAAATGTCAGTAAATTCTTTGATAATAAACAAGTTTTAAAAAATATAAACCTTACGATTGAAGAAGGAGATTTTATGACCTTCCTTGGTCCATCTGGCTGTGGGAAAACAACGACGCTTCGGGTCATTGCAGGATTGGAGAATATTGAAGAAGGCATCATTCATATCAATGGCTCTACAGCAGCGGATGCAGCGAAGCATTACTTTAAAGACCCTTCTAAGCGAGATTTAAATCTTGTGTTTCAAAGCTATGCACTGTGGCCCCATATGACTGTTTTTGACAATGTTGCTTTTGGTTTAACCGTGCAGAAAATGCCGAAAAATCAGATCAAAATAAAGGTAGAACAAGCACTGAAAAAGCTGCATATGGCAGAATATCAAGACAGATTTCCATCAGAATTATCAGGTGGACAGCAGCAGCGTGTAGCAATAGCAAGAGCAATCGTGACCGAACCGAAAATTCTGTTATTGGATGAACCTTTGTCAAATTTAGACGCAAAGCTGCGCATTGAAATGAGAACAGAATTAAAAAGGCTGCACCGTGAATTGAATACAACGATTATCTATGTGACGCATGATCAAATCGAAGCGTTAACGATGTCAACAAAAATAGCGGTTTTCTTTGAAGGAAAATTGATTCAAGTAGATAACCCATCTGATTTGTACCGTTATCCAAATCATCTTAAAGTGGCTGATTTTATTGGCAATCCGAAAAATAATTTTGTTTATGGAAGATATTTAATAGAACAAGGGCAGTCGTATGCAATATTACCGTTTGGAAAACTGAAACTCCCAGTTGTAGAAATGCCGGAAACGGAAGAAATTATCGTAGCGGTTAAACCGGAAGACATCCTAGTTTCCGCAGATCCAATAGCAGATGGGATCCAATGTCGTGTTACATCTGTGATGCCTGCGGGTTCAGAAACGCTTATTCAGCTTGAAAAAGATGGAATTACGTTGCTTGCAAAGGAAATGGGGGAGGCCGTTTATCCTTTAGATGGGATAGTTTGGGCTACAATCCCATCCGAAAAGATTAATGTCTATAATAAAAAGTCTGAACAACTGATTTCATCTAAACCTCATTCTAAAAATGAGGAAAAACAGGTTGCACAAACCGTCTTGTAACGTAAAGTGTGTGTTCAAAAAGGGAACAAATTAGAAGCAAGTCAACACAGAGATTCGTCGCTTTCATTTGGTTATTTTTTGAGAAGATAAGAAAGTTTTTTGAACTTTGACGGGTGTCTAGCTCCGACGTACAGGATGTACTAGTGCCGGCGTCGCCACAGGACGTGGCGCATTAGCCGGCCAGCGCCTAGCTCTTGTGAAAAATAACCCCATGCCTCTAAAAGTAAAAAGCACTTTTTGAGTCATGTGAACATTTTTCTTCAGAGCTGAACAAGGCGCCTACGCTTTTCTTAAAAGGAACTGTATTGCTTTCTCAACTTATTTAAATGTTCAAGCTTTGCTAAAGACGTTTGTTCGTTTTCCATACCGACACCAACAATCAAGCTTTCAATTAAGATGGTAGGAGCGACCATCGAATGATATTCCCATTTTTGACCACGGTATGTGTGCAGAACGATGTCAGCATCTTCTATTAATTCCGAAACGAGAAGATCGGTAATTAAAATCGTTTGATACCCTGCTTTTTTCGCATAGTCGAAAATAATCTTCGTTTCACTTGCAATATTGGAAAAAGCAAACACGATGACAAGATCCATGTTCGTCAAATGCATAAGTGTTTCGAAAATTTCATTGTTTTTCGTTTCCATTAAATGAATGGATAAGCCGTTGCGGCGTAAACGATATCGTAGCATTTCTCCTAATGAATTGGAATATCCAGGAGCAAAAATATGCGTATTGCTTGCATGCAAGATTGCCTGAATCGATTCAGAAAAAGCTTCTCTTGAAAGCCATTCGGATGTTTCGGTTAAGTATTGTATGCCAAGCTTCATCATATTAGTCGGCAAGTCATCGCCGTCGCTGACTTTTTTTATAAAGTTGCTCATTTTATGAAAGGGAGTAATTCCTAACTTTTCACTTAACTGCTGCTTAAAATCTTTCAAATTTTTGTAGCCGCATGTTTTCCAAAAACGGGAGACAGAAGCGATGCTGATATCTAGTTCATCTGCTATTTCCTGAACCGTTAAATACGGAATGCGGTTTATATTTTTTTCGATATAGTCAGCTATTTTTTTTTGATTGGTAGACATTTCTTCTACCTTCCAAGTAAACATTTGACGAACCAATAGAAAAACCTCACTTTTTCTTCAATATATTTATTATACGTGAACAGAGGGAGAGGTAAACGTCAATTTTATTTCAAGGATGTAAAGATTAGATTAATAGATTTTATAAAGAGGAGATAATAGATATGAAAATCGATTTTCACTTACACGTAAAGCTTAATAAGAAGGTAGACTTCTCGGAAGAATATTTTACTAGCATGATTAATGAGGCGAAGCAAGAAGGCCTGACAGCTATCACTTTAACAGAGCATTTTAATACAAAACGGTTTTTGGATATTTATGATTTTTTAAACGAGCGCTATGAGTACAAGCAAGATTATTATGATATTGATGGATTCCGTCTTTTCCCTGGTATGGAGGTGGATGTAAAGGAGGGGGGACATATTCTCATAATCGGAGATAGAGAAGATATTAGAGCCATTCGTTTACAATTAATCGGTTATGAAACAGAAGATACGTTTGTGTCGATGAAAACACTATTAAGCATATGTCAACCTTTTGATATTCTTTGCATCGGGGCTCATCCTTTACGTTCATCCAATCCGCTTCTCCGTATTCCAGAGGAAGACTTAATGCAAGTGGATTGCTTTGATTTAAATGGGAAGGACTTGAACTACGGTGGTGTGGAAGAAATGCGCGAGCAAGTGTATCAGTTTGCTAAGCGCTATGATAAACCGGTTGTAGGAGGAAGCGATACACACTACCCGATGCAAGTAGGCAGTATTGTGAACGTTTTTGATGAGGAATGTACGACGGTTAAGCAACTGAAACAAAGCATTGCTAATGGAGCGTATAAAATAGAGATTTCCCCTTGCTTACCGACGAAAGTACGAGCTGCGGATATGATTAAAAAGATGCTCGTTGCAGAGCAAGTAAAGCAGCATTCATAATGAAGGCAGTAGAGAGTGTCAAGACTTGTCAGGATACGCTGCTTGTGTCAGATCTTGATGGAACATTGTTAAATCAACGGAAAAAAATTAGCGCAGCGAATAAAGCGGCAATTTTATCTTTTATAAAAAACGGTGGCTTATTTACATTTGCAACCGGTCGAATAGAGCAGTCGGTCGCTCCGTTTGTGGAGCAATTAGGAATTAATATCCCACTGATTTTGTATAATGGGGCAAAAATTTACTGTCCAGTCACCAAAAATGTATTATATGAAAAACAATTAAAAATAGATAAGTTTGCTTTTGAAGCTATTTGCTCTCTGCACAAAGAAGAAACATCTGTATTCATTTATTATCGCTCTAACATATATACACCATTGCGAAATAGAACGGTGGAAATCTATGAAGAAAAAGATGGAGTAGAATGCAAGGACTTAGGCGGATCGTATCATCCGGACTTTGTCGAATTAGATGCAAGTGCTATTACAAAAATAGTAATCATTGGTTCTGATGAGGAAAAGGTGAAAGAGGTAGAACAATTTATTGTTGGTCTGGAAATAAAGTGTGATCTAGTTTATTCAGAAGCAAATTATCTGGAAATCTTGCCAAAAGGTGTGTCGAAAGGCGAGGCGTTGATGCATCTAAAGAAAATGTTGCAGGTGGAAGCATATAAGACAATCGCACTTGGAGATCATCTAAATGATGTAACCTTGCTTAAGAAAGCTGACATTGGGATTGCAGTTGATAATGCACATCCTGGATTGAAACATGTAGCTGATACAGTGACTGTTCATCATGAACAACATGCAGTGGCTGCTGTTATCAGTAAAGTATTAAAAGAAGTTAGACCCCTATTCTGAAATTTTATTTATAATTAACTCAAACTTCGCACCTTCAAATTCATTTGCAAATCTTGATATGACTCGGTTTAGAGCAATAAAAAGGGAGGCTTGTTTTTTATTGTTGAGGTTGCTTTCCACTACGGGTTGCTTCGCTTTCCGCGGGGTGGGAGCTGAGCCTCCTCGGCGCTGCCTTGCGGGGTCTCAGCTTTCTCACATTTCCCGCAGGAGTCTTCGCACCCTCCGTTACAAGCAACCTGTTTTAGAATAAGTTCTTTTTTTCGAATTTCATTACAAGGTATTATTGCTAAACAATAGTAGCGTTGATTTTTTTATGGTATTTCGTCTATTCGCTATTGATGCGTCTATCCTTGAAATGAACAATTCGAAAAGGTTAAAGGATGCCTTCGGGGTTGCGAAAGGCTCGTCTGTAGAACTTGCACGTGCAATGGCATCCTATTGTCTTTTTTTAGATCCTATTTATTGGATATCCTTTATGTAAAAGAAATACCTCATTTGTTTGGAGAGGCGTTCGCTCGACTCCTACGGGATTAGCGAGACAGACGAGACCCCACAGGAGCAAAGCGACGAGGAGGCTCGGCGCTCGCCCCGTGGAAAGCGAGCGGTAAGCCTCGGAGAACAGAACGGAAACCCTTACTTCCTAATTAGCTACTTATTTTCCTGTTTTTTGAAATTCAGCTTGATGACATTGGGCTCGGCACTCGTCCGCGGGAAGCGAAGTGTAATCAGGCTGCGGGTTAAATAAAAACAATCTATACGAAAAGAAAATTAATTAAATAATTATTTTGAAAAATGCAACAAAACCAAGTTGACAACGTGGAAAACTTTGTATTACAATGCTATTCAAGAAATCTTAATAGCTGATCGGAAAACCGAAGGCATATTTTCTCCATTTAGATGGCGGAAAATATGTCTTTTTTTATAAGCTATAAAGGGGAAGGGGAAAAATGGCTTTAAAACCGATTAAATTTATCGAATTAATTTGTTTTTGTTGAAATACATACAGTTTACTTTTATTGGAGAAGTAGAGAGGGGCGATAAAATGGCAATTTCAGTGGTGGTAAAAAATAAATCATTTACTCAAGGAAGTAAACAAGTAAAGGCGCTGGAAACTATTAATCTAGCAATTGAGAAGCAGGATTTCCTTACGATAATTGGTCCAAGCGGATGTGGGAAAAGCACCTTGCTAAAAATCATAGCCGGTCTTGATACAAATTATGAAGGGACAATTACGATTAATGACCGAATTGTAAAAGGAGCCGGCATTCAACAAGGATTTATTTTTCAAGAACATCGGCTATTTCCATGGCTAACGGTGGAAGAAAATATTGCAGCTGACCTGTCTTTAAAAAATAAAGAAGTGCGAAGAAAAGTGGATGAGCTGATTGAGATTGTAAGATTAAAAGGTTCAGAGAAATTGTATCCGAAAGAATTGTCTGGCGGCATGTCACAGCGGGTGGCAATTGCAAGAGCGCTATTGCGCGAGCCGGAAGTTTTATTGCTGGATGAACCATTTGGAGCACTGGATGCTTTTACTAGGAAGCACCTGCAGGATGTTCTGTTGGATATTTGGCAAAAGAAAAAAATGGCCATGATTCTAGTAACACATGATATCGAGGAATCCATATATTTAGGAAACAGATTGGCGATTATGAAGGCAAAGCCAGGAAAGGTTTACAAAGAGCTGAAAATTCCATTATCTTATCCAAGAAATCGAACTTCGCCGGATTTTCAGACATTCAGGCAAAGTGTTTTAAAAGAATTTGAACATACGGAGAACGAATCTTATATAGAGGGACTAAGCATCTAACTAATTGGGGGGAATCAACGATGAAAAAGACAACTATTATTTTTACAGTATTTCTACTTTTGCTTTTAACAGGATGCGGTGCTAAACAAAGTGCCGGCAGCAAGGAAAAGCTAAAAGTGATTAATATCGCTATCCAACAAAGCTTAACGCCGCTTTTGTTGGCGAAGGAGAAAGGTTGGTTTGAAGAAGAATTTAAAAAGGATGGCATACAAGTAAAGTGGACGGAGTTTCAAAGTGGTCCTCCGCAATTTGAGGGAGTTTCAGCTGGGAAAATTGATTTTGCAGGTGTTGGAAATTCACCAGTTATTGCTGCACAGGCAGCAGGAATTGGATTTAAAGAACTGTCAGTTTATCAAGATGGTTTAAAAGGAAATGCCATTTTAGTAAATAAAGATAGTGATATTAAGAGTATTCAAGATTTAAAAGGCAAAAAGGTAGCAGTTGCAAAAGGAAGCAGTGGATTTGATTTTCTTTATAAGGCGATCGATAAAGCAGGGTTGAAGCCAGATGATGTACAAGTAATTCAATTACAGCCAGATGAAGCGAAGCCAGCTTTTGATAGTGGTTCAGTAGATGCGTGGTCAATATGGGAACCATTTATCTCTATTGAAACCATTAATAATGGGGCAAAGGTGCTTGCGAATGGAGAAGCACTAGATAACCTATACTCTCCGGCTTTCTTGCTTGTTCGAAGTGACTTTTCCGATCAGCATCCTAAGGAAACGGTGAGATTTTTACAGGTGATACAAAAAGCAGTAACTTACCAAAAAGAACATAGAGAAGAAGTCGTCGATATTTATGCAAAAGCAAAAAAACTAGATAAAAAGATAGTAGAGAGTGTTTAAAATAATACAGAGGCAACGAATAATCCTGTGACGGATGAAATAATCCAAGCACAACAGGAAACGGCGGATTTTCAATATCGCATTGGTGCGATTCGCAAAAAAATTGATGTAAAAGAAGTAGTTGATAATTCGTTTATTGAGGAAGCACTAAAGTCTTCGAAAGAGGAAGGTGGAAAATGATGAGTGACGTAAAGGCAATCGCTGGTCAAGTGCAACCAGTAAAGGTTACAGCAAGAAAACGAGAGAAAGGGAAAAAAGGGATTGCGCAAACGATTCTAAAGGGACTGGTTCTTCCTGTTATTATCCTTGCTGTTTGGCAATTAGTTGGAACTTTGCAATTAGTTTCTCCCATTGTACTGCCCACGCCACAAGAAATCGTTCTATCGTTTAAAGACCTAATTGTTTCAGGAGAATTATGGGCTAATTTGAAAATAAGCATTTGGCGTGCTGTTGTTGGTTTCTTATTAGGGGGAGGCATAGGAATTATTTTAGGAGCAATCGTCGGGTTTTCCAGAAAATCAGAGGATTATTTAGATCCTTCTTTGCAAATGCTGCGGACTGTTCCGCATTTAGCAGTAACGCCTTTATTCATTTTATGGTTTGGATTTGGCGAGATTTCTAAGGTTTTATTAATTAGCATGGGTGCTTTCTTTCCTATATATATAAACACTTTTCAAGGAATAAGAGGGGTCGACAAAAAATTATTTGAAGTGGCAAAAGTATTGGAATTTAGTCCCTTAAAACAGATGACGAAGTTGATTTTGCCAGCGGCACTTCCAAATATCTTATTAGGAGTTCGCTTATCACTTGGCGTTGCATGGCTAGGGCTAGTCGTTGCGGAACTGATGGGCTCAACTGCTGGCATTGGCTATATGATTATGGATGCAAGGCAATTTTCACAAACAAGTGTTGTTTTTGTAGGAATTATTATTTTTGCAGTAGTAGGGAAGTTAACAGACTCCTTTGTCAGAGTATTGGAAAAAAGATTATTAAAATGGCGAGATAGTTACCAAGGGAAAAACTAATTTTTAAAAGGATGGGAGAGATGAAAATGGAAATACTTTGGTTTATACCTACTCACGGGGACGGTCATTATTTAGGTACACCTACAGGAGGAAGATCTTTTAAATATCCTTATTTAAAACAAATCGCGCAGGCAGCAGATCAATTAGGCTATACAGGGGTGTTATTGCCGACAGGACGATCCTGCCAAGATCCATGGATTACTGCTTCTGCATTAGCAGCTGAAACAAGATATCTTAAATTTTTAGTAGCGGTGCGGCCAGGATTAATGCAGCCACCAGTTGCGGCAAGAATGGCTTCTGCTTTAGATCATATTTCAGAAGGAAGATTACTGATTAATGTTGTAGCTGGTGGGGATCCTGTTGAACTAGCTGGTGATGGTGTTTTCTTATCGCATGATGAACGCTATCAACAAACAGATGAGTTTATGAAAGTATGGAAATCTCTTTTAGAAGGAGACGATGTAAATTTTGATGGAGAGCATATTAGAGTAAAAAATAGTAGCTTGTTATTTCCTGCGTATCAATCTCCACGGCCGCCAATTTATTTTGGAGGATCATCAGAAGCAGGACAGGAAGTGGCGGCTGAACATACAGATGTTTACTTGACTTGGGGGGAGCCGCTTGAACAAGTGAAAGAAAAAATTGCATCAGTAAAAGCGAAAGCGGAGAAAAAAGGCAGAACGGTCCGCTTTGGCATCCGTCTTCACGTGATTGTCAGAGAAACAGAAGCGGAAGCATGGGAAGCTGCAGAACGATTAATTAAGTATGTAGATGACGATGTGATAGCAAAAGCCCAAACAACACTTAGCCGTCAAGATTCAACAGGACAAAGAAGAATGTTTGAACTGCATAAAGGCGACCGCAGTAAATTAGAAATCAGCCCTAACTTGTGGGCTGGGGTAGGATTGACACGCGGTGGTGCGGGAACAGCATTGGTCGGCAGCCCTGAATCTGTGGCAGCGCGAATTAAAGAATACCAAGAAATAGGGATTGAGTCGTTTATCTTCTCCGGATATCCGCATTTGGAAGAAGCGTATCATTTTGCTGAATTGGTTTTTCCATTGCTAAATTTTAAAAGAAATAGGGGAAGTAATGATTCGTTGGCTTTCTTGCAGGGAGAAACAGTGGGTAATGATTATTTTCCACAACGAGAAAAAGTAAAATGAAAGAGGGGTGCTCAGAAATGGGCGCCCTTTTATGATGTAAAGAAGGGAGACTGGATAGCAGCCATTCGGGGCATCTACAGAAAGAAAGGTTGTCGTTTTGCAAAAAGAGGTGCGACGGCGGAAAAAAGCAGAGAAACGCGGAAAAACTGGAAGTATCGCGGAAAAAGAAGAATATAAACAAATGCACGAAAAAATATTTTTAAGGGACATAATAATAGGAAGGAATTGCTCGTAGTAAAAGCGAAATATAAATATTAAGAAAATAATGATAACTTTGCAAGTAGTTTGTAATAAAATTGAAAGGATGATTTTTATTGTTATTCAAGAGGCAAAACTAAACCATTTAATTAAAGCGTATTGGGACATGTATGAAACACACAAAGATTTTTCGTATGTAGTTAAACCTTCGATGCCAATTTTATATTTTGGCAACAGCAAAAAATATTTTGAATCCCCTATTCGTATCATAACAGTTGGTCTGAGTCCTTCAAAGAGGGATTTTCCTAAAACAGACCCTTTCCAAAGATTTCAATCGATGAAACAAGACCATTATTACCATTTTGATCAACAATACATTGACGCGTTAGAGCATTATTTTGAAGAAAATCCATATAAAGATTGGTACAATTCTTCCTTTGAATATTTATTGAATGGATTGGATGCTAGTTTTTATGCTGGTAAAGAAAATATGGCTCTCCATACAGATATTTGCTCACCGTTAGCAATTCATCCTACCTGGGATGATTTAGGCAAAAATGTACAAATAGAACTGCAAACAAAAGGTGTTCAACTTTGGCATCAATTAGTCGATTATCTACAGCCTGATATTATCTTCATTTCAGTTGCTGGAGAACATCTTGGCAAAATCCAATTCGAATCAGTAAGTGATTGGGAAACTATCTATACATTACAAAAGGATAGGCCGTACTTAATTAATAGTAAAAAAGTCAAGTTAAGCAACAATAAACGAACAACCATTTATTTTGGTAGAGCGGCTGAATTGCCTTTTGGACTCGTTTCAAATGAAAATAAAAAAAATATTGGAAGACAGATTAAGGCGCTAATGGGAAAGTCTAAGGATAAATCGACCATCGTACCATTTTTGCCAGAACAGAATGATGGTGAAATTTTCAATTGGAATGAAGAGGCGCAGTAAAAAGGATAAAGGAAGAGGCAGTTATCTAATTGCTGTCTCTTTCTTTTTGAAATTGTAAAGTGGGAGGTGAAAGAAATGCAAGAGGAAAGACTAGATAGAATTGAGAATGTGTTGACGCAATTAGTTAAAATGGTAGGAAACACGAATCAAAAACTACATGTGATAGAAATGAAAATTGATAATAAACTAGAGGAGATGGAAAATAAGAATGAAGAACGTCATGGCCAAATCTTAGAAAAACTAACATAATAAAGATAGATCAGGACTTTATATGGGAAAAAGCAGTGCGTAATGAGAGAGAAATTGCTATTTTTAAAAACAAGTAAAGGAAGGAAAGGATCTTTGTTTACACCACATTCTTCATAACAATTCATTTAAATTCCTCTTTATATCACAAACAAAAAAATCCCATTACTCCCCTTCCTATACAAGCACTATCGTAAAAGAAGGGGAAAATACAACCTAAAGTTATTTATCGATCAAACTAATCCCAGCTTCATGGTACCTCTCACCAGCGGCTGCGCCAATTGGGGCTATTTCATCTAATTTATTTTTGATGTCCTCTGGCAAAAGAACATCCACTGCACTAATGTTTTCCTGCAAATATTGTATTCTTTTTGTTCCTGGAATTGGTAAATGTTGTCGCCTTTTGCTAATAGCCAAGCAAGAGCTAATAGGGTAGAGGATATGTTTAGCTGTTCTGCTAACTCTTCAATCAGCCTTACTAACTGTAGTTGTACTTAAGTTATCCCCTTGAAACCTTGGCGATTTTCTTCTAAAGTCGTTTGAATCAAGTTCATCAACAGAAACGATTTTACCTGTTAGAAATCCTCTGCCTAGTGAACTATAAGGTACCCCATTGTAATGCCTAGTGTCTGGCAAGTAGGTAATATTTCTGTCTCTACATCTCTCGTCCAAATCGAAAACTCAGATTGTAATGCGGCGATCGGATGAACTTTATGCGCTCGTTTTATCGTTTGGGAAGAAACTTCTGACAGTCCAATATGACGCACTTTTCCTTCTTCGACTAATCGTTTCATTGCGACCACTGTTTCTTCAATTGGGACTCTTGGATCTAAACGATGCAAATAGTACAAATCAATGTAATCGGTCTGCAGTCTTTTCAAACTAGCTTCACAAGCGCTTCTGACATACTCAGGACTTCCGTTGATTTCTAACACAGGATAAGTATACATACACTGCGGTATTAAGAAAAAATTGGCAACTAGTTAGTTTGATCCGCCATACTATAGTAAAGCTGTTTATTTCTGCTTATTTGGAAAAAGTTTCGAAAACTGTAAACCAGAAAAAGAGGGCGATATACTCAGTGAAAATACATATATAGTAGAAGGTTCTAGTTCATTTATCATCTTATTTAAGTACCTTTAAATTTTCCTGACATTTCATGTATACTTGGAGAAAACCAATAAAGGTGGACTCTCCATGATTCGAACGCTCAAGTTTTCCAACCGCTTTGTATTTAAGATAATACTAGTTTTTTTATTTGTTATCTTATTTCCTACCTTTATTTTAAGTTTTGCTTTTAATATAGAATCTACTTCCGTTGTGAAAAAAAACGTACGGGAAAATACCATTCAAATTGCAAAACAAACAGCAGAGTCTCTTTCTTTTATTTTTAAATCGGGAAGTGATACATCGGATCTAATCTTTAGCAGTACAGACATTCAGGCCTCGGTTATGAATATAAACAGAAACGAGGTGGAAGAGCAGGGCGAGACTTTTCAATATATGAACAGCATGTTAAACCAAGTTGTTTATTCGAATTCCTTTGTTGAAAATGTTTATGTATGGAAAGAAGGGGAAAATAACTGGGCAGGAAGCGTTTTTTCCCCATATATGTATAATTCGTCCATGTACAAGCTAATACGGATGCGTGCTTCTGATCAGGAGTGGATTGAAGAAGCTAAACAGAAGGATGGCGGTCTGGTTTGGCAAGAGCTGCAGTATGACCGCTTAATTGGAGGGGGAGCTAATACTGAACTGATTCTTCCTATTGGGAGGGTGCTGAAAAATTTTAAAGATAGAAACCGCATCGGATTTATTCAAGTAAATTTGAATGGCCGTTCTATCTTAAATGTACTTGATCAGTTGCAGCTGGGAAAGACGGGGAAATTTTTCGTTGTCGATTCAGAAGGGAAAATTATGATCCACCCTGATCTTAAATTAATTAACAAAAGAGTAGAAATCCCTAATTTGCGCAAACATATTATGGACAAAGATTTTGCCGAATTTGAATATACCTTGAATAAAACTCCTTATTATGGAATCAAGCAGCCGCTGAGCAACGGATGGATGATTGTGGGTACAGTGCCTGTTCATGAAATCACGGGAGAATTGGATCGGCTTCAGATTTTTCTCTTTATTTCCTCTGGTTTTCTTGCGCTGTTTTCTATAGTAGTTGGACTGCTGATGGTTGACAGGATTACAGAGCCTATTAATCAGCTTGCCCTTGATATGCAGAAGGTCAAGAATGGTGATTTAACAGTAAGGACAAATGTGAGATCCAATGATGAAATAGGTCTCTTAAGCGAGCAGTTTAACAGTATGCTTGAAGAAATAGAACAGCTTATCTCTCAGGTGAAGGAAGAGCAGGGGGAGAAGCTTCAGGCAAAGCTGCGGGCTGCGATGCATCGTATTCATCCACATTTTCTGCTGAATACCCTGAATATGCTATGGTGGTTTATTAAATCGAATGAGAATGATAGGGCTTCATTATGCTTGAAGGCATTGATCCGCCTCTTGGATTCCCATATGGGCAAAAGCGGCATTATGATAACGTTAGAGGAGGAATTGGACTTTTTAAAAAAATATATTGCCATTTTGGAGATGCGGTACGAAAAATCTTTTGTTTTGGATATAGATGTAGATGCGAAAGCGAAGGAATTGGTTATTCCTCGAATGCTCCTTCAACCATTGGTCGAAAATGCCATTTTTCATGGTATTGTTCCTAAGGAAACGGACGGCCGCATCAGGATCCACGTACGGACAAGAAGGAGAGGATATACGGAATTTATCGTTTCGGACAATGGTCTCGGAATCTCTAAAGAAAAGATAAAGATATTATCCAATCAAGAGGAAGCTATAGCGAAAGGGGAAATGGGCATCGGTCTGCTTCATGTCTACGATACGCTGCGGTTTTATTATGCTCGCTGCTCTAAGTGGATAATTACAAGCAGTCTTGGAGAAGGAACAACTGTCCGCATCATACTTGGAAAACCATTGGCATCCGATAGCCAGGAAGGGAAGAGAAAGGCAGAATGATACTTAGACGGATAGTTATTATTATGCTGGTTGTTTTAGCCGCTGGATGCGAAAAATCCAAGATTATTACAAAGGAAAATGTCCAACCATACAATAAAAATAATGTGCAAATGATCGAGTTTTGGCATACATACAGTGATAAAGAAAGCCAAATTCTAGAACGTCAGATGATCCCTGCTTTTGAACGGAAATTTCCTGGCATTAAAGTAGTTTCTGTAAGAAAGCCTTATAACAATGGACTGAAAAATACATTGATTGCCCGTGCTTTCTCTAATCGCGGACCAGATGTCGCGCGAATGAAAGTGGCCTGGGTTCCGGATTTTTACAAAAATAAGCTGCTTATGCCTTTAAATGACTTTCCGGATTTTCAAAAAGTCCTACATACTCTTAACAACAAGACATTGTCAGCAGGCTTCCATGAGAATAAATATTATTCCCTTCCAATGGATTTTTACATACAGGCGGCTATTTTTAACCGGGAGCTTTTAGAGAAAGCCGGATATTCACAGCCTCCTCATACCATGGAGGAAATACTAGAACTTGCAGGAAAAGAGCGATACCGCATTGGACTAGGAGGGCTCAATATCTGGAGAACTCTTCCATATATATATGGTCTTGGAGGTTCACTGACTGATGCTGAATTTAGAACGGCAACCGGCTATTTAAATGGAGAAGCAACAGTACATGCCGTGGAAAAGCTATTGGTCCTTTATAAAGAAGGGCTGATTGATCGTATGGTAGGAGAAGAGGGAGGAGACAACTGGGAGGGGGTTAAAAGTGGAAATGTGCTAATAACCGGTGAAGGTCCTTGGTTTTACAATATTTGGACAGAGAAAGAATTATATAGATCGTTGAAAAGTACGATAGCCATCCCTTTCCCACATGACAATGGGCCGTCTTCCCTTCTAGATGGAGAAAATCTGGTTATTATGAAGGGCAGTGAGGAAAAAGAAGCTTCTTGGACATTTTTAAGATGGATGGCAAGCAAGGAAGCTCAGTTAATGATGTCAAGAGCAGGGATTTTTCCGACTAATTTAGAAGCAGTAGATTCAATGAATGTAAATCGGGATTCCTACACACTTTCCTACCAAGAAGCTCTAGAGTACTCTTTCCAAAGACCATCGGTGGAAAATTGGGAGGAAATAGATAAAGTCTACACGCTTTATATGAATAAAATTTTTCAAGGCGAACTCTCTCCAAAAAAGGGACTGACACAAGCAGCAGAAGAGATAGACTATCTATTATCTGCTTCTGATTGAAATAATGTTGGAGAGCTGCGCCTTTTAGCTGAACATAAATATAGAAAAAACGACACCCTCATTGTTTGTTTTGTGTACCAATTGGGGGTGTCGTTTTTTGTTAGTACTACATTCTTGTAGGAAAAAACATTTCATCTTCTGACAGGAAGATACAGCTACAACATAAATCCAGCTAACAGCTTGCTCTAAAAAGACTGTCGTTTCAGAGATTTCTGCACCCGTCCGGTCCTGCTTCAAGTTCCCTAGTTCCTACTTGTTTTTTCATCTTTTCTAGTACTTGATTTTGTTGTCTTAACGAATTTTTACTTCTTTCTTTTCATCAGATGGGATGCTTACATAGAGTATTTCTGTATTTGTATCATAGAAGAAGACATTCGTTTTGTCTTTTGTTTCTTCGAGTGTTCCAACTTCTTGATATTTATGCTTGCCAGCTTGAATTCTAGATGGCTTTTCTGTTTTATTTAATTTTAGCGTATACTGCTCTAATTTTGAATCTTTATAGTTGTTAACCTCTTGTTTTTGTTTGAATCTAATAGAGTTGGGTTTACGCTCTACAACAAAGGTTGTTTGATTATATTCCCCTCTTGTGTAATCCTCTGTATTTGCATCGTCCTCATAGAAGGTCTGTGCTGCCTCTTTGTCAAGGTGCGTATCGAGAATCAAGTTTGTTAATGGCTTTTCTCCTGTGTGCTGCTGAACGTCGCGTCTAGGAATGATGGAGTCTTGCTTTACATAGATTGGAAGAGTAGCGAGATCGGCTTTCTTGTGGATCGTTTGTCCGCCTTCAAACTCTTCGCCAGTCCAATAATCTATCCATTTTGCACCAGATGGCAAGTATACAGAACGGGATGTTTCACCTTGTTTTACTACAGGTGCAATCATCAATGAATCGCCGAACAAGTATTGGTCATCAATGTTATACGTATTCGGGTCATGCTGGAATTTGTACACAAGCGGCTGCTGTACAGGCTGTCCGTTTTGCTGGGTACGTTTAAATTGGTTATACAGGTAAGGAAGCAGTTCATAGCGCAGGGAAATGTACTTGCGGCTGATGTCTTCCACTTCTTTGCCAAATGCCCACGGTTCTTGCTCTTTATCCCAACTGTAATGGTCGCGGGAGAACGGTACAAAGGCGCCAACTTCTATCCATCGAGCAAAAAGTTCCGGTGACGGGATGTCCTGCGATGTTGGTTTTGCAAATCCGCCGATATCATTGCCGACAAACGCTGCACCGGATAATCCAAGATTCGAGTTCATCGGGATTGTCATGCGTAAATGATCCCAGTTGCTTGTATTGTCCCCTGTCCAGATTGCAGCATAGCGCTGGGTTCCTGCATATGCGGCGCGTGTGAGCACAAAAGGGCGTATATTCGGTTTGTTTATTTTAAAAGCATTATACGTCGCTTCGTTTTCTAAGTGGCCGTAAATATTATGAATTTCTAAGTTTTTCCTTTCGCTGCCGTCATCTGCTTCATAGAAGGTATCAAGCGGCATGGACCATCCTGGACCGCCAAATACAGCCGGCTCGTTCATATCGTTCCAAATTCCAGAAACACCTTTGTCAAACAGAGCTTTATGCTTTTTCGCCCACCAATCTCGAACATTGCTTTTAAGGAAATTGGGGAATACAGACTCGCCAGGCCAAACATAGCCAACATAGGGGCTGCCATTGGAATTTTTAACCCAGAAATTATTCTTGGTTCCTTCCTGATACGTATCAAAGCTTTCATCCACTTTAACACCTGGATCATTGATCGTTACATATTTAAAGCCTAGCTTATCCATATCTTCCTTCAGTTTATCGGGATTAGGATATTTTGGCCCCCAAGTAAAAACACGATAGTCATTCATATAATCGATGTCCGCGTACATGGCATCTGCAGGAATTTGCTTTTCTCGAAATGTTTTAGCAACCCTTGTCATGTCATCCTGCCAGTAGCCCCATTTACTTTGATGAAACCCGAGAGACCATTCTGGCGGCAGATTTATTTTACCTGTTAAATCAGTATATCTGTCTACAACATCTTTAATTTCCGGACCTTTAATAAAGTAATAGGTAAGTTTGCCGCCGTCGGCATAAAAGTAATAATAATCATCGCTTTCTTTTGCCATGTTGAAGTGGGATCGGTGCGTATTATCGAAAAAAATGCCGTATGCCTTCTCGTCCTTTAAACCGATAAAAAATGGTATGGTCGCATACACATATTTCGTGTCTTTCGTATACGAATATGCATCGGTGTTCCACATGCCGATATCATAGCCGCGCTTATTCAACCCGCCGGTTTGTTCGCCGAAACCATAGAAATTTTCAGCTTTGTCCGTTTTTTTGAACACATAGGGATTCCCGTTTTCATAACCAGATCCTTTTACATCGTCTTCGTTGATTACGTTTCCTTTTTTATCTAAATATTTGATTGCGAAAGGGTTTTTCTTGATGTCGACTGTTAAGCTATCAGTGGTTAGGAGAATTCGATTATCCTCCTCCTTTATTTTGAGAGCAGGGGCAGGCCATTCTTTTTTGGCAATGCCAGGAGACGCAAATTCTTCGTCTCCTTTGTTTAAAAGAGATACCTTGGCCATATCCGAGGTAAGCAGTCGTATATAAGCTTCTTGATTGCCTAAGTCAAGCTTTACGCCATTTTCCAGCTTATCGACATTTTTTACCGTCATCGGCTGCTGCAGTTTATTTTTATCTAGAGGCGTATCAGGGGCGGGCTGCTGAACTTCTGCTGAGACTGGTTTTGCTAAATAGAGCTGTGAAGCAGCACTTCCTGAAAACAGTACAGAAGCTGCCAAAAGTAATGGCGGCCATTTTTTTATTCGTTTCATCAAGTTTTCCCCTCCTATGTCATATTATCTTTTTAAAGTACATTTAAAAAATGGGTTGAAGACAAAAGTCTCCAACCTCTGATTCTACTGTTTTGGCAGAACTATCATACCGTTAGAATGTCTGCGATATTCATTTAGGTCAGGAACATCTGCATCTTTACTTTTGAATCTTCACCTTGTGCCTTTCATTGACAGGGATTTTAACATATAGTATGTTTTCTTTCGAATCAAAATAATAAGCTCTTTCCTGCTTGTTCAGTTCATCAACGCTGTCAGCTTTTTTATATTTTCTGCTGGCAGCTTTCACTTTCTTTGGTGCTGTGCTGTTATGAAGCTTCAATGTATACGATTGTATATCGGATCCGTAATTTTGAACTTTTTGATTTTGTTCGAATTCGATGTGGTTCCGTTTATTTTCAATATGGAAATCGGTTATATTGAATTCACCTCGAGTATAGTCCTCTGTCGTTGCATCGTCCTGATAGTAGCTGTAAGAAGCATCGCCCTTCAGATAGGTGTCGAGAATCAAGTTCGTCAGTTTTTTCTCGCCTGCATATTGCTGAACCTCGCGGCGCGGAATAATAGAGTTTTGCTTTATATACATTGGCAGTGTTCCAAGGTCGGCGTCTTTATGAATGGTTTGTCCACCTTCAAGCTCTTCACCAGTCCAGTAGTCCACCCATTTAGTGCCTGCTGGAAGGTACACGTCGCGGGATGTTTCTCCTTTATGGACAATTGGTGCAATCATCAGAGAATCGCCAAACATAAACTGGTCTTCATTGTTATAGGTGTTCGGGTCATTCTGAAATTGGAAAACAAGCGGCTGCTGAATTAGATTTCCTGTTTCATGAGCCTGTTTGAACGCATTTTGCAAGTAAGGCATCAGTTCATAGCGCAAGGAAATATATTTTCGGCTGATGTCTTCCACGTCTTTTCCAAATTGCCATGGTTCTTGTCTGTTTATATTTTGCTTAACAGAAGGGCTGTCACCATCATTATTGTAGTGGTCGCGAGAGAATGGCAGGAAGGCTCCAAGCTCCACCCAACGTGCAAATAATTCTGGTGTAACAATTTCACCTAACTCTTTATTTTTCGTAAAGCCGCCAATGTCGTTCCCAACAAACGGATGACCTGACAATCCTAGATTCGAATTCATTGGAATAGACATTCTCAAGTGTTCCCAAGTACTGTGGTTATCCCCAGTCCATGTTGCTGCATAGCGCTGTGTTCCTGTGTACCCAGCACGCGTTAATACAAAAGGACGGACATTTGGTTTAAGGTATTTGAATGAGTTGTATGATCCTTCCACTTCTAAATGAGCGTAAATATTGTGAATCTCTTCATGAGTATATTTAACGCCATTGTCGTCTTCATGGACAGCATCCAAAGGCAGTGTCCAATGATCTTTCGCAATGAAACTAACCGGTTCGTTTACATCGTTCCAGATGCCGTCTATGCCTGTATCAAAAAATGGCTTAAACTGCATTGACCACCAGTCACGTGTTTCTTTTTTCAGGAAATTCGGGTAGACGGAATCTGGTGGAGAAGATGGATTCCATGGCCAAAGTTTTCCGAGAAAATAACTGCCGTCTGGATTTTTTACCCAAAGATCTTTTTTTGTTCCTTCATCATAAACACTATATCCTGGCAAAGCTCTAATAGCCGGGTCGAAGATATTTACTTGATGAAAGCCCATCTCTTCCATTTGCTTGCCTAGGCCGGCAGGGTCTGGAACTTTTTTGCCCCATGTAAATGCTTTATAGTCGTCCATATATTCAATGTCAAAGAACAAGCCATCTGCTGGAATTTTCTTTTCGCGGTACTCTTTCGCTACTTCTTCCATATCATTTTGAGAATATGCCCAGCTTGATTGATGGAAGCCCAAAGACCATTCAGGAGGGAGAGAAATTTTCCCGGTCAAATCGGTATAGCGGTCCAAGACATCTTTTATTTGCGGTCCATTGAAGAAGTAATACGTTAATTTTCCGCCATCTGCGTAGAAGTAATAATAATCATCGCTTTCTTTTGCAAAATTGTAATAAGTACGATATGTATTATCAAACAAAATACCGTACGCCTTTTTGTCTTTTAAGCCGATAAAGAACGGAACGGATTGGTAAATGTATTTTGATTCATAAGGGTATGGATCCTGATGCCAGATTCCTTCTTCCTTGCCACGTTTGTTTAAGCCGTCAGTTTTCTCTCCTAAACCATAAAAGTTTTCATTTTTATTTGTTTTCTTAAACACATAAGGCTTCCCGTTTTCATATCCTACACCTTGATCTCCATCTTCATTGATGACGTTTCCGTCTTTATCCAAATACTTGATTCCAAAAGCGCTTTTTTTAATGTCTACTGTTAAGCTGTCAGTGGTAATGACGATTTTCTTGTCATCTTCTTTTATGTTGAATTTTGGGGCAGGCCAATCTGTTTTCGCAATCCCAACGGAGGTATATTCTTTGTCTCCTTTATTAAGGATGGATACCTTTGCCATGTCCGATGTAAGCAGCCGGATATATGCTTCTTGGTCGCCCAAATTAAGCTTTACTCCATTTTCTAATTTCTCTACACTTTGTACAGTCATCGGTTTTTGAAGATTGTTCTTGTCTAAAGGTCTATCAGGGGTCGGCTTAAATGCCTCTACAGGAAACTGCTCCGCAGATGCCGGTTTGGCAGATAAAAGTGTGCTAGAAGCAATGCCAGAGAATAAAACAGTGGCTGTAATTGCTAGTGATAAGCTTTTCTTCATAAAGACTTCACTCCTGTTTCAAATAAGAATATGATGCAAACCATGGTAATTCGAATGTTTATTGATCCTCATACATTCATGCGCTTATACA
The DNA here is from genome assembly GCF_052318935.1 of Niallia sp. 01092. NCBI lineage: Bacteria > Bacillati > Bacillota > Bacilli > Caryophanales > Bacillaceae > Niallia > Niallia sp. 01092. Next base: position 136,625 of record NZ_JBQRKO010000012.1, on the reverse strand, counting down.
TTTTCTCCTTTCTTTTTCATTCGCCTTAAAACTAAGGCTACTTATAACACTAAATAGTAAACTCCTTTGAAACAATGGAGAGTAAGCACCAAAAAAAGATTTTAGAGCAGCGATTAATAAAGAAAGAGTTTTCTTTTCATTCGTTTTGGATAGAAAGAAGATGGCAGAAATAGTGGGTTTTATGGAGTTTATGAGTCTTGTGAAAATATTGAATAATTGCTTGAAAAAATTTATTTTTCTATCTTTTTCATGGGATAATATGTAATTTTTTAGTGCTTTTGTATATGGGAAAACACGGTGTTTCAGCTAAACACTTTCAGTAAATATCACTATATTAAGATCAATTCAGTAATATTGGGTGTTGCAACATAACATGAAGCTATTATAGTTATCTAATGAGTGAATGAGACAATGAATCTACAAATATATAAATGGATGATAATGTTTTGGTATAACTCAAAATAATTATGTAAACTTAATAAAGATATTGCTGGATAGAGTTTAGATTTTGAATCTTACAGATTTGGGGGAAATGTCATCATGTATCGAGTTGTTATTGTAGATGACGAGCCAATCAGCAGAAATGGAATTGAAGCCTTTATCGATTGGAAGAGGGAAGGTATGTTAGTAGAATCACTATGTGCAAACGGAGAGGAAGCTTTAAAAGTATTAAAGGCCAGTTCTGCCGATATTCTTATTACAGATATTAAAATGCCCATCATGAATGGGATTGAGCTGATGAAGCAAGCTTTGGAGCATTATCCGAATCTTAAAGTAGTTATGTTAAGCAGCTATAGTGATTTTGAATACGTAAAAGAGGGCCTCAAGCTTGGGGCTGTCGATTACTTGCTGAAGTCGGCTTTAGATCCTGTTGAACTTCTTGATGTTCTTCGCCGATGCATCTCTATTCTAGAGGAAGAACGTAGAAAGGAAATTGAATTTCATTATTATCAACAAGGTGCTGCCTACAAGGAACGGAAATATATGGAGCAAGCAATCAAAAGAATAATGGTTCAAGAACAATGCTCGTCCTCGTCAATGGATTGGGAGCCAAAATGGCTGAAACAAGACTATGTTTGCATGTATATTACGCTGGACAGAGCCGAGGTGCTAATGGAAAAGCATGGCTATCTGCACGTTCAATTATTATTGGAAGAGTTTCAGGAAATGTTTTATCAAAAAATGGATGATGGAGCTGCAGTGCTGTCAGGAGAAAGAAGCTTGTTTCTTTTATTTCCAAAAAGGTTACAAAATTGGAGGAGAAAGCTTTATCGGTTAAAGCGATCCGTTGAAACGGAACTAGGTATTACGATCTCGGCAGGTTATGCGATGGAGCAGGGGAGATATGGAATTTTAAAAGGGCTAGCCAACAGCCGCATGGCTTGTCAAAGAAGATTCTTTGAAGGAGTTGGAGGAATTTACGGATGGACAGAAAATCAGGCAGTAGCCTTTTCTTCAAAGATGGAAACAGAACATGCTGATTGGCAGTCTTTTTTTGAAATTATCCGCAATGGCGATCCTGTTTCCTCCGCAGTGGAATATGCAATTAATCATTGGAAAAACTTATGCAACAACCCAGAACAGATAAAAAAAGAGGCTTGTGATCTTCTAATCCAAATTAGTGAACTGCAGGCAGATGCAAAACCATTACCTCCAGACCAGTTTGATTTGTTAGAGAACGCCGAGACATTGGATGAAATAGCATCACTTTTTAAACGTATATTGGAGGAGATGGAGACATCCTTTATCCTAAGGAGTCCTGATAATGGAAACGGAGGACAGTTAATTACAAAGGCGCTGGCATATATGGACTCCCATTATACGGAGAACTTAACCTTGCAGAATGTAGCAGATAAAGTGCATGTCAGCAAAAACTATTTTAGTATTCTTTTTAAACAGCAGACAGGCTATAATTTTATCGATTATTTGATTGAGCTGCGGATACGGGAAGCAAAACGGTTGTTGACTGAGGAGGACGGCCGAATATATGATGTCGCTGAAAGCCTAGGATTCAATGGTGTGAACTATTTTAGCAGGCTTTTTAAAAAAATGACTGGTCTAACTCCCTTGGAATATAGAAAAAAATACAAAGAAACATGTTCTACTATTACGTAAAATTCTATTACTGAATGTTGGTAACTTTTCTTTAGAAGCTTAGAAGAAGTATAAGAAAAGTGTTTAGCAGTTGATTGAATTTAATTTTATAGAGTAACCACAAACTGACTTTATTACCGTGTACATCCAATTTGTAGTGTGCCAGGCATCTTCATCGACTAGGATGGATAAGATGTCTGATACTTCCTGAAGCATATAGACAAAAATGAAAAAGGAACCTGCTCTTTAGGGAAGAGAGCTAGTTCCTTTCTCAGTTTTTCTTTTATTGCGTATACGGTGCAAAAGGATGTTTGCAGGAAGCTCACTTTATGCTTCTTTTACAAGATGGTATTTTTCCTTAAATTCATAATATTTATTTTCGACTTTTCGATGAATAGGATGAGATTTTGGAATTCCTAAATATTTGCTGATAACTTGATTAATTCCGTTTTTTCGGATTGCTTGCTTTAATTTGACGGCTTCTGGGTCTTTGGAATAATCAAATAGAAGCGCAGCAGCCATTGCCTTCGTAAGATTAGATACGTCTTTACCTTGATCATATGTTTGCAAGGCTGGGCGAACTAGCCTGTCGCCAATTGAAAGCTTGCGAATCGGGGAGCGTCCAACACGAACGATTTTATCAGTCAAATTAGGGTTCGTGAAGCGTTTAAGGATTTTCTGTATATAATTCTCATGCTTTGTCTCATCAAGGTCATACTTCTCAATTAACATATCTCCCGTTTCCTGCATGACTTTTTTTATTTCGGTTTTTAAATTAGGATCAGCCATCACTTCTTGTATTGTAGAGTATCCTTTTAGATAACCATAATATGCAGCGCAGCAATGACCGGTATTGACAGTGAATAGTTTGCGTTCAATAAACGCTTCAAGGGAATCTACCAATTGGACATCTTTTATTTCTGGTAGTCCTCCAAGCATCGCAGAACGGTCAATTACCCATTCGAAATAAGGCTCTACTGTTACTTCAAGTGGATCTTCGTGGTGCTGTGCGGGAACGATTCGATCGACAGCCGCATCCGGAAATGCTACATAGCGATCTATTTTTTCATGCAATTCTTCTTCTATATGCTCATACACCCATTTTTTTAGCTTAGAGCTGCCACCGATTGCATTTTCACAGGCAATAATATGAAGGGGCTCCGTATTGTTATTTTGTAATCGTAGTTTAATTCCTAATGCGATTTTTTCTGCGATATTTGGTAAATTTGATACACCTACTGCAGTAGTAATCAGGTCGGTATCTGCAATGCGTTTTGCTACGGATTCTTTATTTTGCGAAGAGATGGCAGTGACATTTTGAACAATCATTTCATCGTTCGTTTGATTGGCGATATAGACGGAGTATTGTTTTCTTTGCTTGAGCAAGGAGATTTTCTTTTTGTTGCGTGTAACAAAGCAGACATCATAACCTGATTGTGTTAGAAGCAATCCGATAAAACCTCTCCCAATATTACCTGCTCCAAAATGGACGGCATGAGGTTTACGTGTGCGTGTGACCTCACTTATATTTGAATCACTACTTTTATTAAGTGACCTATTCATAAGTTCTCTCTCCTTTATATGATTATTTGAAAAATTCTGATATATAAATAGATGCGTAGTCACCATGTTAAATAGAATGAACAGGCGACTAGAATCTATTTGGAATAATACGAATCTTTAGTTTGCTTTTTGAAGCAAGTTTTCAACCAAGTCATTTAATTTATGGTTTTCTAAAGAATCAATAGTGTGGTGACCGGTACCGAATGGTAATTGCTCTGTAATCGTGTTTTTAATGACAATAGTATGAATGCCGGCTGCCACTGCTGCACGTGAACCGTTTGGAGAATCTTCGATAGCGATGGCTTCGCTGGCATCAACTCCTAAACGTTCTAATGCTTGTAAATATAACTCAGGATCTGGCTTTACATTTTTAACACTGTCGGCTGTACAATAGCAGTCAAAATATTCTCTAATGCCAAGAAGATCCACAAATTTGTCAATCCATGCTTTTTCAGAACTTGTTGCTAGACCAATCTTTAATCCTGCATCCTTCGCTGCTTTTAAATAATCTAGAACACCGGGTCTAATGGATTCTTTCTCCATCATTTCAGTGTGAGCGTTTTGGATGGTTTTTCTGAATTCATCCAGATCAATCGGAATATTATGATGAGTACTTAAATAAGTGTAAGGATTAAAAGAATGGAGACTGGTACCGAGGCATTCCGAATATTTTTCTAATGTTAAATCAACACCGTGTTCTTTATAAGCATCTCTAAAAGCGATATACCATGCCGTTTCCGTATCAATGATAGTTCCATCAAAATCAAATATAATTGCCTTTATCATAACCGTATTTTATCTCCCTTCAGATTTAATATAGTTATGTCATGTAACATAACAAAAAAGAATGAAAAAAATATAAAATTATGCTTGAAATTCTTTTGTAAATGTGAATCTCTAATATAACCGTAACATTAATTAACAAACTGTTCAAGGAATTCGAGGGAAATTGGGTGAAATGGTAACGAAAACTAACATCCGTAATCACTTATCTACCAATGGTGAAATCGCTGTCAAAAAAAGTTTGAAAAAATTTTTTGAATAGGGTGTAATGTTGTGATGCTTGCACCATGTCCATCAAGTTAACGAAAAAATGGATAATTCCGCGAAACGGAGAGGTAATCGTGCGATAATTATGATAATTCCGCAAACTGGAGAGGTAATCCTGCGATAATTATCATAATTTCTTTAAGATTAGTTTGGAGCATAGAATCTACATGTTCAAATTACTTTTCAGAAGGAGGAAGGTTTCCTATGATTCATATTGTAAATGGGGATGTTGTTGGACAAAAGATTAAAAATCTTGAAGGGAATGTACTCGTTTGGCGGGAAATGTATGATATAGGACCTCTAAGCAGAGATGTGCCCAAGGAAGAATGGATAAAACGCCGGGTTAGATTTTTTGAAGAAAAAATGGGTGTACCTTACTCTTTATTTTTAGATAATTGTGTAAAACAAAATCAATTATTAGATGATATCCCTAGAACAACTGAAGTTATTTTATGGTTTGAACATGATCGCTATGACCAAACCATGCTTATTTATTTATTGCAGGAATTATCATTGAAAGGGTTTGAAAAAATTTCCATGGTGACTATTAATCAGTATCCGGGCATAGAGCCTTTTTATGGTTTAGGGCAGCTTTCCTCCTTGCAGCTGAAAGAGCTTTATGAAAGAGTCAAACAACCTATTTCATTAGAACAAATCGAGGAAGCAATAGCAGCATGGGAGGCATATACTTCCTCTAATCCAGATAAAATAAAACAGTGGATTGCTTCATCAAAGAACAAGCTGCCTTTTTTAAAGCAAGCATTACTCACTCATTTGAGCTACTTTCCAGCGGCCAATAATGGATTAAATGAGGTCGAAACATTGGTTTTAACTTATTTAAAAAATAAGAGATGCAGTTTTACCGAGTTATTTCAATATATAAGTGGACAACGTATAAATGATGGATTAAGCGATTTGCACTTTACTTGTATATTAAATGAACTAATGAAGCGTTTTCCCACCTTACTACAATGTGATGTTCCCTTGCCAACCTATAAAGATCCAATTCCTAAGTCCAATCTTTGGATTCAATGATGCCAGTGGGGAATCGGTAGTTTCAAAAATTTATGTGAATATAATCATCAAAAAGACAGGCTGCTTTAAGCAGCCTGTCTTTTTGATGATTGTGGCCTATTGCCTTATAAATTTGGCAGGTGTAAGAATTCTTCTAGCCGAACTTTTTAGATCGGCAGTATTTAAATATATGGCTTTGTTAAAGCTCATTGTTGATTTTGGCACGATGTTGATTAGAGTGGAAGGAGTGAGACTCCTGCGGGAAAGCGAGTCAGAGGGAGACCCCACAGGCGCACAGCGCCGAGGAGGCTCCCGGACTGCCCGCGGAAAGCGAACGCCTGAAGCGGAAATCAACAGGCAAGTCTAACAGAGCCAAATATATATATAAACTCCTTCTAATAACCTGCTATAAGAAATCATATATAAAGACTTTAAGACTATAATATGGTAGTTTTAATACAATTATATAAATTAAATTATCTATAAATGTGCTAGGAAATGGATAAGTAATAATAATGGTCTAAAAGTATTGGCTGATTTACTGTATTTTTATAAACATTAAGGGAGAAATAGTCATTTTTTTAGATGAATTATGGCTGGTATAGTACTATTTACCTTGATATATTAAGTGTGTCAGCCAGTTATGAAATCTGTTATAAAACTTCCGTCCTTGTCACAAAATACTATCTAAGAGGCGGTTTTTTTATGTTTAAAAATTTAATGTTAATTGGATTGATTGGATTGATTGCCATCGTACTAATTTTTAACCTTTTTCTTCCTGCTGAAAGTGCTTCTTCTAAAATAAGTCAAGGTGCTTGGCTTGGTGAATGGCCGGATTCTAATAAAAATAATATTCAAGCATTCAATGAAATGACTCAATCACATGCTAAAATCATTCATACCTTTGTAAATACCGATCATCAATTTAAAGATTATTCAAATGTAATGAACTATGTGGATTCTCAAAATGCCGTTAATCTTTTAACACTCGAGCCGAATGGTTTAAGTACAAAAGATATTAATAATGGTCAGCTCGATTCTTATTTTCAATCACTTGCAATAGACATGAAAAACTGGAAGAATGGGAAAGAAATTTGGCTTCGATTTATGCATGAAATGAACGGAAATTGGTATACTTGGTCAATAGGGGACAGCAAAGTAAATACGAACGAAAGCTACATAAAGGCATATCAACGAGTTGTAAATATCTTCAAAACGAATAATGCGCAAAATGTAAAATGGATTTACTGTGTAAATGCAGATAATGTTGGCAAGGGCTCATCCTTTTTAGGTGCTTATCCAGGTGGAAATTATGTCGATTTTGTAGCTATAGATGGCTATAATTGGGGAACTTCTCAATCTTGGTCCCAATGGAGAAGCTTTAAAGAAATTTTCAATCCTTCATATACAGAAGTGAAAAAATTAAATCATCCTATTCTTATCACAGAGTGGGCTAGTTCTGAATTAGGTGGGGATAAAGGCAGTTGGATAAAAGATGCTTTTTATCAAATGGAACAGGGCGGTTTTGATATAGAAGCAGCTATTTGGTTTAATGAAAATAAAGAAACGGATTGGCGGATTGAATCATCCGAAAATTCATTACGTGGTTATTTGAGATGAAATTTGTAAGTGAAAAAAAGTATAAAAATAGGGATTAATTTATGATTGATACATAAATTAATCCCATTTTTGTCTAGTCATCGTGTAACATTACTTTCGAGTCATCAATGAATTTTAATCCAACTGCATAACGATTTCGTTTCATTTTACGAATCCATTTTACAGATGCTGTCCGCTCGATAAAATCAATGTCTGGAAACGATAAATTAACTATTTGATCTAATACTATTGGTTGTTTTACTTCAATTTTGCAACCGTTTGAACTAATATCAAGGAGACTGATGTCTTGAGTATCTAGATATTTTTCACTAGAGACAGGAAATTCAGTGTTTAACCTGGAAGGTATTAGTTGGCCAGTGCTGTTCACTTCTTCTCGCAAATATTGTCGTTTATAAGAATGAGGCTGCTTCTTTGTCCTTCTTAAAAATCGTATAATAGTAAAAAAGATGTTTGATCCTCTTTCTTTAACGGTATGTTTAATGATAGATTCATTATATAAAAATTTAATCAGTCGAGAATACTGATCGACAGGTATATCATTAAACTTAAGACCTATTTCCACACGATTATGTTCTTGTGAAATCCATGTAACCTGACAATTTAACGGACCAATAATATCAATTTCCAGTGTGTGTATATTTTCATCTAGTTGCTTATAGCTGTTTAATGACAGTTCTACACGAGCACCGGTGTCACTTAAATCTTTTAATAATCCTTCCTTTTTTTGAGATTGGTTGAGTAAGGAAATTTTGAATTTTTCCTGCATTTCAAATCGTTCTGCATTTCTAAATCTAGGACGTTCAAAAGCCATAAAAATAGCCATAATTAAACCTATTAGATTAAATAACACCCAAAATAGATTAATACTAGTTAAGTTTATATCAAAAGAATCATATACAAAATAATCCAATAATACTTTAATCAATGCGATACAAGTTAAAACAATGAATATCGCATGCGGTAAGATTGACAAGTATGCAAAATGCCTTGATGCTGATTGCTTTCCTTTTGGTGTAACTTTAAACTCCAGACGCTTTTTAAACAGGAGCTCTGACAACGATGAAAAAGCCATATGTGGAGCCATTGTTATGTCATATATATGAGACCATGTCATAGTGCGTTTTTGATTGGAAATGTGTTTGAAAGCAAGATACGAACTTAAAAACGATGGCATCCAAAAGACAAATAAACTATATAATGATGCATCTAAACTATGAATCCCAAATAATAAAAACAGTAATGGTGCCAACATATAAATCATTTTATACACACCAAAAAACCAGTAAAGAATTCCATCAAAATATAAAATTCTTTGCATCAAAGATAATCCTGATAAGGTTAATGGATTCCATTTTCTTGCGCATTGAATATTTCCTCGGCACCAGCGATCTCTCTGTTTCAACAAGTCTAACCAGCTTTCTGGAGCCAATCCGACTGCACATACATCACCGACAAAAACAGAACGAAACTTACGTTGAATCAACATGCCTGTAGCCATATCCTCTGTTATAACGCCAGTGGCAAAGCCTCCGATATCTTCTAAAGCTTTACGGCGAAAGATGGCATTGCTGCCTACATACATAACAGAATTAAAGCGATCTTTACCAGCTTGCAATGTTCTCATAAAAAAGTCTTGTTCATTCGGAATATTTTTATTCGAGAACATATTAAACTGATAAGGATCATCATTATAAAATGCTTGTGGAGTTTGCACAAAAGCAACAGATTTTTTTTTGAAATAACCGACCGTTTTTTGTAAAAATGATGGGAATGGTACCATATCAGCATCCATCGTTACAATGAGTTCACCATTTGAATGGGCCATTGCATTGTTTAAGTTCCCCGCTTTAGCATGCTTATTATCTTCACGGGTTATGTAATGTACAGCGAAATCTTGAGCGAGTGACTGGATAGATTTCCTTTTTCCATCATCGCATATATAGATGTTTACTAATTCTTTTGGATAATCTAAATTAATGCATCCAGCTATCGTTCGCTTAAGAATAGAAAGAGGCTCATTATATGTTGCGATATAAATATCAACTGATGGAAGTCTCTTTAAGTTATGTAAAGATGCTGTCTTTTGTTTTGCTGGTTTCCAAAGAAGAATGTAAAAGATAATTAGTTGTAAAAATCCAATGATTTCAGTAATAATAAGTAAAAGGCCCATGACGATGCTTAGCGGATCTGATACAGGTATGGTAAAACAAATTCTCCATGTAATATACATCCCATTTGTAAGCAAACAGATGATAATCAATGGGTTTTTTAATACTGGAGCCATCTTGCATCCTATGAATAATATTAAAATAATACTAATAATAAGAAGCGGATAACTATTATGTAAAAAGTCAAACATTAGTATTTTTTCACCTATTTTCTTATAGAGTGTATTTTCTACAAGAGTATACATGATTACTAAAGCTATAACATTACAAAAATAGTGGAAAAAATGGGTGTTTGTCACCATCGCTAAGCAACAAATAAGTTAGCTGAAACTAATGAACAATTAAAAGGGGGCGGAGCTTCGCCGATTTTAATGGAACACTACTAGTGATAGTGCGCTGTCATTTGTTGTTTATCCATATAAAAGTTGGAGTCGCTCGCACACGCCTTTCTTTAATAGTTAGACTTTGCTTTTCTTCGTTAGATGGTAAAGACAAGGCACGAGTAGATAAAAAAGAATCTACCGTGTTTTGTTTGTAGACAGTTCTAGCAATCTATTTGTTAATTTTCCATATGGATAATAATAAATCCATATGGAGCGAGTTCAATTGTGGACGTTTCTTTTAAAGATTTGTTATCCCATAAATCAACTGGTTTTTTATCTGTAAAATCATATGGAATCGTGATGGCTACATCATTTGCTGAGTTATTCATTGCAATAATAACCGTTTCACCTGTTGTTTGTTTAGAATAAACGACATGATTGGATAGTTTATTTGTTTCGATAAATCTAAATTCCCCGTCATTTCTTAAAATGGAATGATTTGTACGGAGAGAAATTAATTTTTTTACATAGTTAAGCAGTTCTTGGTTTTGTTCATCTTTGTCCCATATCATGCATTCTCGGCAGCCTGGATCATTTTCGCCGGTCATCCCGATTTCATCTCCATAATAAATACATGGTGTCCCCATGAAGGTGAGTTGGAATAAATACAGCAATTTCAGCTTCTCTAGATTTTCCCCACATATGGTTAAAATTCTCGGTGTATCATGGCTGCCTAATAAATTAAAAGCGACTTCATTTACGTTGATTGGATAAGATGTCAATACTTTGGTGATTTGATGTGCAAATTCTTCTGCGTTCATTTTACCTTTTGCTAAAAAGTCTAAAACAGCGTTGGTAAAGGGATAGTTCATCACTGCATCAAATTGATCACCATGCAGCCATGGCATGGAGTCATGCCAAACTTCTCCAAGAATATAGACATCCTTTTTAACTGCTTTGACTGTATTTCGAAAGGACCTCCAAAATGCATGATCTACTTCATTGGCTACATCAAGGCGCCAGCCATCTATATCAAATTCTTCTATCCAGTATTTAGCAATATTTAAAAGATATTTCTGCACTTCCTCGTTTTCTGTATTTAATTTAGGCATCATATGTGTGAAAGCAAATGTGTCATAGTTTGGTTTTGGGAAGGCTTGCACTGGGAATTCTTTTAAATGGAACCAATCTTTATAGACAGAATTTTCTTGGTTTTTTAAGACGTCTTGAAATGGAGGGAAATGAAAGCCGCTATGATTAAAAACAGCATCCAGCATAACCCGAATTCCTTTTTTATGGCATGTTTGAACTAGTTTTTTCAAAGTATTTTTGTCACCAAATTGCGGGTCAATTTCCATATAATCGATCGTGTCATACTTATGATTCGTTGGAGCTTTGAAAATAGGGGTGAAATAAATTCCGGTAATACCCAACTCGGCTAAATAATCAATATTGTTGATAACGCCTTCCAAATCACCACCAAAAAAAGAATCAGGCTTTGGTTTTTCGCTGCCCCAAGGAAGTGTGTTTTTCGGATTTAAATCAGGATTTCCATTGCAAAAACGCTCGGGAAAAATTTGATACCAAACCGTATCTTTTACCCATTCAGGTGCTTTGAAGATGTCTGCTGTATTTAAAAATGGAAAACAAAAATAAAAGCTTGCATCTTGGGGGTCTTTTTCTTTAAAGCCTTTTTCCCCATATACAGCAGATTCAGAATCAGAGTGAACTTCAAACCCATACCGTAAACGGCGAAATTCAGGTTTCACCTCCGCAAACCAATAATCAAATAATTCATCTGATCCTTCTAGCTTCATTGGTTTACTAGTGTTATTCCAACTATTTTCTGTCCAATCATAAGGATCCCCATAAATTAAAAACACTTTTTTTACATCCTCTTTTTTAGAGCGCATACGGATATGCAATAATTCATCATTAAAAGCATAAGCAAAATTATCTTTAGGTCTGTGGTAAATCGCTTCTTTTAACATCAAATTCTCCTCACATCTTTTAGTTTTTAAGCAAACGTTTTCGTTAAATGAATCTAGTACTAATATAAATACAAACGAAAGGTAATTGCAATGCATAATTAGAATACAGTACGTTCTATTTTGTAAACGGGAGGTGAACATCATCAACGGGAATTTTCCGGAAATTCGGATTTGCAGATTCAATAGTTTTTTAGAGAAAAGAACAAGGAACCTGCTCGTTAAGGGAAAGAGCGGGTTCCTTGTTTATTTTGCTCTGCATTTGTGAATGATAAAAATCAAATAGAAATTCAAAGCTTGAGGTCTTACAGCCTTAAGCTTTTTTGTATTAGAAAATGGCTGTTTTCTCAAAGTTTGTTGTTTTTTACATAAAAAAAGGAGAAGAAGTATCCAGCAGCCTGAATATACGTAGACTCCTGTGGGAATGCGAGAAAGGCGAGACCCCACAGGAGCGTATGCGACGAGGAGGCTCGACGCTCGCCCATGGAAAGCGAAGTATATTCAGGCTGCGAGTTTAAAAGCAATAATCTATACGAAAACAGCCTAGAAAATAATAAAATTCTTTAAAATAGAAAAAATGATATTGACGTTGTTTATATTAACATTGATAATATAAACAACGATAATAAAAAGAGGTGAACAAATGAATATTCAATACGTTATTTTAGGTTTTTTATTTGAAGAAGAATTAAGTGGCTATGACATCAAAAGGAAAATGGAGATTTCCGTTTCTCATTTCTTTGATGCCTCATTTGGAGCTATTTATCCGGCGTTAAGAAAAATGGAAAAAGAAGAATCAGTAGTGAAGAAAATTGTTTCACAGGATGGCAAGCCGAATAAGAATGTGTTTGAAATTACGGACAAAGGCAGAAGAGAATTTGAGGAATATATGATGAGCCCTATTAATCCAACGACAATAAGATCGGACTTTATGATCAGATTGTTTTTTGGAAAATTAACATCAAAAGAAAGAATTTTACAGTGGATGAAAGAAGAGAGGGAAAAGTCTCAAGTCGAAATAGATGAATTAAATACGTTGAAACAGCAATTTAATATGAACCGATATAAAAGAATTACGTTGGAGTATGGACTTGAAACAGCAAAATTAAATATAGCTTTTTTTGAGAAAGAAATAGCTATTATTGAAAAGGAGATTAGTGGTGGAGAAGAATAAAGGCATGAGAATACTTGTTGTGATGTGTTTAGGTATTTTTGTTTGTATGCTAGATTCTACTATCATGAATATTACATTACCAGCAATTCAGGAGGATTTAGGGACTTCGCTTGAAACTAGTTCATGGATGTTAAATGTCTACACGATGACAATCGCCATCCTAGTCATCCCAATGGCCCGGTTTGCAGATTTGTTTGGCAAGAATAAGTTTTATATAATTGGATTAATTCTGTTTGGTGTAGGTTCTGCCCTTTGTGGATTGTCGGACAGCGGGTCTATGCTGATATTCTCTAGATTTATTCAAAGTCTTGGTGCATCTATTCTTATCCCGTGCAGCATGATCATTGGTGTTGCGGCAATGCCGTTGGAAAAGCGGACCTTAGCATTGACGCTTTTTGGGGCTACGCAAGTTCTGTCAACTGCGATAGGACCATCTGTTGGCGGTATTATTACGAATACATTAAGTTGGCATTGGGTTTTTTATGTCAATATTCCTATATGCATCCTTGCTGTTATCCTCACTATCCTATTTCTAACGATCAAAAATGAACAGCGGGTAAAAGCTGCTATTGATTGGTTTGGTCTTTTATTTTCCAGCGTAACTATTTTTTCTTTGAACTTAGATTAATCAAAGGAAATGATTGGGGATGGATAAGCGAAAAATCGATAGCTTGTTATATCATTTGTGTAGTATCTCTTATTTTGTTTATTGTGACTGAATTAAAAGTTCAAAATCCGATGGTGGACCTTACTCTATTTAAACATCGCTTTTTTATCGGATCCACTTTAAGCGTGTCATTAGGATTTATCTTTTTAGTAGGTGTAATGGTTCTTCTTCCCCAATTTTTAACGCAAATTCAAGGAAAGACAGAATTACAAGCTGCATTATTAATAACACCTAGTTCAGCTACGATTTTCTTCTTTTCCACATTTGCTGGATGGGTCGTTAAGAAAATTGGTTTTGCCATTCCGACAATACTTGGATTTTTTATCATGGGCTGTTCCTTCTATTTACTAAAAAGTTTAAGTATAGATAGCCCTACTAGTAAAATTATTTTAGTATGCTTTTTGTTAGGACTAGGTTTTAGTTTTATTATTTCCACTGCGACTATGGCTAGTGCTGCTTCATTTGAAGGCGAATTGTTAACTTCATCGCAAAGTGTCTTTACGATGGTGAGACAGATAGGTGTTGTGCTGGCTGTTGCCATATTCGTTTCCAGCTTAACAAACTCAATAGATGATAAAAAACATGAGGTATTGGTTCATGCCTATAAACAAGTAGAACGACTAGATGTTCCTAGTGATGTGAAAAAAGAACTGTACAAGAAAACGGAACTTCAACTAAATAAGCATTCTATTGACGATTCTTCTTCCGGTCAATCTGAAGTAAACGAAAATCTAAAACGAGAAGGGTTAATAAAGAGAAATGTTGAAACAACGTTAGCGAAACTTCCTGCACAAGAAAGAGAAGCACAGCAGGCAGTAATAACCAAAGAAGTAACGAAGCAAGTGGACATACAGCTGCAGGATGTTGCAACAAAGGTTACAAACTATACAAAGGATATTTCAGCATTTGCCAAAACATCCATAGCTTCCAGTTTCCCTGACATTTATCAAAATAGCTTTCCGTTTGTTCTAATATCTAGCATCGTTGGTTTATGTTATGTTCAGAGAAGAAGAAACAGCATTTAGAGGGTGCTGCTAGTACTACTCGAAGTTTATTGAAATACTTTTAATGAAATATCGAAAGGGAAGATGAGACGAAATAAAACTAGGTAAGTAAAAAAAGCAAGTCTCCAAACTAACGAAAGTTCTTCGTTTACTTGGGGGCTTGCTTTTATTTAGGCTGTTTTCGTATAGATTGTTGCTTTTAAACTCGCAGCCTGAATACACTTCGCTTTCCGCGGACGAGTGCCGAGCCTCCTTGTTGCTATGCTGACGACACTGAAAAAGTGTTTTATAAGATAAATTATAGGTGAAACACTTAAATATATTAGGGTAAAAATGGTATAGAGAGTTTGAAAACGACCATCATGTTGGTTAGGAGAGGCGTCCGCACGACTCCTGCGGGATTAGCGAGACAGGCGAGACCCTGCAGGAGCGTAGCGACGAAGCGGCTCGGCGCTCGCCCCGCGGAAAGCGTGTGGTAAGCCTCGGAAAACCGAACGAAAACCTCTTCGTTGCTTGGATTGTCACTACCTATATTTTATAGCATTCACTTTTTCAGTGGCCTCGCTATGCTCCTATGGGGTCTCGTCTTTCTCGCTTTTCTAAGCAGGAGTCTACGTGTATTCAGGCTGCTCAGTGCTTCAGCCATGTTTATTATTTTATTCAAAAACAACAAACTTTTAGAAAACAGCCTATAACAAAAACCTCCTTTTATTTTCTACTATATATAGACTGTAACAAATAATTTAAATTCCATTTTTTTATGACATTTGTCATTTTAAAGTGGTGACATCTGCGACTAATCAAGTGTTTTTTTTCATCTTACAATAGAATTACAAATGTCGGAGGTGTTGAACATGGAGAATGTCATACAGGTAAGCAATGTATCTAAAGTATTTTATGATCAAAAAGCGGTGGATAATATTTCTTTTTCCATTAATAAAGGAGAGGCTGTTGCCATCTTAGGTGCAAATGGTGCGGGAAAAACAACGACTATCATAATGATGATTGGATTAATGGAGGTAAGTAATGGAAAGATTTCTTTATTTCAGTCTGATCCAAAAAGGAAAGAAGTAAGACAAAGGATTGGCTGTATGCTGCAGGACGTTAGTGTAATGGATGGCTTAAAAGTAAAAGAAGTGATTCGGCTAGTTCAAAGCTATTATCCTAACCCATTAGCGATTTCCGATTTACTTGCATTAACCGGACTCGAGGAAAAGGATTGGAATAAACGAACGGAGAAGCTGTCAGGCGGGCAAAAGCGCAGATTGAATTTTGCATTAGCACTTGTAGGCAATCCAGATTTACTTTTTTTTGATGAACCAACAGTTGGCATGGATATTACCTCAAGAAAGCTCTTTTGGGAAAAGGTATTACAGTTAAAAGAATCTGGAAAAACGATTATCTTTACAACTCATTATTTGCAAGAAGCAGATGAAATAGCAGAAAGAATAATTATGCTCCACAATGGTACGGTCGCAAGTGATGGCACCCCTGCACAATTAAAAGAAAGATTTACAAAACAAACGATTTCCTTTTTGGATGAAGCGAAGCATTCTTTAGAAATGTACCGAGCATTGCCGTATATTTTGGAGGTAAAACAAGAGCGAGATCGCATAGTTCTTATAACAGATAATGCGGATGAAGTGCTTACATGTTTATTTGAAAAAAAGATAAAGATGCGTCAAATTGAAATCCGTCATGGGAAGCTAGAAGAAGCATTTTCAAATCTAGTGGAAAATAGGGAGGTTATCTAAATGAGCGCATTTATGATGCAAACAAAAGCAGAGATTTTAAGAATGTTCCGTAATCGCTATTATATTTTTTGGTCTTTATGTATGCCGATTATGTTTTATTTTCTTTTCACCAAGCTCATTAGTTCGCCGCAAAATGATCAAGCACTGTGGAAAGCACATTATTTAATGTCGATGACAACTTTTAGCGTGATGGGATCATCGATTATGACTTTAGGGATTAAGCTAGTGCAAGAACAAACACAAGGATGGACACGATTTATCAAGATCTCCCCTCTGTCTACCGGAGTGTATTTTGCTGCAAAAATGGTGGCGCAAACATTGATCCATGTATTTTCTATTGTAGTTATTTTTCTAGCTGGTGTATTAATAAATGGAGTTGAGTTGTCCCTGTTTCAATGGATGATGTGTGGAGTATGGATTATTTTTGGATCTTTTCCTTTCTTAGGAATTGGCACATTAGTCGGAACAATGAAAAAGGTGGAAACTGCATCAGGTATTAGCAATCTTATTTATATGGTATTAGCGATTATGGGGGGAATGTGGATGCCTATCGATATTTTTCCTAAATTGATGCAAGCAATTGCTAAGTGGCTTCCTTCCTATCAATTTGCTGACGGGGCTTGGGAAATCATTAGAGGAAACAATCCGAATGTAATGAATTCCCTTTTGCTAATAGGATACCTTTTCCTTTTTATGCTATTATCTATGTATATAAGAAGAAAACAAGAAGCTGTTTAAGGAGCGTCTATGGGATTTAACAAGCAGTTATTCATATTTCCAGAAAGATTTGGATTTTTCCCCTATGTATTTTTAATATATCTCGTTTTGCCAACTGTCGATATTTCAAAAGAAAAAGGAGTAAAACTAGTTATTGGATATTTGCTTCTGATTGTATTCCTTGTTTCGTATCGACAATTATATTTTTGTATGGGAATGAAAAAGTATTCTTATTGGCTCGGCATTCAGATGGGGATTATTTTATTGTTAAGTTTATTTTACAATCCGAATAATTTATTTATGGGTTTTTTCCCGGCTAATTTTATTGGATATTATGTAAGAAAAAGGAATTTTTATCTAGCTCTTATTGTATTTGCTGTGATGCAATCCATTCCTCTGCTTATTAATATAGAGAATACTTCATTAAAAAGTATAATCTCCTATATTCCTTTTTTTGTGATTATGTTGATGTCGCCATTTGGCATCCGATCGATGATTAAACGAATGGAATTAGAAAAACAATTGGATTTTGCCAATGAACAGATTAATGAGTTAGTTAAAAGAGAGGAACGAATGCGGATTGCACGAGACTTGCATGATACATTAGGCCACACTTTATCGTTAATTACATTAAAAAGCCAGCTTGTTGGGAAGTTGGCTGTTCATAAACCAGAGCAGGCACAAACAGAAGCGAAAGAAATCGAAAAAATTTCCCGTTCGGCATTAAAACAAGTACGGGAATTGGTTTCAGATATGCGGGCAATCACTATTGCGGAGGAATTAGTGGAGATACAAACGATATTAAAAGCAGCGGGCATTGCTCATCACATAGAAGCTGATTTAGAAAAAGCAGACGTGCCTCCTCTTACGCAAAATATTATTAGTCTATGTTTACGAGAAGCTGTAACAAATGTGGTAAAGCACAGCTCTGCATTAAATTGTACGATTAAAATTAACCATAAACTTGGCAAAGTGGATGTTTTTGTTATAGATGATGGGGTTGGGCTAACGGATAATAGGAAAGCAGGAAATGGATTAAAAGGAATGAAAGAACGCCTTGAACTTTTAGAGGGGAAATTACACCTTTCCTCTCAAGAAGGAACAAACCTGCACATAACGGTTCCTATTATTGTGAAAGAAAGGAAAGAGGGGATGGCTTTTTGATTAGAATCATTATTTCAGAGGATCAAAGAATGCTCAGAGGAGCCTTAGGAACCCTTTTGGATTTCGAAGAGGATATAGAGGTGATTGGGCAGGCGGAGAATGGGGAAGAAGCTCTTTCTTTAATAAAGAAGCTGAAGCCAGATGTATGCTTGCTTGATATTGAAATGCCGATGAAAAGTGGATTGGATGTTGCAGAAGAGCTACAGCGAAGCCATTCAGCGTGCAAGGTAGTCATTTTAACCACCTTTGCAAGTCCAGGGTATTTCGAAAGAGCACTGAAAGCAAACGTTCATGGCTATCTACTAAAGGACGGTCCAAGTGAAGAATTAGCAGAAGCAATTCGGAATGTTATAAAAGGAAAAAGAGAATTTGCATCCGAATTGATTTTTGGCAGCATGGGCAAAGAAAATCCTTTGTCGGAAAGAGAAAGAGAAGTATTATCACTCGTCGCTGATGGTAAAACAGCTAAAGAAATATCCGCTGCACTCTACTTATCCTCTGGAACAATCCGCAATTATATTTCAGAAGCAATCAGTAAATTAGAAGTGAAAAATCGAATAGAAGCTATTTCTAAAGCTAAAGGGAATGGGTGGATATAAAGGGTATCAGCCCTAAGGGTGTTCGGGATTTAATTTTTCGACCGAGTTCAGCACGACAAACTGATGAGTCTCCTAGCTAAAACGATTACAGATAAACCAACCTTTAAACTGATTAGAAGAAACCTTCAGTCAGGAATTATGGAAGACGGTTTAGTAAAAAACAAATCTGGAATAAACAGCGCCATTCTAATCAAAGAATATGGCGCTGAATTCTTATATTACATCTTGATTCCCAACATTTCACAACTTTAATCTTGTTCCTATATAGGTAATACTGTAGTACTTTTAATTTCTCTTAGGGATAAGCTAGTTTGAATTTTTGTAATACCAAGTTCATATAATTTTCTTCCAAACATCTCTAATTCCTTCCGATCTTTGTTAACCACTTTTATAAGAAAATCATATTCACCTGTTAAAGCATGACACTCTAATATTTCAGGCATAGATTCTAATGCCTTTTCCAAAGCCTCCAACTTCTCAGCTTGGTGCATATTCACACTGATAAAAACGAAGCATGATAAATCAAATCCTAGCTTTTCATGATCTAAAATAGCTACTTTTCTTTTAATAAAACCTTCTTTTTCTAGACGTTTTATCCTTGAATGGATAGCTGGTGGAGATAAGTTCACACGTTTTGCCAGCTCAATATTACTCAACTCTGCTTGTTTTTGTAGTAAATCTAAAAGTTGAATATCAACATTATCTAAAACTTTACTTACGATAGATTCCATTAAAATTACTCCTTTACAAATATTCTAAAAACATTAATGTTTGAATACTTAAAGTGAATTTAATTTTGCAAAAACGATAAATACTTTAAATTATTTTAAGTTTATTAGATTATACCGAATAATAAAGTTATAAATCAACTTTAATGTTAAAATAATTAATAATCAGATAGTGAGGTTAACATGTCATAGTGGCACAATCACATTAATCTTTTCACTTACACTTATTTGTTATCACGCTTAAACCAAAGTTACTTTAGAAAAATCGGACAAATTCGAAAAGTATAGCTGAAGTGAAAAAATATATTAATAATCTCAAAAAATCTCTAAAACAACCGGGTAGTTACTCATCATTTATTTTTTATTTAGGCTGTTTTCTCAAAGTTTGTTGTTTTTTACATAATACATTTAGAAATGCACTTCTTAGCAGCCTGCATACACGTACTCCTGTGGGAATGCGAGAAAGACGAGACCCCGCAGGAGCGTATGCGACGAGGAGGCTCGACGCTCGCCCACGGAAAGCGAAGGGTATGCAGGCTGCGCGTTTAAAAGCAACAATCTATACGAAAACAGCCTTTATTTAAGAAGATTAATCTTAACAATGTTTATGTTGAAGAAATGGAGGAAGTTTAATGGTTTATAAAGCTTGGATCTCTCTCTTGTTATGTAATTTTTTCTGGGCTACGAATATTTTATTCAGTCCACATTTATTAACTAAATATAGTCCGATATGGATCACTGTGGTACGTTGGATTGTTGCTGTTGCTGTTCTTATTCCGCTTGCTCAAATTTATGAAAAACCTGATTGGAAAGAAGTAATAAGGAAATCGTGGTTTAAACTATTACTTATGGGGTTACTTGGAGGTTATCTTTTTACTTACTTTACTTACTTTTCATTAAAGCATACTACACCTACCAATGTATCTCTAATTACTGTATTAATTCCTGTAAGTGTTGTTGTATTTAGTTATTTCTTTTTAAAAGAGAAGATTACTTTTATTCAAGGTATTGGAATTGCTACTTCATTATTAGGTGTAATTATCATCATTAGTTCTGGATCACATTCTAATTTTTCCCATAATAAATTAAATATCGGGGACTTAACAATGTTTATAGTCGTGTTAAGCTGGACTTTTTACACCATTATTGGGAAAAGTTTATTACGTGTTAATCCAATTACCACAACGGCTATTTCATCTTTATTTGGTCTATTTATAATGATGCCTTTTCTTTTATTTTCAAAACCAATAAGTATTCATCAAGTAAACATTGCTGATATTGGAAGTATCCTATATCTTGGTATCTTTTCAACAGTTTTTGCCTTTATTTTATGGAACCGATCAGTTCCTGTAGTGAGCACAGTTAAGGCAAGTATTAGTATGAATTTAGTGCCGGTATTTACGGTAGTAATTACCTTACTATCAGGTGAAACTATTACTTCCATGCAGATATTGGCAGGTGCAATAGTCATAGTCGGTGTATGTTTAACAAGTTTAAAGCTAAAAACAAAAAAATTATGGAGAAGTAGTTTACGAAAAACAAATATATATGAATATAGACCTAAATACAAAAATGGATAGTAAAGATATGGTGTATGCCATTAAGGGGAAATATTTCCTAGTATTGAGGGTATCTCCGTTAAATCCACATGGATTAAAGGTAAAATAAACAGATGGAAAAGCTGGAAGAGTGCAGATGATAAAATAGGGTGTCTCATAAGCCGAGATTTTCCGGTTTTGGACACCCTTTTTGTATAGGACAAAACGGCTGTGATTTCCAAGCAAACTGTTCTACAGAAGATTTATGTAGGATACCCTTATCTTTTTGTGCTATTTGCTAATGAATGTATGGATTTAAATCCAGGTAGTTTTTCTGAAAAAGTTTGAGCAATATACAAGACAGCAAAAGGAAGATTTTTATATAATGATGCTATTTAGTATTAAATAAAAATCGAAGGGGTGATCGTATTGACGAAGAAATACCCGATTGCACTATGGACATTGGTTGTAGGTGCGTTTGCAATTGGGATGACAGAGTTTGTTATTATGGGGTTGTTACCAGAGGTAGCTCATGATGTTCATTCTACTATTCCCGCTGCGGGGCAGTTAATTACTGGCTATGCATTAGGTGTAGCAGTTGGCGGTCCGATTCTTGTTCTTATCACGTATAAAATGTCGCAAAAAAACTTATTAATGCTGCTGATGCTCATCTTCTGCATCGGTAATTTAATGGCGACTGTTGTGGAGAGTTATAGTTTGTTAATGGCGTCTCGTTTAATCACGTCACTTGCTCATGGCTCTTTTTTTGGTATCGGTGCTATTATGGCAGCGAACTTAGTAGAGTATTCTCGCCGTGCAAGTGCAATGGCGCTCATGTTTACAGGCTTGACGGTTGCCAACATATTAGGTGTTCCTTTTGGGACATTTATCGGACAGCAATTAGGATGGAGAAGCAGCTTTTTAATCATTGCAATCATTGGTTTTATTACATTAATAGGCATTTTCCTGCTTGTTCCGAAAAATGATGAACAAAAGAAAATCAATATAAAACAAGAGTTACTCGTATTAAAAAGCGGCAACCTATGGCTGGCGTTGCTTATCGCCATGTTTAGTTTTGGCAGTGTATTTACGTTGGTAACGTATATTACGCCCGTTTTGACCGATGTAACCGGATATCAATCCTCTACCGTTTCCTGGCTGTTAGTTGTATTTGGTTTAGGGGTAACTGCTGGAAATATTGTAGGCGGAAAGATGGCAGATTGGAATATTAATAAATCACTTTTTATTATTTTAAGTGCCTTTGTTGGCTATTTATTCTTGTTTTACTTCCTCCAATTCTCCAACATTCTGATGGTACCAGGAATATTTATCTTTGGAGTCTTAGCTTTTGCAATGATTCCGATGCTGCAGTTTCGGATATTGGGAGTATCCGCAGACGCTCCGACGCTTGCAAGTACCTTAAATCAATCCGCACTGAATTTAGGAAATGCAGGAGGTGCCTTTGTCGGCGGCTTATCTGTTAAGTATTTGCCGTTACAAGACTTAGTGTTAGTCGCACCATTTATTACAGTCATCGGACTCGCATTGTTTTATGTGCAAGTGAAAACAACAAAGATAAGTACTGCGTTAGAGGAATAGCATGGATGGTGCCTGCGCATCACTTGAAGTTTCTCGAAAAAAATAGGGTGGTGCACTAGTCACTACCCTGATTTTATAATTATCTCCTCTGCCTAACTAGTCATTTTTCCTAATACCATTCATAATTAAGTCAACACTTGATAGCAAGGCTTGCTTTAATGTAAGGTCGTTATCAATGAGAAAAGAAGGATTATAAATCATAGAGCTTATTTTTTCCAACATATAACTAACAATAGTAAAATCAACAGTTGCTCTGATTAGTCCATCATCTTTAGCATTTTCTAAAATTTCTCGAGTTAAAGCAACTTTGAAAAGTCTGTACTTTTCAACTTTTTCCCATTCTTTCGGATAGGACCGTTCAGCCTCTTCAATAACAATTAAAGGAAGTTTAAAATCATGTGAAGAAAAGATAATGGCCTGTAATTTTTCATCTAATAGTTCTGCTTTGTCTAATTGTTTCAGCGTATGTTGTTTATCACTTTCTAATACTGCATCAAAATAAGCAGAAATAATGTCATTTTTACTATGGAAATAAACATAGATTGTTTTCTTGCTTATAGACAGCATTCGACTAATTTCGTCTAGTGTGAATCTTCTAAGCCCATACTTCTCAATAAGGTGTGATGCAGTTTCTAATATACGTTCTTTCAATTAATATTATCTCCCTTGCAATAATTTAGCTGTTTATATCAAACAATTATGAGGCAGATTGGCGTTGATGAATAGAAAAAGTTAAGACAATGCCAAAAAGCGCAATAATACTCGTTAGAATAAGTGCAAATTCAGTTTGAATGCCCCAGATTAAACCGGTCAATACCGAACCAATAAAAGAACCTAAATATTGAAAACTATTAAATATGCCATTTGCAGTACCACGACGATTCTCATCAATATCGTGATTTGCTTCATTCTGAGAAAGTGTTGCAATGCATAAATAACTTATCATAAATAGCGAACATCCAATTAGCAGCATGTAGAATGTATTATAAAAGCAACAGAATATACCTATTAAACAAATAATAGAAGAGATTCTTAGCAGGTGTAGACTATATCCCTTTTGTGCTAATGGCACAATCCATTTCATTACAATTAATGCAACAATAACAGCAGGCATAAATATTTTCCACATTCCATTTAGTCCTGTTATATGAACAAGATTCATAGGAATAACGTAGAAAACTGCTGTCATCATGTAATTATTAATAAACGATATAAAATTTAGAGAGAGAAACATTTTGCTTTTAAGCAATGATTTTATATAAGTAAAAGGTGCATCCAATAAATTGGTTTTTTTTACATTTTTTTCTTTTAAAAATAAAAAAATCATCATCCAGCTTAATGTAATAATAATGGCACAAATTAAAAACATATCATTCACTGATATAAAGACATGGATAATTGGACCAATAATAAAAGACAATGCAGCTGCAACAGCAATACTAGTGCTTAAAAAACTCATTGCTTTTATACGGTTATCACTGTTTATATCATTTGAAACCCACGAGAATACAACAGCAATAATGGCGCCGCTACCTTGAAGTGCTCTAGCTAAGATAAATAGATACATATTATGAACAACATAAGCCATTAATAATCCCAAAATAACTAAAAACAAACCTACTAGAATGACTTTTTTATTTCCAACATGATCGCTCCAGATTCCAAAAGGTATTTGGAAAATTGCTTGACCGAGCCCAAATATCCCTAGTGCTATACCAGCCAATAAAGGGGAGTAGTGTGTGAGTGTTTGACTATAAACAGAAAGAAATGGCATTACCATTGTCATAGCAACTTGTCGAATACTAACACCTAATCCAAGAATCATAATAAACATCCACTGGGTTTTTGAAAGTGATTCTTCTACACGATTGTTAGAAAGTGCAGACTTCATAAAATTCTTTCCTCTTCGTCTACCATTTTTGATTTAAATTTAGAACGTATTTCATATGGTAAATCCTCAAATAGTATATGGTCTGATTTTATAAGTTTACATGCTGTTTCTAAATCAATAATGGTTTTTACCTTTGAATGTCCAACAAACCCAGACTCTGCAGCCTTATTTTTTTCTATTTGTTCAAACGTTCCTGGTTTTAGTATGATGATATTTGCCGGTTTAATAATAGATTGTAATCCTTTGTAATAGGAGTAGCGATTTTTAGATAAAACCTCAACAAAATGGTTAATAAAATCTTTGACTGGTTCCTTTCTTATATTGAATAGTTCAATAGCCAAGCAGTGATGAGCCAACAATTGATCATCATTCCAACCAAAAAAGACAAATCTTTCTCCTGTTAATCCATATTTTTCTAAAGTTTTGTTCACGGCATAGGCGATTTCAAGTTCATTTAATTTTTCACCGGCTATATTAATCATTGTCGTAGTTCTACCTAGAACTTTAATTTGTGGAGGACACAAACTAACTAACTCAACAATATCCTCATTTGTAAATCGATAAAGTCCATTCGGTGCTGTAATGATTACTTCATAAGGTTTATAAAGCTGAGCATCTTTTAAACTATATATTTCACCATTTTCTAAATCTCTGAATTCAAAGAAATAAAGGTCTATATTTAAAGTCATTCCATTATCTTGTTTATTATTAGTAAAAGCATATGCTCCTTCTGTTCCAGCATAAAAATCAGCAACCCATACATTATCTATTAGGTAGTTTATCTTAGACTGAAATTCACTTTTCATAACACCGGTAGAAAGCATAAATCCAAAATCAGGCCATAAGTTATTTAAATTAATATCTCCATTTTCATCTAAACAAAAGCTAACTTCCTTATTATATTTAACCCAATCTTTACTATGAAATTTTATAAAATGTAAAAGGTGAAGTGAAAAACTGGTAATCCCTACAATTCCATTAATTTTATTATTAATAGCATATTTAGTAATTTGTAGTAATTTATCATCAAAATTATTTATATTATTTAGATGTTCTGGTACTACATTTTGAGAGGATAGGAATTTATTTTCTTTTGCAGCAATGCCGGAAATATAACCAACAGGAATGTTATGAATATATTTAGTAAAGGATGGTCCTACAAATGCAATAAAATTATTAGTTAGTATTCTTTTTTTAGTATTCGCAAGATAAGATATATAGTTTCTAATGGCACCTTCATTCCAATTTTTAATACTTGTTTTTGTATGTGGAATTAATTTTGGAGTTCCAGAGGAACCACTTGTTCTTGCCCAATAGATAATTGGTTCTTTTGTTAAAATGTTCATTTTATTTTGAGATTCTTCCAAGTAACTATGATAGTTTGAATAACAGTGAACTGGAACAGACTCCCTGTATTGATCAACAAACTTTAATTTATCAAAATGATATTTTTCACCAATATAAGTATCTTTATTTTTTAATAAGATGTTCTTCAAAATTCTTTCCTGAAGTTCTGTACCGTAAAAAACACGAGTATTAAAACGACTAAGTTTAAATTTAGAATAACTTTTAAATAAGTAATTTTTTAACATATTGACCCTCCTAAAAGAAACTTAGGAAACTTAATTATTATAATTAGTTTCCATCTGATGATACAATTATTGTTATAAAATGTCAATTGTTAATTGGTTAGTTGTTAAAATTGGTTAGCTATTTTTTAAACAAGGGTAAGTGCTATATTGGAGGAATTGCATGGATGGTAACTGCGCATCACTTGAAGTTTCTCGAATAAAATATAGGGTGATGCACTTAGACACCACCCCGATTTTATACTTAACTTTTTCTCTTAATTTTCCTCTTCCAACACAGGTAGTATAATGCGAACTGTAGTACCCTCATTAAGCTGGCTTTTTACATTAATGGATCCTCCATGAAGCTCGACTAATTTTTTTGTAATTGCCATTCCTAATCCCGTTCCATTATCTGAACTAGTTGTATCCGTACCACGGTAGTAGCGGTTGAACAACTTGGCAAGCGTTTCATTATCCATTCCTTTTCCATTATCTTTAATCGTAATCACGACTAGATGCTGTTCGATAAGAGTAACCGATACCGTAATCGTTGTCTGAGCTGGATTATATTTCATTGCATTAGCAATCAAATTATCAATTATCCGTTGAAACCATTTAGGATCAATGGAAGCTTCGACTGTTTGATGATAAGGATGAAAGATAAATTCTTTATCATCGCTTGTTGGATCATTGATATAGTGAATGACGATTCGTCGAATAAACTCGTTCATGTCTACTTTTTCTTTTGCGATAGGCAAAGCTTCATTTTTAAGTTGATACGTTATCGTTAAATCTTCAAGCAATTCTTTCATGTACGTTGATTTTTCTGCTATCGTACTAGAAAATGCTTTCACTTCCTCTTCTCTCCAACTATATTGTTTCGATTTGAGCATTTCTGCATATCCGCTTATGGTAGCTAGCGGTGTTTTTAAGTCATGAGATAAACCGCTTATCCATTCTTCCCGAGTCTGCGTTATTTTTAAGCTCTGTTGTTTGTTTTTTTGTAGTGTTTCCGTTAATTGGGAAAGTGTCACAATTAAATCTTTATATAACCGGTATTTTCTTTTCAGTTTGCCATTCTTTTTTAGCATGACAGGACGCTGATGTTGATCAAGGGGTTCTTGATAATTCCCATCGCCAAGGTTTTTAATCCAATTCATCATGGTAAGAAGAGGAATGCCAAATTTAGATGCATACCAGATTGTTCCCGAAATAAGCAGGATGAGCCCTAGAACAAATATAATAAATGTTGTACTTTTAACAGTTTTAAACAAATCTTCTTCAAAGTTAGAATAACTGTTAGAAGGATTTATACCTAATAGAATGGTTTGATCTGTTTGTTTATCATAGTATGAAAAAAACGTTTTATCCTCTTTATTGGACAATTTTTGTAATTGTTTAATAGAGTATTTTTTTGGTTGTTTTTCTGTCCCAGACTCATCTTTTACTTCTCCATCCGCATTAATCAATTGCACCCAGCTATTGTTTTCATTCATTTGTTGAATAGTTGAATGGGAGAGATTTAGTTGATGATGGTTCCAGTCAACTTCTGACTTGACTATTGGTAGGAGAATTGCACCGCTGTTTTCCTGCCCCAAAAAAAGAAGGAGAGGCTTCTCTGTATACTCGTGAATTTCCCAATAAGTATAGGTTACATCTGAATGCTCATCTTGCAGCATTAAAGAAGCTAGTACACTTTTACTCAAGTGATTAGGAAGTTGCATTGGAGCATTATAAGTACCGATAACATCTCTATTTAATGTTAAAACAACAAGCCAGCTATTTTGTTTCTTTGCCATTTTTTTTAATTCGCTGCTAAAAACCACTTTATTATTTTTAACATCAATTTTCCCATCGAAAAATAAACTATCCGCTTTTGATAAATCATTTTTGGCTTCTAAATTCATAGTAGAGAACCCGATGACTACCGAAAAAGTAATAAATACAATCAGGACAAGAGTAAACATAAAAATCAATTGTAAAAAAAACTGTACAATAAATCGTTTATGAACGTTCATGGTGATGATTCCCGCCATTTGCAACAAATTTATACCCAAGTCCCCGTATTGTCACGATATATTGGGGATTGCTAGGATCTTCTTCAATTTTTTCACGGAGCTTTCTAATGTGAACCATGATCGTGTTATCCTCTCCTAGAAAATCCTCTCCCCATACCTGTTCATAAAGCTGACTTTTACTAAAAAGCTGGTTAGGATGTTTACAGAAGAACAGCAGCAATTGATAAACTTGTGCTGGCAATGTAATGCTCTGACCATTAACGGAAACCTCACCTGAAACGGTATTTACCTTAATTTGGCCATAGTGGTACATTGTATTTGCAGCTTTTGGCATCTTTTCTGCATGTCTGCGCAAATGTGCTTTTACCCGTGCGACCACCTCAAGCGGGTTGAAGGGCTTCGTAATATAATCATCTGCTCCTAAAGCAAATCCTGAAAGTTTGTCTAGATCAGTGGAACGTGCTGTTAAAAAGAAGATCGTTGCATTGGTTATTTCCCTGATAAGGGGACAAATGTCGAAGCCGCTTCGATCTGGCAGCATCACATCTAAAAAGATTAAATCATATTGATTCATTTTGCATAAGGAGAGAGCACGCTCAGCTTCTGTTGCTGTGTCTATTTGTTTAAATCCTTCTTTTTGCAAAATAATCGTTAGCATTTGTAAGATAGCTTGTTCGTCATCAACAATTAATAGTTTGGCATTTTCCATAAGAAATTCTCCTAAATAATTAATATAAAAGTATCATAACATTCCTTTACTCAAAAAATAGAAATTAAGGAAAAATTAAGCTTTGCTTTCTATAGGAGTAAGGTAGAAACGTTATTCTAACTGTAGTACAAAAAAGAGGTGGGAGAATGAAAAAGTTTTTTAGGATAATCTCTACGATTGCAGCAATTATCATGCTGAGTAGACATGCAGGAATGCCGTTTGTATCTGAGTATTATTGGTGGATAGTGGCTATATTTCTGATTGGTCTAATTGGTCAAATTACATGGAGTATAGTAGATAAACAGAAGAAGCGAAGTTTAGATGAAGGAAGGAGAACGTAAGGATGTACGTTATTGGAAAAAGAGAATTTTTTAGCTTATTTAAGGGAATAAAGTCTATCATTATATTGATTATTTTATTGGCTACTTCCTATTATTCAGCAAAGTTTGCTAATTTAATTAAAAGTGGGATCGAGTTGCCAGCAAGTGAAGCAGAAGACATTCATACAGTCAGCCTCATGTTTCTTATCTTAATATTTGGCCAATTGTTTGTCATGAGTCTTTCACACGATAGCATGAACAGAGAGATTCATGAGCGAACAGTCCGATTTTTAGTAACGAGAACGTCGCGAACTTCCATTGTGATGGGAAAGTTTTTGGGGATTTGGATATTTTGGTTTGTATGTGTTTTAACTTCTTTTTTAATTATCAGCATTTTTGCGAAGAAGTTCGATGTTTTTCTTTTTTTACAAACAATGAGTTTATTAGCTTATCAAATAGCTTTTGCTATTTTGCTTTCTGTGCTTATTTCAAAGCCTGGAATTACGATGTTTCTTGGGATTGTGGTTGGACTTGTTTTCCCTATTTTAGGTTTTTGGATTACTTTAACATCGAATGTTTATGTAAGCTGGATAAAATATATTACTCCCTTTTACTATTTGGATCTAAATAATTATACTTTTCTAGTTGTACTAATATTTTCAGGAATACTTCTTATCATTGCCAATCAAATTTTTAAAAGGAGAGAGTGCTGATGAGTGTTGTAGTAGAAGTAAAACAATTAAGCAAATCTTATGGAGCTCATCCTGTTGTAAAAGGGATCGACCTTACGATAAATAAAGGAGAAATCTTTGGTTTCTTAGGACGAAATGGTGCGGGGAAATCTACTTTTATCAATATGTTGACAGGAATCATTCAACCAAGTTCCGGATCTTATATATTATTAGGTGAAAAAGGCCAAAATGATCGAGTAAAGCAGAAGATTGGTGTGATGCCCGATTATTCTACTTTTTATGCTTCTTCTACCGCTATGGAACATTTACGTTTCCTTTCTGCTCTTTCAGGTAATGCGGCATCAAAAGGAAGATGTTTGGAAGTATTAGAGGCAGTTGGTTTATCAGCACATGCAAATAAAAAAACGGGGAAATTTTCCTTTGGAATGAAAAAGAAACTGGGGATTGCACAGGCTCTTATTCATGATCCAGAATTGATATTTCTAGATGAACCTACCTCTGGAATGGATGTCGAATCTGCTATTCAAATTTATCGGCTGATTTTTGACCTTCAAAAAAGGGGAAAGACAATTTTTATGACTTCCCATAATCTTGATGAAGTAGAGAAGCTTTGTTCTAGAATCGCCATTATGAAAGAAGGAAAAATTGTTAAAATGGGAACAATGGATCAGCTTCGAGCCTTCTATCGATCTAATATTATCGCAAAGCTGAAATTTTCTCCTATACCAAAATCAGAACAGACTAATTTATTTCAATGGCTTGAAAACACAGGGACAGATTTAGAAATAAGAGATACCAATTTAACTATTACTGTAAACGACGAGAAAAAAATTGCAGAAATTATTCGAGCGTTCACACAGTGCAAAGTAGACATCTATCGAGTAGAAGTAGAGGAACCATCTTTAGAAGAAATATTTTTGGATTAGTTTTAGCGTAGTGCTGCTCGAGTTTGGTCGATAAAAGAAGGGATGAACTTTACTAGTTTAGTAGAGGTCATCCCTTTTTATTTAATATGTATTATTTCAAACTACTATATAACTCTTTTAAAGACTCTTTTGTTATTGTTACTGGGTTGTTCAACATATTAGGAGCAAAGCTGCCTTCAACAAGTTTGTCTAAATCTTCTTCTGTTTTGACGCCTGCATTTTCTAACGTCATTTTTAATCCCATTTCTTTTTTCATTTCGTCAATACGGTCTGCTAATGCTTCCGCATTTTTAAATCCAAGACGTTGACTAAAAGCATTTAAACGCTCTGATTCACTTTCCAATTGGCTGTTCAATTTCCAAAAAGAAGGAAGGGTCATCGCACATGCCTCGCCATGTGGAACGCCAAAATCTTGGGTTAGTGGATAGGAACAAGCGTGTGCAGCAGCTGTTTGTTTTATATATGTATTATTTCAAACTACTATATAATTCTTTTAAAGACTCTTTCGTTATTGTTACGGGGTTGTTCAACAATTAGCCTGCACTACTTTATGCTGAGTACGTATTTTGTTTTTGAATCACAATCCAGCGATTATAAAGGTCAATTAAAAATCCAATTCCAAACATAAATAACATCGTGCCTATACCAAGACCAGTTACATGGTGTTGAAAGAGAATAATAATAATGCTGATGGATATCGGAATTGACGTACAAAAGATTGTTCCTAATGTATAATTGTCCATTAGCTTCCCAAACGCCTTCAACAAATAGTCAGACGGCAAATAAACTGAGCTTGATTGAAAGTAAATGCATACAGCGACTGCAATAAGGTTAAACCCTATTAATAAATATAAACAAAGAATCCATATATTCTCCGGTACATACACAATGTGATGTAAGTACACAAACAAATCAATAAATATTCCAAAAACGAAGGTGAGAGCCATACTTTTGATAATTGTCACCACGGTAAATTTTATTTTCATTAAATAACTAAGTAAAAACGAACAGAAATTCAAAATAATAATGCAGACACCAATGGAAAACGGTAATATGGATACAAGGTTTTGCCCAGCAGCTGCCCAGGGGGCATTTCCTAGGTTAGCCATTATCATAAAGCTATTTCCTAAAGCATTTAACGTAATAGAACAAATAAACCATATTAAGTTCACAGGTAGACTTCTCATTATGACCTCCGATATTTCAAGGTATTTTATATCTATCATAGATTGGTATACTGCCTATCTAATTTTTCGTGACCATCTCATAAATACTCCTCCTCATTTTGAAATTTAACCACCGATATAGTTCTTTACTAATTGGATACTTTGTGTTTATTCCATTGTTGAGCCTATTATTTTTCAAAGTTTAACAAACCTATTAGCTAATTATATTTGAACATAAACAACGCTAGTATTAGACAGAGTGTATAATATTTTGGAATTTTTTTCTGCATGTTGAGTGACAGACTTCCTTCATTATTTATTTACTTTAGGGTTCGAAGGAGCTGCTTAAATTGATTGAAATGTCCTGAACGTTGTAAATCCACATTTTCCTGACGC
Source organism: Niallia sp. 01092 (assembly GCF_052318935.1). Taxonomy (NCBI): domain Bacteria; kingdom Bacillati; phylum Bacillota; class Bacilli; order Caryophanales; family Bacillaceae; genus Niallia; species Niallia sp. 01092. Next base: position 104,172 of record NZ_JBQRKO010000012.1, on the reverse strand, counting down.
TATACCAATTAATTAACTGAATAAAGTGATAATTTAAACAAAAGGTTTTGTGCATTTATGTAGAAGCTTTAATCGAAATTTGTCGAATATTATTATTGAACATTCTACTTGCCAAAACTAATGGTATTAGTTATATTAAAACTAATACCATTAGTTTTTATTTAGGAGGGAAAATAAATGAGATTAATAAAGCGAAATTTTTTGTATCAACTATCTTTTTTACCTCATGTATTTCCAGTTAATTGTTATCTTGTTGAGGAGGAAAAAGAGCTTACATTAATTGATGCAGCATTGCCTTTTAGCTATAAGAAAATATTAAAGACAGCAGAGAATCTAAAAAAGCCGATTACGAAAATTGTTTTAACACATGCACATGATGACCACGTTGGTTCTTTGGATGCTTTAAAGGAGCACCTTCCTAATGCAAAGGTGTATATCTCGGAAAGAGATGCCCGTATTTTGAATGGAGATTATTCTATTGATAAGGAGGAAGAACCGTATCCATTAAAAGGAGGGCTGCCGAAAAATGTTAAAACGAAACCTGATGTTTTACTAAAAGACGGCGATCGAATTGGTTCGCTGACTTGCATTAAAATGCCAGGCCATACTCCTGGCAGCATGGCTTTTTTGGACAGCAGGGACAATAGTTTAATTGCTGGAGATGCTTTTCAAACAAAAGGAGGCTTTGCCATCTCTGGACAAAGAAAACTATTATTTCCTTTCCCTGCAATGGCAACCTGGAATAAGGAAGAAGCAGTAAATAGCGCCAAAAAAATTATGCCATTAAACATTACGCTATTAGCAGTGGGGCATGGAGAGTTGCTAGAAAATCCACAGCATCAACTGGAAAAAATAATCAATAGTTAGGAGAAGGTTTTATGTCACCGAGAGCAGGAATCGTACTAGACGATATTATAAAAGTAGCTGTAGAAATAGCAGATGTTGAGGGATTACAGGAAGTAACGATGGCGAATTTAGCAAAACGGCTCAAAATAAAGTCACCATCTCTTTATAATCATATCAACGGATTGCCGGAATTGCTTAAGCGTTTAACACTTCTTGGGGCAGAAATGATTTATTCGGACTTAAAGCAAGCTGCAAATGGATTAGAAAAGGAAGAAGCAATTCATTCTTTAAGTAAGGCATATATTGCTTTTTCAAGAAGGCATCCTGGATTATATGAATTAACGATACAGGCTCCTGGCCCAGAGCAAGTAGAAATTGTAGAGGTATCTGATAAAATAATTGCCCTTCTAGTCGATGTTTTACGTCCTTATGAATTAGATGAAGAGGCATCGATTCATGCCATTCGTGGATTTAGGAGCATTCTGCATGGATTTGCATCCATCGAACTTAAACAAGGGTTTGGCATGCCACTGGATATTGATAAAAGCTTTAAACTTTTAATTGATACTTTTTTGGCAGGAATTGAAAAAATGAAAGAATAAAATTTGTGGCGCCTGTTGCCACTCAAAAATTTTTAAAATAATAGGAGGAATAATTAAATGAATTTTATTATTTTTACGCTGCTTTTTACAATCGTTTGTGGGGCTTTAGATAGCAAAGTTAGAAGAAAGGGGATGAATTAAGTTATGTTTGCTGGACATTTTGGACTCGCTGCAGCTGTTAAAGCAAAAAATCCTGATATACCGCTATGGACGCTAATGGCAAGTACGCAGCTGCTTGATATTGCTTTTGTACCTTTATTGTTGACAGGGGCAGAAAAGATAGAAACGGTAGGAGATGGAGGTTACGGAGCAGGTATTTTTACTATTGATTATTCCCATTCTCTTGTTAGTGCCATCATCCTTGCCATTATTGCGGGATTTATTGCTTTAAAGTTTTTAGGAAAAAAACAAGCATTTATTATCGGATCCGTTGTTTTCAGCCATTGGATACTAGATTTATTCGTACATCGTCCAGATTTAAGCATCCTTCCAGGCAATATCGGAAATATTCCACAAGTAGGATTTGGACTATGGCAATGGCCGGTTTTAACGATGTTATTGGAGTTGGCATTAGTGGTGATTGGTGGAATGATGTATTCTCGCTCTTTGTTAAAGGGAAAGAATAAACAAAATAAAAAATTGGTTATCTTCACAAGTAGTTTAGTGAGTGTATTATTGGTTTTATCCTTAGTCTTAGATTTTATGGATTAAGGAAAATTAAATAGTTGCAGATTTATTTAGGGGGGTAGATCAATTGGCTGCGCTTCTTTTTTTGGGGGAGTGATTACGGAAAAAACAAAAAACAGTGTTTTTGCACAGTCATTTATTTATTTTAGTTGTTTTGATTTTTAATTAGTAAATGGAAGATGAACTGTTCTATTTTCCATGAACCTGTTATGATGTAAATTACTGATGCAAACCGCAGACAAACGATGTTGTTTTCGGAATATTATTTGTCTACATTTTAATTTGAATACACAATGGTCATATTATTTATAGTACGAACAGATACTGGAGGGATTTAACTTGAACGAATCTAATGAAAAAGAAAAAAAGAAAATAAGTCTTCAAGAAGCAATGAAGCAACAGCTGGCAAATAAAAAACAAAATGCACAAAATGGCAAAGCGAATGTGAATGGCAATCAAAAAATGCAAAAGTTGAATAGCCAACAAACAAAAAAGCCAAATAATCAACGAAAACGAATGGGTGTGTAATGAACGGTCAAAATAGAAAAGATATTAAACCAGGCATAACAGTTGAAATTGTGCTGAAAGCGGATCAAAAAACTGGAAAACGAACAACAGGAGTAGTGAAGGATATCTTGACAAATTCTCCTTTCCACCCCCATGGGATAAAAGTTAGACTAACAGATGGAAAAGTTGGGAGAGTGCAGTTGGTTTGTGAGGGATAGAATGGGTAGTGGACTGGCATCGCTCAAATTTTGTCGGAAAAATAAACTACATTTAAGAGAAGGGATGAACTTTACTAAATTACATAGAATTCATCCCTTTTGTTGTAATAAATGATGGGAATTCTGTGCTGTTCCCCATTCCAAAGAAGGAGAGCATCTTTTTTTCAACCTGACACTTTCCTCCATAATCTAAAATTCAGCCAATTCACGCATTGCTTTTTCAATCTTCTCTGGGTTAATCATAAAGAATTGTTCCGTTGTTGGAGCAAAAGGCATTGCAGGGACATCAGGACCTGCTAATCGTTGAATTGGTGCATCAAGATCAAATAAACAATGTTCGGCAATCACAGCTGCTACCTCACTCATAATACTTCCTTCCTTGTTCGCTTCTGTTACAAGAAGTACCTTTCCTGTCCGATTTGCAGCCTTAATAACCGCTTTTTTATCAAGTGGATACACTGTACGGAGGTCTAAAATATGGGCAGAAATCCCCTCTTTCTCCAAGCGCTCCGCAACCTGCTGAGCATAATGAACACAAAGACCATACGTAATAACTGTGATATCATCTCCCTCTTTTTTCACTTCAGCTTTACCGATTGGTAAAGTGTAGTCGGTTTCAGGAACCTCACCTTTTAGGAGACGATAAGCACGCTTGTGCTCAAAAAATAAAACAGGATCATTATCACGGATAGCTGCCTTCAACAATCCTTTCGCATCATATGGTGTAGAAGGGATAACAATTTTTAATCCAGGTACGTTCGCAAACATCGCTTCCACCGATTGAGAATGATACAATCCACCACGCATACCTCCACCAAACGGCGCACGAATTGTAAGTGGACACTGCCAATCATTGTTCGAACGATAGCGAATTTTGGCAGCCTCGGAAATAATCTGATTCACTGCCGGCATAATAAAATCTGCAAATTGCATCTCAGCTACCGGACGCATTCCATAAATCGCAGCACCGATTCCAACACCAGCTATTGCAGATTCAGCAAGCGGTGTATCAATTACACGTTGCTCACCAAATTGCTCATATAATCCATTCGTCGCTCGATACACACCACCTCTAATTCCTACATCTTCACCTAAAATAAATACTTTTTCATCTCGCTCCATTTCTTCTTTAAGTGCTTGAGTTACCGCTTCTATATAAGATATAACTGCCATAGTATTTCATCCCTCTCTACTCTTCGTAAACATATTTTAGTGCACTTTCTGGATCTGCAAATGGAACATTTGCTGCGTACTCTGTTGCCTCGTTTATTTTTACCGTAATACGTTCTTCCATATCCTTTATTTTCTCATCCGTTAACAGACCGACTTCTTGTAAATAATTAGCAAATGAATGAATTGGGTCAAGCTTTTTCGCATTTTCCACTTCTTCACGAGATCGATAAGCAAGGTCATCATCATTACTAGAATGTGGTGTTAATCTATAACAAATCGTTTCAACTAAGGTAGGGCCTTCACCACGACGGCCACGGTCAGAAGCTTCTTTTACTGCTGCATACACAGCAAGCGGATCATTACCATCTACGGTTACTCCGGTCATTCCGTAAGCAATCGCTCGATCTGATACATTTTCACACACCAGTTGCTTATGTATTGGTACAGAGATCGCATATTTATTGTTTTCACACATAAATATGCAAGGTAATTTATGGACTGCTGCAAAGTTTAAGCCTTCATGAAAATCTCCTTGGTTTGAGGAACCTTCACCAAATGTTGTAAAAGTCACAAAATCTCTTCCTTCTAGTCTTCCCCCAAGAGCAATTCCAACTGCATGAGGAATTTGAGTCGTAACTGGAGAAGAACCTGTTACTATCCGATTTTTTTTCTGTCCAAAGTGATTAGGCATTTGACGTCCACCCGAACTTGGATCCTCTTCCTTTCCAAAACTAGCGAGCATTATATCGCGTGCAGTCATACCAAACGCCAAAACGACTCCCAAATCTCGATAATATGGTAAAATATAATCAATTTCTCGATTAAGAGCAAAAGCAGCACCAACTTGAGCTGCTTCTTGTCCTTGACATGAAACGACAAATGGAATTTTCCCTATACGAAATAACTGCCACAATCGCTCATCAATTTTTCTAGCAATTAGCATTACTTCAAACATATTTAACACAGCTCCATCTGATAAACCAAGAGTAAGGTGCCTTTTTTTCGTCATAAGTATTCCTCCTTTAATACCGAACGTTGGTATGTAAAATGATAAAAATAAACTACCTTTTAGGCAGGATATTTTTAGAAAATGATAAATCTAAGAAAATATTGCACTACGAAAATCATTAAGTACCAACATAATTTCGTCATCGATAACTGGTAAACCTATACTGTCAAGAAGTGTTTTGAAAAAATGGATCTTTTGTGTAAAGTGATCATTGGTAACAGAAAATACAGCGGGATTTAACCAAACATTTACTAAAAGCATAACAACCTCGGACAATTCTTTTGAATTGTCAACAGTGATAGAACCATCTGAAATTCCTTCTTCAATGATTGTCTGCAATAAAGGTGCATAAAAGGATACACATCGATCAATATGTCTTGATAAAAATTTTGGATTTTTCATTAAGGTTGGGGATGAACGAAGAAGTTGCTGCTGTTCTTCACTAGTTATCGATTCTACAAAAACTTTTTTCATTTTTTGTAATCCATTTAATAAATGCTCATTTTTTAATTTATTAAATAAATTATGTTCTTCGTACATCCTCATTATAACAGCGTCAATAATATCTTCTTTTGAACTAAAATGATGATAAATAGCACCTTTACTTAGGTAACCCAAATGATCAACAATATCTTGAATCGTTGTTTTTTCATACCCTTTTTCTAAAAAAAGTTTAAGTGAAATATCCAAAATACGACTTACAGTTTGTTCGGGATATTTATTTCTAGCCATTATAAGCCTCCCTTTTTTTAAATACATACGGTTGGTATGTATTAATCGTATCATTCTCTTTTCTTACTTGTCAATTTAATTTACTTATTTTTCCTCAATAATCCATATTCACCATTAAGTCATTTAACTCGATAAATTGTTTTTCTATAGGTGTTAACTGATGATTTATACGCGTAATGAAGTATAAGTCTATATATCGATAAGCAGAAGGAACGTCTAAATAACGATCGATATGATTGCGATTTACTAATCTTTTAGAAGCTAAAGAAATGCCCATCCCCATGGAAGCAAATTGTATAATCGTTTCTAGATCTCCAACTTCAATGATCTCACCATGATCAATATTTAATTTCGCAAAAATTTGACGCAGTATGGAGAGATATAAACAATTATCTGATAGTACAAGTAGATTTTTTCCACTTATATAATCTTCCAATCTTGTATTTTCACTTATTCCATCTCCTACTAATACGAGTTCTTCAACCCCTGTTTTTGTATATTTAATTTGTGGATTGTCCAGTGCTCCAATCGTATAAGCAATATCAATATTACCAAGAAGAATTTGTTCTTCTATCTCATCTGTTGATCCTGTTTTTAAAGTGACGGATAAATCAGGGTATGACTTTTTAAGTTTATTAAGAGCATTCAAAAATTGTGTTCCACCGATAGATACCATCGTGCCAATACGAAGTTTTTCATCCTGTTTTTTCATCTTATTTTCTGTTTCTTCCCAAAGAAACAATATTCTTTTTAATTGTTGATATAATTTTTCTCCTTCTCTTGTTAACTCTACTCCTTTTGTATGTCTAATAAATAATTCTTGATTATAATAAGCTTCTATCTTTTTAATTTTTGCGGTCATATTGGATTGAAGATGGTTAAGTTTCATCGCAGCAGCTGATATACTTTTACATTCTGCAACTGTAACAAAAGCCTTCATGTTTTCTATATCCATTTTCTTCTATCTCCCATCAAAAAAAGTGATGTCAGTATCATTTAATAACATTATTCATGATATTTATTCTTCATTATACTTGGTTTAAGTCGATAGGAGGGAACAAGATGGAACATAAAATCATCAATGTAGGAATTATTGGAGGTTCATTAAATAATCAGTGGGCTAGTCATACACATATTCCCGTACTTAAAGAACATCCATGTTATCGGATTATGGCGATAGGAACATCAAATATAACATCTGCGACAGAAAGTGCAGCAACACTTAGCGCTCCTTTAGCATGTACAGACCATCAGGTATTAGCAAAATCCAAAGAGGTTGATTTGGTTGTCGTTAGTGTAAAAGTACCTTTTCATTATGAAGCCTCAATCGCAGCCATCGAGCAAAAGAAGCATTTTTATTGTGAATGGCCACTTGCTATAAATACAAGACAAGCAAAAGAATTGGCAGCTTTAGCAGATCAAGCGAATATTCATCATGCTATTGGATTGCAGGCGCGGCAATCTCCTGAAGTGATTTATTTAAAACAAGCGATCAAACAGGGGGGAATTGGCAAGGTATTATCTTGTACGATGCAAGTAGCTACCCAAGGAAAAGGGGGGATAACGGATCAAAAAAGCGCCTATCTTTTAAAAAAAGAAAATGGAGCAAGTCTGCTTACCATTAATGGCGGACATTCACTTGACGTTCTCTGCTATATATTAAGTGACTTTAAAGAAGTAACTGCAACAATGAATAACAATTATCCAGAAGCAATCATAAAGGAAACAGGTAAAAAGATCACTAAAGATACAGCAGATCAAATATTAATAAATGGCACACTTGTTGACGGTACGTCTACATCCGTTCATATTCAAGCTGGTGTTTATCCTGCATTTAGTTTAGAAATTCGAGGAGAAAAAGGGGTTTTTCGTTTAGTACAAAATCATTCTTACGGACATGTGCAATTTGGTAATCTTAAAATTGAAAAAATCATGCACCCGAACTATTCTTCTTTAAGTACAGGAACGAATGATATTTATATTGAAGAAGTAAAGCAATCTTCAGAAGAAGATAAAACCCCAAAAGGATATATTGAAAAAGCGTATAATCAATTTGCCCAAGACATCTTAGAGAATAAACGTCAAATTCCAAATTTTCATGACGCTGTGAAATTGCATCAATTGTTAGATGCTATTCAAGAATCAGCAGAGACAGGTAAAAAAGTAGTTCTAAAAGAGTAGTAACTTTATTAAAATGGAAAATGGTCAAAAGGCTCCCTCATCTAAGTTATTTTGAGGTGGAGTCTTTTTATTCTAAAGCTTACCTTGAAAATTACTAACTAAAAGCAGCTATTATACTGTGTTCACTAATGGAAAAAATAAAAATCACTTGCAAATAGTAATGATTACGTTTTAAAATATAAAAGTGTGATTTAAATCGTAATTATTTCGATTTAATATAAAAAGTTTCAAGCTTAGTAATTGCCAAGTAAATATAACAATCTTAGAAAAGTATCAGAACATATAAAAGAAGGAGGATTATAATGAATAAAAAAATACCAGTAACTGTATTAAGTGGCTATTTAGGTTCGGGAAAAACAACCTTATTAAATCACATTCTAGGTAATAAGGAAGGAAAAAAAGTAGCTGTCATTGTCAACGATATGAGTGAAGTAAATGTTGATGCCGCTCTTATTAAACAAGGTGGATTTTCAAGAACGGAAGAGAAGTTGGTGGAAATGCAAAATGGCTGCATTTGCTGTACATTGCGGGATGATTTGATGAAAGAAGTGGAAAAGCTTGTTGCATTAGGCAATATTGATTACATCCTCATTGAATCCTCAGGGATAAGTGAGCCGATTCCAGTTGCGCAAACTTTTACATATATAGATGAAACGCTGAATATTGATTTATCCAGCATTTGCAGATTAGATACGATGGTAACTGTTGTTGATGCCAACCGTTTTTGGAAGGATTTTGCGTCAGGAGAAACGCTTCTTGACAGAAAGCAGGCTGCAGATGAAACAGATACTAGAGAAATAGTAGATCTGTTAATCGATCAAATCGAATTTGCCAATGTTATTTTACTAAATAAAGTCGATTTAGTTGGAGAAGAAGCTACAAAAGAATTAAAGGGATTGATACAAAAATTAAATCCAGATGCACAAATAATCGAAACAGATCATGCTCGTGTGTCTTTAGACCAAGTGATGGATACGAACCTTTTTGATTTTGAAAAAGCGAGTGAAGGAGCGGGATGGATAAAGGAATTAAATGAAGAACATACACCTGAAACAGAGGAGTATGGCATTTCTTCTTTTGTTTACCGCAATAATCGCCCATTTCATCCAGAACGGTTAATGAAGTGGTTAGAGAATTGGCCGGAGGATATTGTAAGAGCGAAAGGATTCTTTTGGCTTGCTTCTCGAAATGATATGGTTGGCTTATTATCGCAAGCTGGTCCCTCGATTATGATACAAGCTGCTGGAAATTGGATTGCAGCTTATCCGCAGCTAGAAATTGATCAAATTTTAGCAGAAGAGCCAGAACTAGCTGCAAAATGGGATCCAACATACGGTGATAGAATGACAGAATTAGTTTTGATCGGGATTGGAATGAATCAGGAAGAATTAATACAATCCTTAGATGCATGTATTTTAAAAGAAGAAGAAATGGAGTCTGATTGGACATTGTTGAACGATCCGATTCCACCTTTTACAGTGGCACAGTAAAAAATTAGGAGCGATAAAAATGAGAGTATCGATAACACTAGCATGTACAGAAACAGGAGATCGTAATTATATCACTACAAAAAATAAACGAACAAATCCAGATAGAATTGAATTAAAAAAATATTGTCCCCGTTTAAAACGTCACACCCTTCATCGTGAAACAAAATAAGCAGAAGTTTAAATTGAAATGAAGGGGAAATGTTGCAATGAAATTTTTTCGATTAAGAACAGTTTTAATTGCTTTAGTGGCAGTTGTTTTTATGGCCGGGTGTGGGAAAACTAGTGAAACTACAAATGGAAAAACAGCGGATTCTGAAAAAATAAAAGTTATAACCACTTTTTATCCGATGTATGAATTTACAAAAAATGTTGCAGGAGACCAAGCGGATGTTGAATTATTAATTCCATCAAGCACTGAACCACATGAATGGGAGCCTTCTCCAAAAGATGTGGCCAATATTCAAAATGCAGATCTATTTATTTACAATAGTGAATATATGGAAACATGGGTTCCTCAGGTGAAAGATAGCTTAAGCGGCAAGAAAGTGAATTTTGTAGAAGCAAGTAAAGGAATTACATTGGCAGAAGGGATAGAAGAGGAAGAAGAACATCATGAGGATGGAACGGAAGAAGAGGAGCATCATGAAGGAGAGCATGAACATCATCACGAAATGGATCCCCATGTTTGGCTCAGCCCTGCTTTAGCACAAAAAGAGGTGCAAACGATTACTGATGCATTAATAAGTGCTGATCCAGACAATAAAACTTCCTATGAAAAAAATAGTAAGGCGTACATTGCAAAGTTAACTCAATTAGATAATGATTACCGCACAGAATTAAAAGGTGTTAAGAAGAAAGAATTAATCACTCAGCATGCTGCATTTGGATATTTAGCAAAAGAGTATGGTTTAACTCAAGTACCAATAGCTGGATTATCACCGGAGCAAGAGCCAAATGCACAAAAACTTGCAGAGCTAAAAGATTTTGCGAAGGAGCATGATGTTAAGGTTATTTACTTTGAAGAAATTGCTTCGCCAAAATTAGCGAAAACCCTTGCCGATGAAATTGGTGCAAAAACAGAAGTTCTTAGTACACTAGAAGGTTTAAGCGAAAAAGATCAAGCGAAAGGGCTTGATTATATACAAGTAATGGAAGCTAATTTAGAGAAATTAGTTCAGTCCCAATCAGAATAAGAAAGAGCCAAATAATATTAACAAAGCAATGCACAAAAGATTTCACTTACGAAATCTCTTGTGCATTTTTTGTTTTAAGATAAGAAAGCATAATATTTTTGAAGTTAGATGGGTGTCTAGTTACAGCGCCTAGCCCCTGTGAAAAATAACCCCATGCCTCTAAAAGTAAAAAGCACTTTTTGAGTCATGTGAACATTTTTCTTCGGGGCTGAGCAAGGCGCTTGCATTTTTCTTATAATAAGCCTTTAGCTGCCAAGAGTGTAGTTTAATGTAAAATGAGCAGCTATTAATTACTGACACTTTGACTAATGTAAGTAAACGAAATATACATTATAATAAATCAGATAATTATTTTATGTTATCACGAGGCTCATATTTTCGTGAATAGCAAAACGGAACTAGCAAAAAAAATCATTGAAGCTGCTCCAAGCAATATGACAAAGGTATTGTATGTGAAAAAATCGCAAACTACTTTGATGAAAATGTTCTTATGACAGGATTAACTTACAACGGACATACTGTCTCTACACAAATTGGGAATGCAACTCTTGATGTATATAAAGAAGAGAAAATCATTGAAAATGCTGAAGAGATTGGACAAATCCTTGCAAAACGACTTGATCAACTTTGCAAGTATGATTCAGTAGGTGAAGTACGTCATATTGGACTCTTTGCTGCAGTGGAACTTGTAAAAGACAAGACGACTGGAGAACTGGTTATTTCTTACGGAATGGATTATGGCAAAGCTAAAGTCGGACTAATGAAGAATTTTGTTGGCTTGTTAGGAGAACACGGATTCTATACGTATTCACATGAATCCAGCGTCATTATTGCTCCTCCATTGATTATTTCGGAACAAGAAATAAATGAAGCAATGGATATTTTTGAGAAAGAGTACTTATTTACAGACAAAGCGTTAATTTCGAATTAAGATAAGATAAATTACAGCCTCATTTCTACATATCTAGAAAAATATATTTTTTTCAAAGAAGAGATGGGGCTGAATGAATAAAATATAGAAAGAGAGGGAGTAAAAGAATGGAAAATTTCTTTTATAAGCAGCCTGTACCTATTGACTTTGGAGTTGGGAAAATAAAAAAAATATCAGAGATTCTAAAACAAATGAATGTTGAAAGAGGAATACTAATTAGTGCTCCTTCTATGGTGCGAAGCGGAATTGCACAAGAGATTATGGATAGTTCAGAAGGGAAAATTGTTGCTGTTTTTTCTGATATCCAACCAAATCCAACCGTTAAAAATACGGATGACTGTGCAGAGGCCATTCGTGAAAAACAATGTGATTTTGCCATTGCACTTGGGGGCGGAAGCGTTATGGACTGTGCAAAGGTGGCATGCTTTGTAGCAAAAACGCCATATGGAACCGCAGATTACTTTTCAAAGAAACGACCAGTTGACGAGCCTGGCATTCCATTTATCGCAATTCCAACAACCTCAGGAACGGCAAGCGAAGTTACAACTGTTTCTGTATTGACAGATACAGAAAATGATGTAAAAGCACCGATTGCCAGCGATTACTTCTATCCAGTATATGCACTTATAGATCCTGAATTAACGGTTACTTGTCCTCCTTCTGTTACTGCAATAAGTGGAATTGATGTTTTGGCACATTCATTAGAAGCATACTATGGTAAAAAGCATTAGCCCTTTACAGATATGGCAGCAGAAAGAGCTGCATCCCTTGTCTTTCAGTACTTATTAAAAGCCTATCATGAACCAGAAAATATGGAGGCTAGAGCAAAAATGAGTGAGGCATCTGTTACAGCTGGCATGGCTTTTAATTTAACACAAACAGCCGCTGCACATGATTGTTCTTATCCACTAACTCAAGATTTTGGAGTACCACATGGTGAGGCATGTGCTATGACATTGCCTTCCTTCTGGAGAATTAACAGCAATGGACCAGAAGCTGAACGACTTAACGCTTTCAGCCAACGACTTGGTTTTAAAAATGCGGAAGAATTGGCAGATAAAATAGATGAAATGAAAAAAGAAATGGGCTTAAAAATGACATTGGAAGACGCTGGGGTCCTTACAGAAGAACAATTAAACAGTCTTGTGGAAAACAGCTTTGCACCTAATATGCAAAACAACCCTGTCACGATGACAAAGGAATCTTTAAAAGAAGTGTATTTGCAGTTAAGAAGTGTAAGTACAATATAAATAGCAGTCCTATTTATTAAAATAAATAAGAGACGGGGCTGTCCAATTAGTCGATTTTTCGGCTATTGGCTGCCACTTTTTATGTTCAAGAATACTGATATATCAACATTCTTGATTTTCAATTTTCAATGGATTTTCCCCTTTGGGACAGCCCCGTCTCTTTTATTAATGTAGGTAAACATTACTTAGTAATAATTTTATATAATTTTTGTCGGTATTTGAAAAAACTTATAAATAAACAAGTTCAAATTATTTCTTTTTTGCATTCTGCAAATAAACACGTCACTACACGAAAAAACAAAATCAGTCTTTGTCAAAAGAAAGCCTTGCATAAGCATCATGTAGATGAATCGATTCTTCGTTTCGGCATTCGATGTCAAAAGATTTTACCCAATCTAATTCATATAAGTCGGCAGCAATAAGACGAATGAAGTCTTCAACAAAACGAGGGTTTTCATAGGCTTGCTCTGTTACCTTCTTTTCATCAGGTCTTTTAAGGACAGGGTGAAGCATAGAACTTGCATTTGATTCTGCCACGTTAAGCAATTCTTTTTTTATATCCGATGGCCATGGAGTAGAAGGATGTAATTCTACCTTAATTTTTACGATGCCTCTTTGGTTATGGGCACTATATTCGCTAATTTCCTTTGAGCAAGGACATAAAGTAGTGACAGCAGCTTCAAGTCCAATAAATGATTTCCAGCCTTTTTCTTGATCATAGCTAGTTTCCAAAGAAACGGAAGAATGCATAAATCCCTTTTTACTTGTCACAGGAGCTTTTCTTTCATAATACCAAGGAAAGGAAACGGAAAGAGAAGATTTATGTTGGCTCATTCTTTCCGCGATTTCCTTCGTAAATGCTTGAAGGAAATCCATGTCAAGGATCCAGCCGTGTTCATAGTATTCTTGCAATAATTCTGTAAGTCTGCTCATGTTAATTCCCTTGCGATCACGAACAAGATTAGTAGTAATAGTAAAGGTTCCTATTGTTGTTTGCAGATTAGGTTCCATAGAAGAAGTAATGTTGATAGGATGAGAAACATTAGATATCCCAACATGATCAATTTCGAAAAAATAGTCTTTTGGCGTGTTCTGCAGATCTGTCATATTTTCTTTTTCTTCTGGTTTTGTTCTATTTTTTATTGGATCCACCGAACCGAAATGGCGGTGGCGTTCCAACTTATTAGGTAACTGAATAGTCGTTTTCATCATTATTGCTCCTTTGTAAATCGTAATCATTACAGTTTATTATAAGGGCGATAGGATAAAAATCAATGTTTAAGTAACTTAAATGTTGCAAATAATTATATATTTAATTATAATTAAAAATTGATAATATTAATTAATGGGTTCTGTTAAAGTAGTTAATATTTTTTGATGAATAAATCGTAATAATTACGATTTAAGAAAGGTATTAGTAATTTTAACAGAATTGTTATAGTCTGAAAAAATCTAAGGAGGAAAAAACATGAGAGTTACCATTACATTAGCATGTACAGAAACAGGAGATAGAAATTACATTACAACGAAAAATAAAAGAAACAACCCAGATCGTATTGAACTGATGAAGTATTGCCCGCGTTTGAAAAAACGTACTTTGCACCGTGAGACGAAATAAGATTAGGGAAAGGTTTCTTTTAGTATGAATTATAAATCGTAATCATTTCGCTTTGGTTAAATAACAGAATTTATAAGTTCAAGTTAGATGAGTGTCTAGCTCCGACGTACAGGATGTACTAGTGCCGGCGTCGCCACAGAACGTGGCGCATTTAGCCGGCCAGCACCTAGCCCCTGGAAAGATAACCTCTTGTCTCTAAAAGTAAAAAGCACTTTTTGAGCCAAGAGAACATTTTTCTTCGGGACTGGTCAAGGCGCTTCCGCTTTTCTTAATATTAAAGGAGGTAAAGGATAGTGGCAAAAAAATCAAAAGTAGTAAAAGAAAAGAAACGTCAAGAAATGGTAGAGAAATATGCGGCACTTCGAATGGAGCTTAAAGAAAAAGGGGACTACGAAGCACTTAGAAAACTACCAAGAGATTCGTCGCCGACGCGCCTAAAGAACAGATGTGAAGTGACGGGTAGACCAAGAGGATTTTTAAGAAAGTTCAAAATGTCTCGGATTGCCTTTAGAGAATATGCTCATAAGGGGCAAATTCCAGGAGTAAAAAAGTCGAGCTGGTAAAACGTATTCTAGGGTCAGCTGCTAAATGAAGGAATTTGGCGGCTGAAGTTTATGTCAGAAAATCTGGAGGTTTGGAGCATGAATTCAATAAATCCAATTTTAATTGAATTTTTACTTCGAAGTGCTGTTAAGAACTTGCCGGCTAAAAAGAGAGAAATTTATCAATATATTGAAAGTAGAGAAAATGAATTAGAGGAAGTCGCGTTAAATGAGACGCATTTTATTCAGCTCATGAATGAAAAATCGCCTTTTAAAGAAGCAGCAGTCCATTTTTCAGTTGATATTTTAGCCATTATAGATGCGATGAATGAGGCACAAGCTGAAATTGATCGAGTGATAAAGGAAAGGTGCAATCGAATGAAATGGATTGATTGTACGGAATTGCAGAGAAGTAAGCATAAATTAAAGGATAATAAATTGTCATTTATATTTGTTTCGTAGCCAGATTATCAATCGGTATGGATAGTTTGGATGTAGTATTTTTATGCTTTTAGATTCTTTTAATAGAAAAGGGTGGATCAAATGAAAAAGATTCCAGTGACAGTTTTAAGCGGTTATTTAGGAGCTGGTAAAACAACTTTAATGAATTATATTTTACATAATCGTGAAGGTCTTAAGGTTGCCGTTATTGTGAATGATATGAGC
Organism: Niallia sp. 01092; assembly: GCF_052318935.1. NCBI lineage: Bacteria > Bacillati > Bacillota > Bacilli > Caryophanales > Bacillaceae > Niallia > Niallia sp. 01092. Next base: position 88,527 of record NZ_JBQRKO010000012.1, on the reverse strand, counting down.
GAAGTAAATATTGACAGCGAATTAGTTCAAAAGCAAGGCGGTTTTTCTCGAACAGAAGAAAAGCTGGTCGAAATGTCGAATGGCTGCATTTGCTGTACTTTACGGGAAGATTTGCTGGTAGAAGTGGAAAGGCTGGCAAAACTGGGGGATATTGATTACATCTTAATTGAATCATCCGGCATTAGTGAGCCAGTTCCTGTAGCTCAAACATTCTCTTATATTGATGAAGAACTGGGGATTGACTTAACAAAATTTTGCAAATTGGATACGATGGTGACAGTAGTCGATGCGAACCGTTTTTGGCATGATTTTGAGTCAGGCGATTCTTTGCTGGATCGCAAGGAAGCAGTTGGAGAAGACGATATTCGCAATATTGCTGATTTATTAATTGATCAAATTGAATTTTGCGATGTGTTAGTTTTAAATAAATGCGATTTAGTCGCAGCGGAGGATCTAACAAAGCTGGAAAAAGTGATAAGAACCTTGCAGCCTTCAGCAAAGATCATTCGTACAGTTAATAGTGTTGTTGATCCTAAAGAAATATTAAATACAAACTTATTTGATTTTGATAAAGCAAGTGAATCAGCAGGCTGGCTGAAAGAGCTGAATATTGGACCGGCTGACCATACGCCAGAAACGGAGGAATACGGCATCTCTTCGTTTGTTTATTATAATAAAAGACCTTTTCATTCAGAGCGCTTCAATAATTGGTGCAACTCTATGCCTTTGCAAATTGTTCGAGCGAAAGGGATTGTCTGGTGTGCAAGCCGCAACAATTTAGCATTGCTGTTATCTCAGGCGGGGCCTTCTGTTAACATTGAGCCGATTTCTTATTGGGTTGCTTCACTTCCAGAAGCTCAACAAAAAGAACTAATCCGAAATAATCCTCAACTTCAAGAAACTTGGGATGAAGAATACGGGGACCGCCATACAAAACTTGTGTTTATTGGAATCGACTTGGATGTGGATTTTATTAAAAAGGAATTAGATGATTGTTTGCTTACAGCTGATGAGTTTAATGAGGAATGGAGCAAATTAAAAGATCCTTTTGATTGGCAGATATCTGCCCAATAAGAAGTGAAATGTATTTTTGAGAGGGAGCATCGGAAGTATACAAATCGAAATAATTCCTAATATTGAAGTGGATAGATGTTGCTTTGCAATAAAGCTTGATAAAAAATATCGTTTGAACACACATTTTTACGGTAGTTAAAAAGAATCCATTTTGAAAAAAACTTGATCAAAATGGATTCTTACCTAGAAGTTTTAAGTTTCTATTCTAAAAAAGTTTGCTCATTTCCTACCTGTATAACTCCATAATAGTGCCCGTTTGCTGAATATATAATATCTTGGAGACCTAGCTCATTGAGAATAGAGTATATTATGTTATAATTGTTATAACAGTTATAACAAAGGGGCGTGAAATTTGTGGAGCAAATTGAAAGAAAAGTTACAAAGATAGGAAATAGTATTGGAATCACACTACCTCCTGAGTTATTAAAGCAAGTAGGGTTAGCTCAAGGAGATGACGTACAAGTCGAAGTACAAGATGGAAAGATCATTTTACAAAAGAAAGAAAAACTACATCTTCCAGACGGAGTAGATGCTGAATTTATGGAGCTTCTTAACGATGTAATAAAAGAGCATGACAAAGCATTTAAAGGGTTAGTTGATAGATGATGGACAAAATCGTTTATTTAACGACCAATCAAGTAATCGCGATCAATACGGTGCAAATTCGTCTATTCTCACCAAAAGAACAAATAGGTGTAAAAGATCCAGGCCTACTTGACTCTGCGATTAACCGACCAAAGCAATCAGTATTTGGTCGGGATGCTTATCCATCTATATATGAAAAAGCAGCAGCATTATTTGAATCAATCGCTAAAAATCATGCTTTCCACAATGCGAACAAAAGAACATCTCTTGCCGCACTCATTGTGTTTTTGAAAATAAATCATTACAGATGGACAATGGGAATAGATGAGGAACAAGACTTTACAGTCGATGTTGTAAATCATAAATATACATTTGAAAAAATTGTCTCAACGATTAAAGAACATACAGAAAAGCTATAAGATCAAAAAAGAACCATTTCTTCTTATAAAAATTAGCTCAGTTGCTCAGAATTATTATGAGCAATTAAGCCATTATTCATTTATTGCGCCCGTTTCTTGAATAATCTAAAGTGGTTTAACAATCTTTTTTATAAAATATAAGGGTTGTATTTTCGTTCAATTTCTTATTAACACCTGTTCTGATGTAGCCCATTTTTTCATACAGATAAAAATTACGTTCTTCTTCTAAAATTGTAGCTAATTCCCAACTAGTAGATATGTTTAAAGAATTCACGGAATTTCTTATTTGCTGCATCTTCTTGTAGATGATAGAGTGTAGTTTTTATTCCTTCTTTTAGTGTGCGACAGTTCTCCAGCGAAGTTTATCGCGAATTCGACATAAAAAAGCCTGTGGACAAAGTCTATAAAATAGATTTTGTCTACAGGCAGGTGCTTCCGCTTTTCTAATTATGTTCCTGTTCTAATTTATCACTAGTTTTTTCAATTTCCGTTTTCACTTTTTCTGATAATTCTTTGCCTAAAATTGCTTCATACCGTGTTAGTAAATTTTTAGATGCTTGACGAACGATTGGTTCTAATTCTTTTCCTTTTTCGGTTGGAAATATTTCTACTGTTTTCCCTTTCCCTTTTCTTTCCACTAATTGTTTTCCTTCTAATTTGTCAATAAAACGAGTAGTAGTAGAAGCAGTAATAGATAACTTTTCCGCTAATTCCTTTTGAGAAATACCTGGATTTCCGTTAACGAGTCGAATAATATATCCATACATTGGGGTTAATCCGGTCGAAGCAAATTCTTCTTCCGCCATTTTTGTGATAGCTCGGCTTAATCGGTTAGCAGTAAAAAATAGGCAATTGTGAAGAAAGTGTTCATCCATTATACATGCGCCTCCATGGGAGTTTTTATGAAAAGGGGCCGGAGCTTCGCCAACTTTATTGGAAAAAAACGAGTGATGGTGCTCTGTAGTTGGTTTTTATCCTTATTAAGATTGGAGTGGCTTCGCTCACGCCGCCTTTATTAGGTTAGAATCTGCCCTCATTTCCTGTTAGATGGTAAATACGAGGGGCGATTTTCCATAAAAGTTTTGTTTGTACAACAAAAAATGTAAAGTAATTTCTTCGTTTTGTCAATTAATACAAGAAAAGAGTTACACATTCAATGATTGCTGTTCTCGTACTTTTGAAATTTTTAAAGCCATTAATGCTGCTATTAAACAAACGAGTCCAGCAGCAACAAATGGTACGGTATAACTGCCAAGTACTTCTCTTAATAATCCAGCGCTGTATGCAGCAGTTGAAGCACCAATTTGATGGGCGACAACAATCCAGCCAAAGATCATGCCTGCTTTTTCTTTACCGAACTCTTGTGATGCAAGTTTAACGGTTGGAGGAACAGTCGCAATCCAATCAAGACCGTAAAAGACGGAGAAAATAATCAGCATCATGTGATTGCTATTAAGAGCAAATGGTAAAAACAGCAGAGAGATTCCACGTAATCCGTAATACCAGAATAACAGTTTGCGACTATCGTACCTGTCTGACAGCCAACCGGAAAATGTTGTTCCAATCAAGTCGAAAATGCCCATAAAAGCAAGCAGCCCTGCAGCGGTTACTTGTGCTATCCCGTGATCATGGCCTGCAGCAATAAGATGGGTGCCAATCAAGCCGTTTGTCGAGAAGCCACAGAAAAAGAATGTAGCTGATAAAATCCAAAAAGTAGTGTTTTTAACTGCAAAACGCAAGGCGTTTATTGGTGCAAGAAAAGAGTTTCCTTTTAATACAGTTGGTTTTGCCAGTTCATTAGCTCCATAAGCTGGGACACCTATATCATACGGATGGTTGCGCATCCAGATGGCAACAAGCAAAAGGACTAATAAAATAACTGCTACTGCTGTAAAAACAGAATACTTCCATCCGGCAACCTCAATAATTTTTGCAAGCAATGGCAGAAATAATAATTGTCCGGTAGCAGCACTTGCTGTCAATAATCCTATGACAAAGCCTTGCCGTTTAACAAACCAGTTATTGCTAATCGTTACGCCAAGTACATTTGCCATCATTCCTGTCGCAAGACCTGAAACAAATCCCCATAATAGTTGAAATTGCCATAAAGATGTCATCAACGGTGTAAGAGAAAGACTGATTGCTAAAATGGCTAAAGAAATCACGATCACTCTTCTTATCCCAAATCGTTGCAATAATGATGCTGAAAATGGTCCTACCAACCCGTATAAAAAGATTCCAAATGATATAACGCTGGAAATTCCGCCGCGGCTCCATCCGAACTCTTCTTCAAAAGGAAGAATAAGAATACTTGGCATCGAACGAATACCTGCCGATATTAATAAGGTAATAAACGTAATAGCCACAACAACCCATCCGTAATAAAACTTCGTTGATTTTATGCTTGTATCCATTTGGTTGGCACTCCAATTTCTTAGATAAATTTTGGTTGTGTATAAAAAATATAAGAAGTAAATATTTCTATTTTGTATGTACAACTAAATATATTTTAAGATGCAAAGAATGTCAAGATTTAAATAGTGATTGTGTGACTCGAAATTTGTTGGATTTTTTATTGGAACTTTCGACTTTCGTAAAATATTTGTTTTCAATCTAGCTTACTTCCTTTATAATCCATAATGTCTAAAAAAATAATTTTCTCGTATAATAACAGGAATAGTGCCTGTAAGTTTCTAACGGATAACCGTAAATTATCTGGCTACGAGTAAGCGAGCATATGGCATTTACTAACTTAGTTTTAGATCAAGAAGAACAGTTGCTTACTTTTGTAGGAAAGGATTGTTCTCTTTTTTATGGCTGTTTTCTCAAAGTTTGTTGTTTTTTACGTAAAAAAATGGGAGAGGAAATACTCAGCAGACTGAATACACGTGACTCCTGTGGGAATGCGAGAAAGACGAGACCCCAAAGGAGCGTATGCGACGAGGAGGCTCGACGCTCGCCCACGGAAAGCGAAGTGTATTCAGGCTGCGCGTTTAAAAGCAACAATCTATACGAAAACAGCCTTTTTTATTTATGGAAAAGGGGACAGAGCTGCGAAGGGAAACAGATTATTTTTTATTATTTTTAAAGGAGTGGGTGAAAACACGATGGAATTATTGAAGCAAAAAATTGAAAAAGAAGGCATTGTGCTGAGTGATAATGTACTAAAGGTGGATTCTTTTATCAATCATCAAATGGATCCACATTTAATGAAAGAAATCGGAATAGAATTTGCAAAAAGATTCAAAGAAGAGTCTATTACAAAGATTTTAACGATTGAATCATCTGGAATTGCTCCTGCAATTATGGCAGGTCTTGAATTAAATGTTCCAGTTATTTTTGCAAGAAAAAGAAAGTCATTAACTTTAACAAGCGATTTGCTTACTTCTACTGTTTACAGCTTTACAAAGCAAGAGTCCAATAAAATTACGGTATCAAAGCAATATATTACAGAAGGAGATTCTGTTCTTATTATTGATGACTTCCTGGCTAATGGACAGGCAGCAATCGGATTGGCAGACATTATCGAGCAAGCAAAAGCAAAAGTCAGCGGCATTGGTATTTTGATTGAAAAGTCGTTCCAGCCGGGTGCAGAGGAACTAATGGCAAAAGGCTATCGATTGGAATCATTAGCGCGAATTGCTTCCTTGCAAGATGGAAAAGTACAGTTTGCAGAAGAACGTACAGCAGAGAATTTATCTACTGGAGGCAATTAACATGAACAGTAATTCGCTAAAAATATGGTCTATGAACCAACTTAAGACGACTCTTATTCAGTTTTTTGAATAAGAATCGTCTTTTTTTTTACAGTATAAGAAAATACAAACGAAACGGATCCGGGGATAACTTAACGGTTGGATTCGTATCCAGCATAGAGCGCCTAGCCCTGTACTTTTGTTCTAATAGAAAATGGTTAGATACGAACATCTTCTAAAATATATATTTGAATATTCGGAATATATCGTTTTTTTTGGTTAACTTAACTAACGTTTTTTCATTTTTTTAGTAATAGTCAACAATGAATGTTACTATATTTTACGTTATCATGTTAACAGAGATAACATCTAGAATATTCATTGCTGAAAAAATTTGGAAAAGGGGAGAATGGTAATGAAAAACGAAGGTGTATTAAAAGCAAAGAAACCATTTTACAAAGGTATGTTGTTTCAAATTATGGTAGCGATTGTAGCTGGGGTTTTAATTGGCTATTTATGGCCTGCTTTTGGGACTGCCGTAAAACCGATTGGAGATGGCTTTATTAAGCTGATCAAAATGATCATCGCACCGCTTATTTTTGGTGTTGTTGTTGTTGGGATTGCAAATGTAGGCAATATAAAAACGGTTGGGAAAATTGGCGGGAAAACGATTTTATACTTTGAGATTGTTACTACTTTTGCTTTAATTATTGGAATGGTAGTCGCGAACTTAATGAATCCTGGTGCAGGATTAAACATTGATCCTTCCACATTAAGCACAAGTGATGTAGAAGCAAAAACAGGTGGTTCACAATTGCCGAGCGAAGGTGATTTTTTCCTTAATATGATCCCTGATAGTGCAGTTGGCGCGTTTGCGAATAATTCCATGCTTCAAGTTTTGTTAATCTCTTGTTTATTTGGAATTGCAGTAGTACATATTGGTGGCCGAACTTCTGAATTGCTCATTGATGTGTTGGAAAATGTCAATAATGTTCTTTTCAAAATAATGGGCTATATTATGCAGCTGACGGTTCTTGCTACTTTCAGTGCGATGGCTTTTGCAGTAAGTCAGTATGGATTGAACACGTTAGCATCTTTTGGAAAACTTTTTGTAGCAATGACGGTAGCATGTTTAGCATTTGTTGTCGTATTGGCCATTATTTTCCGAGTATTCATAGGTTTAAGTTTGTGGAAATTAATTAAATATATTAGTGAAGAGATTATGCTTTCTTTTGCAACTGGTTCCACAGAAGCTGTTATGCCGCAGTTGATGAAAAAATTTGAACAAGCAGGCTGCAACAAAGCGGTTGTTGGACTAGTGGTTCCAACTGGATATTCTTTTAACCTTGACGGTGCGTCGATTTATTTATCAATCGCTCTTGTGTTTTTAGCGCAGGCAACTGGAGTTGACTTAACTTACGGAGATCAGTTATTAATACTTGGTGTGTTGTTGTTAACTTCTAAAGGAATGGCTGGTATCCCAGGATCTGCTTTTGTTGCGTTATCTGCAACAGCTGCAGCAACAGGCAGCATTCCAATTGCTGCGGTGGCATTAATGTTAGCACCAGACCGTTTTATGGGGAATTATCGTACAACAGTAAATATAATTGGATATGCGGTAGCAGCATTTTTTATCGCAAAATGGGAAAAACTGCTTGATAAAGAACGTGCACAAGGCGTATTGGATGGAACAATCAAAATCGAACTTGATGAAAATTCAAGCAATTATCAACCATCTGCAAAAGCACAATAAATGGACTATTGAAAAAATCCTAATTAACGGGCGGCAAGCGTTAATTAGGATTTTTTTGTATAGAAACTAACATAAGATCTCTCTCCAAACCCCTAATGATTCAGTAAAATCTTATTTATTAAGGCAGTTTTCTCAAAGTTTGTTGAATACATTTGATACATTTGGAAAAGCGTTTCTTAGCAGGCTGTCGTTTAAAAGTAATAATCTATACGAAAACAGCCTTTATTAAAAAACTTTTCAAAATGTATCGTTAGAATCTTTTGTAAATTTTTAGGTTTTTACAAAATAAATGATTGTTCAAATAAAAAGAGCGTGTTAAAATATAAAAATCAGAAAATTTAGACTTTTTATAAGGAGGCGAAAAGTTTCAACATTAAGCTGCAAATGAAAGTCTCATCATTTATTACTTTGGTCAAAATCTGCCATTAAACAAGGGGGATATAAGATGAATACTAATTTAGTTGACGAAACGAATGTTTTGAAAGTAAAGGATCCATCTTTATACAATGAAGACCTTGCACCCGTTCCAAAGGAGAAAAGAAATTGGACTTGGCTGAATTACACAACAGTATGGATGGGAATGGTTCATAATATTGTAGCTTATGAGACAGCAGGAAGTTTGCTTGGCCTAGGAATGAATGTTTGGCAAGCATTAGGAACGGTGATTTTTGCCAATATTATTTTGATTATTGCGATGTGGTTGAATAGTTCATCGGGAGCAAAATTTGGTGTGCCTTTCCCTGTATTAGTTCGTGCCTCTTTTGGTTATAATGGCGCACAATTCCCTATCATTATCCGAGGATTTGTTGCAATTTTTTGGTTTGCCGTACAAGCGTATGCAGGAAGCAAGGCGGTTGGAGCTGTCTTAGGTGTTTTAATACCTGGGTGGAACAGTTTATCGGATATTCATATTATTGGAATGGGTTTAAATGACGCTATCGCAGTAGCATTATTTTGGATATTGCATGCAGTTATCATCTCTCATGGGATGGAACGTGTGAAATTCTTTGAACTATGGGCAGGTCCTCTTGTAATTATACTGGGGTTGGGACTTGTCATTTGGGCAATTGTCGTTTCAAAGGGGGTTGGGCCTTTATTTTCTGAACCTTCTACACTATCAGGAGGAGAATTTTGGAATGTATTTTGGATTTCCGTTACAGGACTTGTTGGAACCTGGGCCACCTTAATTTTGAATATTCCTGATTTTACCCGTTTTTCTCGTAGTCAAAAGGATCAGGTTATTGGTCAAGGCATAGGGTTGCCAGGAACAGCTATTATTTTTTCGATTATGAGTATTATTACTACCTCAGGCACGATTATTGCTTTTGGCAGACCTATTTGGAATCCGGTCGAACTTCTGCAAGCATTTGGAAATCCAATTGTCCTTATTTTAGGCGCATTTGCATTGCTGATTGCGACATTGTCGGTGAATGTTGCAGCAAACGTTGTATCTCCAGCATATGATTTAGTCAATTTATTTCCTAAGAAACTAACTTTTGTTAGAGCTGGCATTATCTCTATCGTATTAGCCGTGTTTTTTATGCCATGGCTTTGGTTCAACAATGCAGGTACGATCTTTAACGTTCTTGGTGCAATTGGAGGGGCGCTTGGTCCGGTAGCAGGGATTATGATTGCAGATTATTATATTGTGAAACGCAAGAAGTACGATTTGGCAAGCTTTTATAAAAAGGATGGAGATTATGCTTATAAAAAAGGCTATAATCCAAAAGCGTTCATCGCATTAGTGATTGGATTAATCGCATCCTTTATAGGGTTGATGGTTCCAGCGCTTAAAGATCTCTACACCTATTCGTGGTTTTTAGGAATTGGCTTCGGCTTCATTTCTTATATTGTTTTGATGCAGCCGTCGAGCAAGGAAAAAAGAGTAGACATTGAAAATGCTTCCTCTCCTACTAATTAAGGTTTTGTTGAAAGGGAATAATCTTAGACGGAGTGTTTCATGTTCATGAATAAATCATATGTTTGAGAGATTAAAAGTTATTCAGTAGCATTCCTTAACTTATAGGTTGATATGAAAGGGTTTTACGACTCTTTCATATCAACCTTTTTTATCGTCAGGAAATTATAAACGAAATGGGATTGTGGATAACTCGGTGGTTGTGTCCGCATCTAGCTCCAGCGCCTAGCTCTTGTGAAAAATAACCCCATGCCTCTAAAAGTAAAAAGCACTTTTTGAGTCATGTGAACATTTTTCTTCAGAGCTGTTCAAGGCGCTTGCGCTTTTGTTCAAAGATAAGAAAGTATAAAATTTCGAACCTAGTTTAGTGTCTAGCTCCAGCGCCCTATCGACTTCAACGCTTCCCTCACCTCGTCTACGATAAGTTAACATCGAATCGCTCACGCTCTTCGTGTTTCCTTTATCTCACTCGATTCAGTCCAGCTTTTTCCGTCGATGAGCAAGGGCGCTTGCGCTTTTCTTAGTATGGTGTTTGTCAAAAACTTAGATATTTTACTTTATGTTCACTTCTCCCAATCGAGTAAAATCGGTCATCAATTGAATGCTATTACAAAAAAAGAAATATTAGAAAATTTAGCGTATTGCTTTATTTATTTTCTAATCTATTGTATTATGTAAACTACACGGCAAATAAAACTGAATTATCCGAATTTTCCCACTGGAACTGACCCTTCAAATTATCCACTTAAACTATGTTTGCAAAGTAAATTATTCTCAATCTCTCGACAAAAATTTAAAGGAGGTATGTGTTATCACCAATATAATAACACTAAACGATTCAATTGCTTTTGGAGGAAACTACCCTTTTGTATTAATAGCGGGCCCATGTGTCATTGAAGATGAGGCATTAATTATGGAAACGGCTGGGCAATTAAAAGAAATTACTTCTAGGCTAGGAATTCCTTTCATTTTTAAAGCTTCTTATGACAAAGCAAATCGATCCTCTATCCATTCATTTAGAGGACCAGGACTTGACGAAGGGTTGGAAATATTGGCAAAGGTAAAAGAAAAATTTGAAGTGTCAGTTACGTCAGATATTCATGAACCGAATCAGGCTGCAAAAGCAGCAGAAGTACTGGATATTCTGCAAATTCCAGCATTTTTATGCAGACAAACGGATTTATTAGTTGCAGCAGCAGCAACAGGGAAAATTGTGAATGTAAAAAAGGGACAGTTTTTAGCACCGTGGGATATGAAAAATGTCGTGACGAAGCTGAAGGAATCGGGAAATGAGCAAATTTTATTAACAGAGCGTGGTTCCACTTTTGGGTACAATAATTTAGTTGTGGACATGAGATCGCTTATCTCAATGAATGAGTTAGGTACACCGATTGTCTTTGATGCGACACATAGTGTGCAAATACCTGGAGGAAATGGCACAACAACAGGCGGGAAGCGTGAATTCGTTCCATATTTGTCTCGTGCAGCTGCTGCTGTTGGTATTTCAGCGATATTTATGGAAGTGCATCCAAATCCAGATGAAGCGTTGTCAGATGGACCGAATATGGTAAAGCTAGAGAAGCTAGAAGAAGTATTAAAGCCAATTCAAGAGATTGACCGGTTAATAAAAAATCTGTAACAATAGGAGTGAATCGAATGCAAGATGCCAATTTGACTAGACTCGATTATACAGATACATTTGCCACGGTTTTAGAAAAAGAAGCGCAAGCCATTTTAGATTTACGTCATGTTCTTGATTCTTCCATAGAAGAAGCGATTGAGTTAATATTATCGTGTAAAGGAAAAGTAGTAGTTACTGGTATTGGAAAATCAGGTATTATTGCAAGGAAAATTAAATCCACTTTATCTAGTACAGGTACACCTTCTTGTTTTTTGCATCCATCTGAAGGACTCCATGGGGATCTTGGAATGATAACGGCTGATGATGTTGTTCTTGCTATTTCTAATAGTGGAGAAAGTGAAGAAGTATTAAGTTTGCTTCCGTCCATTCAAACAATTGGCGCAAAATTAATTGCGATTTCCAAAAACAACTTTTCTACATTAGCCATAAAAGCCGATATTGTATTATGTCTTGGGGAATTTGAGGAAGCATGTCCTTTAGGATTAGCGCCGACAACAAGTACTACTGTAACGTTAGCATTAGGTGATGCTCTGGCCATTGCACTCTTAGAAGCGAGAAAGTTTCGCCCAGAAGATTTTGCTTTATTCCATCCAAGTGGATCATTAGGAAGAAAACTTCTGTTAAAAGTGGATGATGTTGTAGCGGATACACGGAAAAATCCAAGTGTGCGGCAAGGAGACAAAGTGAAGGATGCCTTATTTGTAATGACGGATCAAGGATTAGGAGCTGCCAGCATTGTTGATGAGGCAGATCACTTAGTCGGTGTCTTATCGGATGGAGATATCCGACGTGCCTTCTCACTTTCGATGGATGCTTTAAATGAAACGGTGGAAAGTCTTGCCCCAGATGTTCCTATCGCAGTAGAGGAAGGAACATTAGCGGTAGAGGCGTTGCAGTTAATGGAAAGTAAAAAAATAACCGTACTGCCGATTGTCAATGAAAATAATTCACCAGTAGGCATGCTGCATTTGCATGATTTAATGAATTTAGGATTGTAGAGGTTACTTATGTTTAAGATTAAACTGATTGTATTTGATGTAGACGGTGTATTAACAGATGGCCGGTTGTTTATCGGTTCAGATGGCACCGAATATAAAGCATTTCACACACAAGACGGCATGGGCATTAGTTTAGCCCACCAAGCAGGAATAAAAACGGCGATTATTACTGGAAGAAAATCAAAAGCTGTCTTGAAAAGAGCAGAGGAGCTAAAGATTGATTTTGTATATGAAGGGATTATGGATAAATTAACCATATTATATGAAATAATCGATCAAATAGGAATAGATTTAGAGGAAGTTTGTTATATTGGAGATGATCTCAACGATATTCCTATTTTAAAAACGGTAGGATTTCCGTGTGCCCCACAAAATGCCATTGATTTTGTCAAAAAACAGGCAAAGCTAGTAACAAAAGCGAGTGGCGGAAATGGAGCAGTTCGGGAAATGATCGATTTCCTTCTAAAACAGCAGTATAGTGAGGAAGATTTACTGCAGTTGTTTTTACAAAGAAAATCAGAAGTTACTCAATAACGTAGAAAAGCTAGGAGATATTGTTCCCTAGCTTTTTTCATTGTACACCAGGAAATTATAAACGAAACGGAGTTGTGGCTAACTTAGCAGTTGAGTCCGCATCCAGCTTCGACGTACATGACGTACTAGTGCCGATGTTACCACAGGACGTGGAGCCTTTAATCGGCCAGCGCCTAGCTCTTGTGAAAAATAACCCCATACCTCTAAAAGAAAGGCTGTTTTCTCAAAGTTTGTTGTTATTTACGTAAAAAAATGGGAGAAAAAGTACTCAGCAGACTGAATACACGTAGACTCCTGTGGGAATGCGAGAAAGACGAGACCCCACAGGAGCGTATGCGACGAGGAGGCTCGACGCTCGCCTACGGAAAGCGAAGTGTATTCAGGCTGCGCGTTTAAAAGCAACAATCTTTACGTAAACAGCCAAAAGTAAAAAATACTTTTTGAGTCATGAAAATATTTTCTTCAGAGCTGTTCAAGGCGCTTGAGCATTTGTTTTTTACCTATCACTGAAGGAAGTTTACTTAATTTTCTCATCAATAGCAGCAGTATCTGTATGGCTGCCAAACCAATCACTTAATTTAGCTTTTGCTTTGTTTTTTATGTCGTCATCTATATACATGGCAACTTGCAGTAAAGCGAAGCCTAATGCACCTAAATCATCTGTATAGCCAATCCCAACAGCGAAGTCTGGGATTAAATCAAATGGGAGGATAAAATATCCTAAAGCTCCGATAATGGTTGCTTTTGTTTTAGCAGGAACTTCCGGCTTTTTTAAGGTGTAGTATAAAAGTAAAACGGCATAAACAACGGAAGAACCAGCTTTTTTTCCGAATTTTTTTAATTTCTCCCAAAATTTATCTTCTGAATAATGTTTGCCTGCAACTTCTATGTCTTCTTCTAATTGTTTTGGAGACTTTTCCATTGTTGAAAACTCCCTTCTATATTTGTTACGTTATATTTTAACAAAATTAGAGAAAAGATAAAAAGGAACACCTTTCTTTATGATATCTTTTGAGAGGATCATGGTTCCATTTTGTGTCACTATAAATATTAGCGTTGCATCCAACTGAAGGGTATACATGTTATAATAAGGAAAGTAAATAAGCAATAAAAAGCAGTATGGCACCAATGGAGAATGTAGCGGAAAGAAGAAGCTGTGATTGGGGGGAAAGTGATGGTCGGAAAAGTACAAGATGGTTTATGCAGTTGTGGCAGTGAAAAAAAATGGATAAACTGCTGTGGAAAAAAACATATTCTTTCATTAAATCATAAGATTGAAAATGAACTGAATAATATTCAGATCGATATTTTTGAATATGCAATTAACCAATATGCATCTGAGATAGACGATTACTTAGAGAAATGTTACAAGCATCTGACCGTAACACCAGAAATTAAGGATTTACTTCACTTTTTTACCACCACATGGCTTATTTCTTGTGTGGAATTACAAGGCAAAACAATTATGGTCGAATATATTGAAAGCTTTAGTGATTCGATTAAAGGCAAACGAATAAAGTCTTTGCTGCAAGGATGGAAGCAAGCACAATCTGCCATTTGTATTATTCAAAGCTATCAAGATGACTATGTAACCGTACAGGATATTTTTACAAAGCAAATCTATCAAATAAAATTGTTTGATGAGGAAGCAACTATTCAGCTTGGAGGAATTGTCTTAGGAACTATTCTCCCAGCAGGAGAAACAGCATTGTTTTTTACGACATATGTTGAAATGCCGGCAAATATCAGTGATGGAATAGTAGAAGCTGTTCTAGACTTATATGAAAATAGCGAAGAGACAGAGAAGACTACTTTTGTAAGTAAGAATTATCCAGAAGTACTTGCACTTTTTTTCTTTGGTTCATCCGATGTATCGTTTGAGCGGTTGGATTGGAAGAACGCTAAGCAAAGAAAAGTGGCATTACTTTTTGTTGATTTTATGATGGAATTGGATGCGGATGAAGGAATGATCGATATAGTGGTACATTTATGGTATCAATATTGTCAGCGGAAAAATCCAAACATAAAAAAGCCAATGATTTACGTGGCTGCCCTGGTTTATTTGAGTAGTCAAAATCTCCCGTATGCTGATATCCTTACTCAAAAAGAGTTGGCGTTAAAATTTGGTGTTTCCAAAAGCAGTATTTCCTCAAAGGTAACAGCAATAGAACATGTACTTGTTGAAGAATTGGAAAATATGCATACAACCTTTGCAACCAGCAAAGAAGCGTATCCAGAAAATCTCTATCCTTTTTATACAGAAGGTGTATGGGAAGACGAGGATGCGTTAGAAACAGAGAAACTCGATGTAGATGATCTTTTTTACGATAACAGCAACAAGATTATTTCATTCCAATCCTTTACATCAAAACGTCATGATAAATTATAGAAAAGCAGGGGCTGTCCAATAAGTCGATTTTTCGGCTATGGGATGCCCCTATTTATGTTTAAAAATACTGATATATCAACATTCTTGATTTTCAATTTTCAAGGTATTTACTTTGGGACAGCTCCTGCTTTGTTAAAGTCATTTTTTTCAATAGAGACACACCTATATTACTAAGGCTAGGTCAATAGCTCTTCTGAAGCGCTTTTTTGCATAACCATGTTCGGTACATTTGTTTTTCTAATAAATAAACAGATTCTTTAATATGTAGTTTTTGTTTATTTTTAAATAAAATAATAGAATGGCGTTCTGAGGAGGCAGATTCAATTGGTTTAATACTGTCAACATGGTGAAAGAATATCCAATAACAATTTAATTGTTTCGGAGATTGAGTAGGAAAGGCAAAGATGTTTTTAGATTCACTAATTGGAATCGGATTTTTTTGTTTTATACCAGTTAAATAAATCATCGAAGTTCGTCGGCCTCTATAGTCGGATCCTCCGTTTAAAGCGGCTTTTTTAATAAGCTCGAATGGTGTTTTTTTAACATATAAATTTTGGTTGCTTGTTAATACAATGGTATGATAATGAATATGTTTTACAGGAATAAGCGCCAATGTCTTTTCATCGATATCATAATCTCGTATAATTAATGTCAATTCTTTACTCCTCCTATATTAAGTAGTCTAGTTAAAACTTAGTAGAGGATGTTTAAAAAGTAACTAAATGAAACCTTTTAATCTTTTCGTTGTCTTCTAGTTTGGGTCCTTTTTAAACACATATTAGTAGTTGAATTAATTGCTTTTTGTGCTTGAATATTATGTAATTCTGCCTGAAGCTCTGAAAATGATTCAATGTTAAGTGCTTCACATAATATTAATAAAGTATATCCATTTGGATACTTAACCCCCCTTTCGATTTTACCTAAATGGTTGAAATCAAGATCAGTTATTTCTCCTAATTGTGTAATGGTCAAATTCATTTCCATTCGTTTTCCGCGAAGATACCTACCAAGACAGTTTAAATAAGCATCCTTTTTTAGCACTTTTTTCCTCCTTTTTTTATCCATTATCTAGTAAAAATGGTAGAGGGGAAAGGTACGAAAGGACTGAATTTGTTAACAAATAGTCAATTTTTGCAATTTTTTTGCATTGGAAATCTAATAAATAGTAATATAGATTCAAGAAACGCTGAACAGTAGTAAGATTAAAAAGGGAATCCAGCACTTTGACAAAATCAACGCGATGGATTCCCTTTTTTTCAAAAGATAGAAAGATAAAATTTTGAACTAGTTTAGTGTCTAGCTCCGGCGCCTAGCCCCTGTGAAAGATAACCTCTTGCCTCTAAAAGTAAAAAACACTTTTTGAGTCAAGAGAACATTTTTCTTCGGGGCTGAACAAGGCGCCTGCACTTTTCTTAGCTCGTATTCATTCCTATATTTATTGCCTAATGCATCTGCCACATTTGCTGCGTCATAATGGCGGCATACTGACTTTCGTTGGAGGCTTTAATGTTAGGGAGTTGCACCTACTGTTAAAGTTGCTGTTTTTAATATACTTTGTTGATAGGCGTCTGTTAACGTCATCCTTATTTCATAATTTCCATCTTCTAAAGTGTTGCCGTTATTATCTTTTCCATCCCATGTTATAATTTGATTTCCTACAGTTGTTTCTATCTCAAGCGTTTTGATAGATATGTTTTCTTTGAAAATTTCGACTCGTAGACCTCCGTGTTTTGAAGCGGTATATGGAATCGAAACATCCGCAGTTGTTTTATCATAAACTACATTATTCACTTCTAAGGACGGTTTTTGCCAATCTTGTACAAAGAAAGCAGCACTGTTCTTCTTTATGATATTGCCTGCTTTATCTTTTATTTCATAAAAATAGTTATAGTTTCCTTCTTGTACAAAAGCCTGTTGATCATTTTTTCCATTCCAGTTGAATGTTGTTTTCGTTGTTTTTACCGCTATATTATTTACGAGTTTTTTTATTTTCTGACCTTTATCTGTTTGAATAAAAGCAGTAACCTTTGCATCTTCTGATAATTCGAGAGTAGAGTTTATATTTGTTTGGCCGTTCATTTGTAAAGTAGAAGAAGATAATTGTTCTTTTACAGCAGGTGCTTTTGTATCAACGACCATTTTAGTGGAAGTTGGTTTCTTTTTACTTTCTGCAATAGTGAGTACTAATTGATAGTTTCCATCTTTTACTCTCTTTTTCTTTGAACTTGTGCCGTCCCATGAAAAAGAATAGTTTCCAGCTGTTAATGGTTTTTTAGATAAAATTGTTTTGACGTACTTTCCTTTATTGTCTATTATTTTCGCATTTACTTTTGCGTTTTTCGTTAATTGGAAAGAGAACGTTCCTTTTTTCTTTTGTACTGGTGAAAAGTGGACAGGAGCGCTGCTTTTCATTTTAATATTTGGTGTGCTTTCATTGATAAAGTTTATTATTTTTGATTTTGCTATTACTTCTTTTCCATTTTTAGCTTTTACAACAAATTTATATTTTCCATTAGAGACCAAATGGTTTTGATTATCCGTACCGTCCCATGTGGCAGAAAGTGTGCCACCATTCCATTTTTTAATAGAAGTGATGGTTTTAATCGTTTTCCGTTGTTCATTTTCGACAGTGAGCGAAACGTTGCATCCTTTATATATAGAGATGGAGACATTGTTTTTCTTTTTTCCACTAACGATTAATTCACTAAGGGGAGCAGGGGTGTTAGTAAGTGCTTTTTCTGCATCAATACGACCATATCCGAACTGTTCATCCCTTCCAGCTGCTCCGAGGTCTTTTGTAGAAGTAATTAATATGTTTGTCACATCTTCTAGTGATAACAAAGGATTTTTTGATAGTACAAGTGCAGCTACACCGGATACAACAGGTGCTGCCATAGACGTACCGCTCATTGTTTTATAACTATTCGTTGGTGAAGTGGAATAGATCGTATTTCCTGGTGCAGAAATATCTACAGATGCCCCGTAATTCGAAAAGTTTGTCAGTTGGTCTTTGTCATCAGTAGCGGTTACGGCAATAACTGAGTCATATGCAGCTGGATAATTTTGTGCATTATTTCCGTCATTGCCTGCTGCCGCAACTAAGACAACCCCTTTTGATGCTGCATATTTGATTGCATGTTCTTCTGCATATGAATACTGCAGACTGTTGTAACTCATATTAATGATGTTTGCCCCATGATCGACTGCATACATAATACCTACCGATTCATCATAAGCGTCCGCTCCATCTCCTGTAAAAATATTTATGGGCATAATATGAACATTTGGGGCAATTCCAATCGTTCCTTTTTTATCATTGGCGGCAGCAATAATTCCTGCTACATGTGTCCCATGGATATCAGGATTTATGGAATGATTGTTTGTTACAGCATTATATGGAGAGACGATGCGACCTTTAAATTCGGGATGGTCTGTTTGCATTCCTCCGTCAATGACAGCAACCGTAATTTTTGAGGAGCCCTTTGTTTCATCCCATGCTTTTTCGCTGTTCACTGTGTTTAAATACCATTGTTTATGATAGGAAGAATCTTTTGGTAAATAAGATGCTTTGATTTCATAGTTTGGCTCGGCAAATTCTATCCTTGCATCTGTTAATAACTTGTCCACTACTTTTTTTAACGGTTCTTGTGAATATACTTTTACTAAAGAAAGGCCATTATAAAAAGACTGTTCTGTAAGATTGCTTGCTGTTAAAAGATGAACTCGTTCTTTTTCTGTTATTCCTGCTTTAAACTTGATGATCAATTCTTGTGATTGATACTCCTTGCTAGGATCAAATAGTTCTTTTGTAGAAATAGTTGAGTTTAGCTTTATTTCCTCTGCCAAAACATTCGACGTGAAAGGAAATAAAAATATAAAAAGTAATAGAGTAATAAATTTTTTCATTTTCATTCTTCCTCTGTAAATGGTAATTGTTAATATTTTGATAATTAAATAGTTAATATGATTTTAGCATATTACAGGGAAGACTTAAAAAAATAAAGATGTACACATGAGTGTGGGGATGGAAGTATTTCGGAAAACCGCTTTTAACAGGGCTTATTTTTAGGGTAGACACCCATGCTAATAAAATTCGCAACATGGCGCATGGAAAGAAGAAGTCTCTCACATTTATAGTGCAGAGCAGCGTGAATACACGAAGACTCCTGCGGGAAAGCGAGACAGACGAGACCCTGCAGGAGCGTAGCGACGAAGCGGCTCGGCGCTCGCCCGCGGAAAGCGTAGTGTATTCACGCTGCGGAACTTCTTTTCAGGGTAGCCATTAAAATAAAACCAGGGTGTATAACAAACTTTCGTTTTTCTTCGTAATTGATTTATTAGTATCGCTGAGCAATTTTAGATTATTATTTCCTTTTCTACAAATACTATTGGTATAAAAAATAGTAAAGGAGATAAACAGATGAAACTATTTGGTGTTTTTTTTGTTACTTTGTTTTGTTCATTAATGATTATTGTAGCATTAGATTTATTGATTGGAGAAAGCCTCACTCAATCGCTTAATCACTTCATTGATCCGTTTAAGGTTATGCACGCAGGAGAGTATGTTGTGTTAGCAGGCTTTATTATTATCGTTATCGTGCAGCAAATCGTGATGATTAGAAAAGAGAAAAAAGGTTCTAGTTAGCTTTCCAGGCTGTTGAAAAACATTCGCTCTCTTCGTCACTCCCCGTTTTTTTCGGTGCTCATTACCAGGTAAAGTGGATGAACGACTAAATACGTATTAAAGGAAAATCGACTAAATGCGCAACGTCCTGTGGCAACGTCGATTGACTCGCATCCTGCGAGCCTGTGGCAACGTCGTTCTGACCAACATCCTGTTGGCCGCCGCTCCTCAAAAAGGGTCGTTCCTCGATAGACAAACGTTTTCAAGCAGCCTGAATGTTTGTAGTCTTACTTTTTCGAAACTCTGAAGGGTTCTAGTTAGCTTTGTTTGAACCTGCTTCGTATAAAAGAAACAAGTAATAGAAGCAAGGGAATAATGATTATCATCGGAAAATGCATATAATACAGCATTTTATCGCCTTCAGCTATATGTTCCTGAAAACTGGCTGCCATAATCAATGATATATAGACGACAATGCTCCCGATTGGAAACAAAATGCGCTGATAATTGTTCAGTTTAAATAAATCTGCTATCCCCATAACAGAAGCGTAGATAAATATAGATACTTTAAAAAATACAGTAATCAACATAGTAAATACGACAATGGCATCAAGCCTTTGTATAAAGTCTAATAAATTAATCTTTCCTACTGTTGTAAGAGTAGGAAAAGTAGCATCTGCTGTTGCACTCACCCCAAGAACGGCAATATTTAAACCAACGGTCCAGCTTAGAATGACACCACTTGAGATCATAGCCCACAGCCATACTTTTTTTACCTTTTTAGCTTGATTTAAAAAGGGGAGAAGCATTGTAAAAACAACCATTTCTCCGAAAGGCAAAGGGACTATTTTAGGTAAGGTTTTTAAAACGGGTTTCCATCCATTTTCTAAAAAAGGGAGAAGATTATGGAATTCTATATTGCCTGAAACCAAAACAAAAAAGTTTCCTGCCGCACCAAATAAGAACAACATTACAATTAATACTTCGGAAGTTCTAGCTAATACTTCTACTCCTAAAAAAAGGACATAACAGATGGCGATAATCAATGGAATGGCAATGGCTACTGATGGTGTTTCCCTTAAGGTAGATGCACCCAGCAAGTCGCTAATATCACGAATGTTTCTAGAGGCAATATACAAAAAATATAGGACATATAAAAAGCCAACAATCCAGCCTAAGTATTTCCCTAAGATTTTTCTTGCATAGCTTGTAAGTGGGAGCTTTGGATATTGGCGAAATAATAAGTAATAAAGGAAAAATAAGATAATTCCTGCGCATGTACCTAAAAGGACGACGAACCAAGCATCTTTTCTTGCCAATAGACCATAGTTAATTACCAAAGCCGTTCCTAAATTAAATATAAACATCAACGAAAATAATTGAATAGCATTAATTTTAGCTTTTTCCATTGTATAAAAATTTCACCTATCTTTCATGCATGCTAATTCAGTATATATAATGGTTATAAATATAAATCTTTTGCATCTTTTTTCCCTTCTTTATGATGATTGTTAATGGTCGAAGTTAGCTTTCTTCTTGAACCTATTTCGAATAAAGGAAACCGTTAACATGCCTAACGGAATAATTAGTAGCATAGGCAAATGCATATAATAGCTTATAAGTTTCCCTTCTTTCGTTAGCTCTTGGAAATTTGATGCCATAATCATCGATACATAGGTGACAATGATTCCGATCGGCAGCAGAATTCGATGATGGCTGTTCAGTTTAAATAAATCTGCTATTCCCATGACTGAAACATATATATAGATGGATGCTTTGAAAAACACAGTGATTAATAAAGTAAATACCACTATAGCATCAAGTCTTTGCACGAAATCTAGCAGATTGATTTTTCCAACCGTTGTGAGAGTAGGAAAAGAAGCCCGTTCTGTCGCTTCCATGCCAAGAACGGCAATATTTAAACTAACGGTCCAGCTTAAAATAACACCACTAGCGATTAAGGCGGACAACCATACTTTTTTCACATATTTTGCTTGATTTAAATAGGGAAGAAGCATCGTAAACACAATCATTTCTCCGAAGGGAAAAGCGATCGTATGAGGGAAAACTGTTTTAAAAATAGGCTGCCATCCATTCTCGAGAAAAGGGAGAAGATGATGAAACTCCACATTCCCTGAAGCCAAAACCAAAAAGTTTCCTGCCAACCCAAACAAACATAAAATGACAAAAAATATTTCAGAAGTTCTAGCTAAAACTTCTACACCCAAGTAAAGTACGTAACAGATGACAAGAACCAATGGGATGGTGATGGCTATTAATGGTGTTTCCCTATAGGTAGATGAGATAAGCAAGTCGCCCAGCTAACGAATATTTCTCGAGGCAATATCCAAGTAATAAATAACATATAAAAAACCAGCAGCCCATCCTAAGTATTTGCCAAAAATCTTCCTTGTATAGCTTGTGAGGGGAAGCTTTGGATATTGGCGGAATAATAAATAGTAAATAAAAAATAAGATAATCCCTCCAACCATCGATAAAAGGATGGCAAGCCAAGCATCTTTTTTTGCCGTTATTCCATAGCTGATTACCAAAGCAGTTCCCAGTTCAAATATAAACATTATCGAAAATAATTGAATAACACTTATTTTAGCTTTTTCCACATTTATGAAATCTCCAATCTTTAGAGCTATACGTACCATTCATTTACTAGAAGGGTTGCTAAGCATGCCTGTTCGACGTATAAATGCATTTACATTTATGTTCACTTCCGTTTTGGGAAATACTTCAGCATCCCATTTCTTTTCGATTTTTTTCCATGTTTTTTTGTCTTTCATGTTAATATGTTCACCGAAACCTAAAAAATCACTTTTTTCTTTTTGAGCCATATTAATCGTATTTTTAATTTCTTCCTTTATCTCTTTTTCCATCTCTTTTTCCAGTTTCTTTATTTCCTTTTGTTGTGAAAGATCGATAGAACAAAGCGTTTCTGAAATAGTTCCTTCTGCATTAACATGTATTTGGATAACGGGTTGATTGTTTTTTATCGTGACATTTATTTTTGTTTTGGAACGAGATAACTCTATGGAGATTGCTTCTTTCATGTCTTTGCAGTCTAAATTTAGTACTGTTTTTTTCATTTCATTCATGATCCAAGTAGTGCCTCTAGCCGTTTTTCCGTCTAGCCATGTATTTAATTTTCCATTCGTAAATAGACCAAGTCCACCTACTTCTGTTTTTGCACCAGGAGAGATTTGCTGCAAATTTTCCGTTTTATTTCCTTGCTCTTTATTGCCAGTTATTTGAATGCCTGACACTACAAGACTTCCTTCCTTCAACCCTTCTATAACCTGATCTACTTGTGTACGAATAAACTCTCCCCATTCATCTTCTGATGATAGTAAATTTTCATCTATTTCATCAGAAGGAATTGGATATACTTGGGTGGTTATTTGCAGTATATCTTTCGCTGAAGTGTTTCGTGCAATTACAACTGGGAAAAGGAGACGAAACTTGGAATCTCTTTCAATCACATCAAATAAATGCTGAATGCCATCTTTTGCAACATCTTCACTAATTACCATAACTTGGATATGAGGGAAAAATAACTGTCCTGGCAGCATTGGCGAGATTTTTCTAAGTGATTCCGATAACGTACTGCCAGAATTAGTTAATGTTATAACAGGGGCTGCCTGTACTTTTCCTCCTTGTTGACCTCCTGCGACTTGAGGAGGATTAATAACTTGAACAGTCGTGCGATATCTATTTTCATCCTCATCATCCTTGTCAATGGCAATAGCAGAAACAATATTCAATTTTGGCAATTCTCTACTGTCCCAACATCCGGATAAAATGGTGGTGGTTAAACATAATAACCACATAAAAATAACATTATGTTTCATTTGAATCACTCTTTGGTTGATTATTTTTTTTCTTCTCTTTATCGGAAGGTGGTCCTAGATTTTCCGTATTCCCCGTTCTCTTTACCTTGTTTTGACTAATTAAGCGAGGTCGTTTGGACATAAATGGAAATGGCACTCGGATAATGGCATCTTTTTGATCCTCTAAAATAATAGGAGAAAACGGAGCCAAATATGGAATTCCAAAAGATCGGAGACTGCAAGTATGTGCAATTAATACAATTACACCTAATCCAATTCCAAAAAGTCCATACGTAGCAGCTAAAATCATAAAGCTAAAACGAAGTAAACGTAACGCATCTGTCATCGTATAATGCGGGATGGTAAAACTAGAGATTGCTGTTGCTGCAACAACAATAACCATGGCACTTGAAACAATTCCAGCAGAAACTGCAGCTTCTCCCAATACAAGGGCGCCGACGATGGAAACAGCCTGCCCAACAGGTCGAGGCATCCTTACACCTGCTTCCCTTAAAACCTCAAAGGTAAATTCCATCAACAAAGCCTCTATAATAATAGGAAATGGAACATTCTGCCGCTGTGCTGCAAGATTAATAAGAAGAGGTGTAGGAATTAATTCTTGATGAAAAGACAAAAAGGCAATAAATAGAGATGGACCAAGAAGGGTAATAAAAAAGGAAATTATTCTGATGATCCTTAAAAATCCCACAATGTTCCATCGTAAATAATAGTCTTCAGCTGTCTGAAAAAATTGAATCCATGTTGCTGGCAATATTAAAGGGTTTGGAGTTCCATTGACGAAAATAACCACACGACCTTCAAGTAAATTTCCAGCTACAACATCTGGTCTTTCTGTTACAAACATGGTCGGCCAAGGGGTAGCTGTTTTATCGCTTATCCATTCTTCAATGGTGCTCGAACCGGTTACTTCATCTACTTCGATTTTATCCAGTCTTTCCCTTACTTCTTTTAAAAGTTTGTTATTGACGATGCCATTTATATACATAATTCCAATTTGTGTTTGAGTAATGCTGCCTATTTCTCTTGTTTCCAGCCATAAATCAGGTGTTTTAATTCTGCTGCGAATCAAAGCAGTATTGGTTATTAGCGACTCTGTAAAACTATCTCTTGGTCCTCTTACAGATGGCTCAGCTAATGGTTCTGAGATTCCTCTTAATTCTCCTCCTTGTGCTGCACATCCAAGCGCCTGATCCCATCCATCCACCAGAACAATTGTTTGACCTGATAAAAGAGAGAGAAAGAGTTTCTTCCAATCTTTTACTTCCTCCACATGTGTGATCGTTAATATATGTTCTTTGATAAAAGTGCCTATTTGAGTAGAAATAGATTGATCCGCATGTTCCGCGATAGTTATATCATTCATTAGTTTATTAATAATAAAATTTCCCATGATCTGTTTATCTGTTAACCCATTAATATAAACGGTAGCAACTTTCTTATTGAATGGGCTTCCCATCTTAAACTCGCGAATACTGACATCACTGCTGTTCCCTAATGCCTGTTTAATGTTATTAATATTAATATTTAGATTCAAATCCAGTTCTTCTGCAGTAAAGTTTTTTAATTCCCTATCTACATACTGGACCGCTTGTTTGTTTCTTTTCTTTTTTGGAGTTAGTCGATTCCATGAGCTGTTCATCTTTTATACGCTCCATGTTTAAGTTTTTATTGATTCTTTCATTACTAAAATTTCCTATAATGTCTATTTTCATACACAGATTTATTTGCTGATCAAAATTATATTTTTTTTAAATAGAAATAATAAAAGGCTGTTTTCTAAAAGTTTGTTATTACTTACGTAACAAAATGGGAGAAGAAGTACTCAGTAGACTGAATACACGTAGACTCCTGTGGGAATGTGAGAAAGACGAGACCCTGCAGGAGTATAGCGACGGCACTGAAAAAGTGCTTTATTAGATAAATTATAGGTGAAACACTTAAATTTATTAGGGGGAAATTGGTATAGAGAGTTTGAAAACGACCATCATGTTGGTTAGGAGAGGCGTCCGCACGACTCCTGCGGGATTAGCGAGACAGGCGAGAAGAAAGCAGGAGCGTAGCGACGAAGCGGCTCGGCGCTCGCCCCGTGGAAAGCGAAGTGTATTCAGGTTGCGGGTTAAATAACAACAATCTATACGAAAAGAGCGTTACATTTAAACTATATGTAGCTCCGCCTCTTTTTTACAAAAAAAATCTCCAAGGCATCCGGTGAGTGAGTGTGGGGATGCCATGGAGTTGGAATATCCATCCGCTTTTATTTTACCTCTTCTATCTTAAGTAGTGCTTCATTTTCTCCAAATAATTGGATTGTTTCAAAAAACAATGCAAAATACCTAGTAAACGAATAGGTCTATTATTCTGGTTTTTCTAATAGGAAATCTATCCGCTTTTATTTTTACATATTGTTTACCGATATTTACAAAAACAATAAAACAACTTAATAAGTGTTTGGTACAATGAATAGAAATCTATCCGAAAGTACAGAAAAAGGAGATTTTCTATGATGAAGATTACAGTAGCCGGAACTGGTTATGTTGGTTTAGTAACAGGTGTTTGCTTGGCTGAAATGGGCCATACTGTTACATGTGTAGATCCTATTGAAGAAAAAATAGAGCTATTAAATAAACATATTTCTCCTATTTATGAACCACAGCTTGATGAATTAATAAGTAAAAATGCGCATGCACATAAACTTTTTTTTACGACAGATTATAAAAAAGCGTATAAAAGTGCAGATGTCATTATTATTGGGGTAGGTACACCTGAAAATGAAGATGGTTCTGCCAATTTGACTTTTCTTTATACGGTGGCAAAGCAAATTGCCGAATCGCTTGACAAAGATTGCCTCGTTGTGATTAAATCAACGGTGCCAATTGGAACAAATGATAAAATCGAAGCTTATATGCAAAAATATGCAGCAAAAAGTGTAAATATAGAAGTTGCTTCTAATCCGGAATTTCTTGCGCAAGGAACAGCTGTACAAGATACATTGCATGCTTCTCGTATTGTAATCGGCGTAGAAAGTGAGCAGGCAAAGCAGTTATTAACTGAAATGTATCAGCCGTTCCAACAGCCGGTATTAACGATGAGCCGTCGCAGTGCAGAGATGGTAAAATACGCAGCTAATGACTTTTTAGCTTTAAAAATTTCGTTTGTGAATGATATTGCTAATTTATGTGAAGTCGTTGGCGCTAATATTGAAGATGTTACAAATGGAATGAGCTATGACAGCCGCATCGGCAATAAATTTTTGCAGGCCGGCATTGGCTATGGCGGTTCTTGTTTTCCGAAAGATACGAAAGCATTGCATTGGCTGTCAGAAGAAGAAGGGTATGTATTGCGTACCGTAAAAGCGGCAATTGAAGTAAATGAGAAGCAGAAATTTAAATTAGTGAAAAAAGCAAGGAAGGAATTCGCATCCTTTACCGGGTTAAAAGTGGCTGTATTAGGTGTAACATTTAAACCAGGCACAGATGATCTTCGTGAAGCTCCGTCTATTCCGAATGTACGATTATTATTAAATGAAGGAGCAAATGTGCATGTATATGATCCTGTCGGTGAAAACAATTTCAAGAAAATTTTTCCGACAGAAGTTAAGTACGAATCAACGATTGAGCAGGCGATTGAAAATGCGGACATCTGCTTCATTTTTACTGAATGGGATGCAATTAAAGAAGCTCCTCTTAAGCAATTTAAAGAAAAAATGAAGACACCTTATATATATGATGGAAGAAACTGTTACAGCTTAGCTGCTGCTGAAAAAGCAGGAATTTACTATCGTTCGATTGGAAGACCTGCTGTTCATGATGTTGCAGCTAAACAAATGGTGAAAATCTAATGGAAAGGTATGATCGGAAAAGTTCTGGTCATACCTTGTTTTTAACATTTTAATGACGAAAGAGGTGTAAAGAATATTTGACACCTCTTTCGTCTTATTTTATAATCAAGGTGTAAAAAATGTTTTACATTCATTCTATAGTAAAGGTGGTATTCAGGTGCAAAATCGTATTAAAGAATACCGAGAAAAGAAAAACATTTCTCAAGGAAAGTTGGCAGATTTATGTAATGTAAGTAGACAAACTATTAATGCCATTGAAAACAATAAATATGATCCAAGCTTACAATTAGCTTTTAATATTGCAAAAAATTTAGGCGTTAAGGTGGATAATTTATTTTTAAATGAAGGAGAGGATAATAAGTGAGTACTCGGAAAATTGGTGCAATAATTTTTGGAATTGCTATTCTAATTTCTGTAAAACAATATTGTCGTTTCTGTCTATAGTTGAAGCACAGAGCAGCAGGAATACACGAAGACTCCTACGGGAAAAGCGAAATAGGCAAGACCCCGCAGGAGCGAAGCGACGAGGAGGCTTGGCATTCGCCCGTGGAAAGCGAAGTGTATTCCTGCTGTGGACCTTCTTTTAAAATCAACATTAAAATTAACAAAGCCTTTAAAAAATGAAAAATATGTACCAAGAGAGAACTCAAAAATAATGAATTCGCTTTCCTTTTTTTGGGATAAAAAAACTGCTTACAAATGCTTGACTCAAACCCAATTTAGCATTTAACTTGTTTGCTGCTAAATTTTCCTGTATACTTACCAAATTATGAGAAAAGTGTGATTGTTGTTTGTATCTATGGAATAATTTATGGAGTGATTTCCTACATACATTTTATTATAAATAAAATAGGAAGAGTTGGTGGTGTTGCTTATTCATCGTAATCTATTAAATTTATTATTTTTTCTATCTATTATTTATATATTGTATTTAACGATGCTTCCACATCCTTCATTAGGAATTGGTGTTGGCGTAGGCGGAGTAAACTTGATTCCCTTTGAAATGATGAATGGATTTTTAACAGAGCAGTCATTGCGTACGTTTTTTATTAATGTAGGAGGCAATATTTTTTTATTTGTTCCATTTGGTTTTATCCTCCCTTGGAGATTTGCCCGCATTGATTCTGTTTTCCGTGCAGCACTTGTTGGCGCACTTTTTTCCACTTGTATTGAAATCACCCAATTATTGATTACGAACAGATTTACAGATATAGATGATATTATTTTAAATACGATCGGAACAGTGATTGGTTATTTTGTATATAGGCTTGCTGCAAAAGAAGCAGTATAAAATTTATATAAATGGTAGTATATTTTATTTTTTCCTCACCAAATTAGGCAAAATGCATAAGTTAAAACAGAATAATCCGAAGGGAGATTAACTTATGTATTATCCACCATATTATCCATATGATATAAATGCATATCGTCAGCAGCCTGGGGGACCACCGCCATTTCCACCGCAAGGCCAGTTTCCTACTATTCCTGGTTTAGGTGATTTTTTTCCGCCATTTGGAGGAGGGCAGCCATCGCAGCCAGGGTTTCCAGGAGGCGGCGGGGGTTCAGAAGCACCAACTACACCTCCACCTTCTTATACCCCGCAGCTTCAACAATCTGCCGGTTTATTCGCTGTGGACCCTGGTTCGATGAGAAGGTGTTTGTATCGATTTACTTATGTTTGGTTAAATAATGGACGCAGTTTTTGGTTCTATCCGACTTTTGTTGGAAGAACATCTGTTGCAGGCTACCGCTGGCGTAATTTCAGATGGGTTTACTACGGCACAGACACAAATCGCATCCGATCTTTTCAATGTACGTAACGTATGTATGGAAGAAAGACACTTCAATCTGAACTGAACCCAAAAGTTAGAAACGGGTTTTAGGAAGCTATTTGGGCATGAGTTTGGTATTGAACTCATGCCCTTTCATATTGCCTTAATTCTTTCTTAATATCCACATCTCGTCTAGTTTAGAAGTATGAAAGTCACGCTCTAAAATGTTATGGCAATCTTTCCTTCTAATAAAATTTAAATGTATAAAAATTATTTTGCAGTTTTATGGACAATAACTGCTAGAATTTGCGTTGCTATTCCAAAACTACAAACTCCATACCATCCAAAGTGTGCGTAACTATAAGATCCTAGAAAAGAACCTAATGCTCCTCCTAGAAAAAAGCTTACCATATATATAGTATTAATTCTGTTGCGCATTTCTTCATTTAAAGAATGTACTCTGGTTTGGTTGGAAATATTGCTGGATTGAACTCCTAAGTCAAGCAAGGTAATTCCTACAATCAATCCCAATACTGTAAATCCAAACAGAAGGAAGAATAGATAAGAAATGATTACAACAATTACACTTATTCCTATAACAAATCTAGAGCCTTTCTTGTCGGCCATTCTTCCAACCAATGGGGCAGCCAAAGCACCGCTGATTCCAATTAATCCAAATAAGCCTGCTGCCTGAGAACCCATGTTGTAATGAGAGCTTTCAAGTAAAAATATAAGTGATGTCCAAAATGCACTGAAAGCTGCAAACATCAGGGCTCCATTAATAGAAGCTTCTCTTAAAACTGATTCGGTTTTTATTAATTGTATCATTGATTTTAATAACTCCATATATTGAAGGTTAGAAACAGGTTTACTTACTGGTATTAATTTTCTTAAAGCTATCATAAGAATGATCATCATCATTGCGGCAATAATATATACTATTCTCCATCCTAAGTATTCACCCAAAATACCGCTAAATGAACGTGATACTAATATACCAATTAATAAACCACTCATAACTGTGCCAATTATTCGACCTCTCTCCTTTGGATCTGATAACTGAGCAGCCAAAGGGATAAGAAGCTGAGGAATAATGGAAGTAAATCCAACTGCAAAAGAAGAAATCATCAGCATCCATATATTTTGAGAAAAAAACATACTTGTAAGCGAGAGTATTGAAAATAAAAACACTACAGTTATTAAATTTCTTCTTTCTCTTATGTCTCCAAGGGGCAATATAAATATCATTCCAACGGCATAACCTATTTGTGTAAGCATTGCTGCAGAACCTACACTAATTTCACTGACATTGAATGTCTTAGCAATATCTGACAGCAAGGGCTGTATATAATATAAATTTGCAACAGTAAGTCCACAAGCTATAGCCATAGCCAAAATCAATACATTATTTAGTACAGGTTTATTTTCCACAAACTCATTATTTAAGCTTTCCATTATACTTCACTCCTTTTAAAGAATAAAATTAGTCAATGTTTTCCTCTTCTCTTTCAGGCTTCTTTACAAATAGATAAATACTGAACGTTCAGTTTATAAATATATAATAAACTGAACGTTCAGTATTGTAAAGTGTGTTTTTTTATTTTTTAATATATACTATACGTATAGTTTTAAAATTGATTTATCATTATATAAGAGAGGTTATTAATAATGGATAAAAAATTAGGGCGTCCTCGCAGTGAAAAAACAAAAACAGATATTCTTACTGCTTCATATGATCTATTAATTGAAAATGGCTTTAAAGCAATAACTGTTGAAAAGATTGCTGAAAAAGCTGGAGTTAGCAAAGCTACTATTTATAAATGGTGGCCAAATAAAGCTGCCGTTGTTATAGATAGTTTCTTAAATGCCACTAGTGAAAAGCTTCCAATACCTAATACAGGGTCAACTATTGATGATATGTTCATTCAAGTTAATAATTTTGTAGAATTTTTAATGAGTAGAAAGGGAAATGTAATTGCTGAAATAATAGCGGAAGGACAATATGATCCAAACTTAGCTGATATATATCGTAAAGCGTATTTTAAGCCTCGCCGAAATATTTCAACACAAATTTTAGAACGTGGAATTTCAAGAGGAGAATTAAGAAAAGACCTGAATATAGATCTAAGTATTGATTTAATTTGGGGACCTGTATTCTATAGATTATTGATAACTGGAGAAGTACTTGACGAAATTTTTGTAAGAAACTTGATAAACTATGTATTTGAAGGAATCAAACCAAATTTTGAGAAAAGCTAATAGTCGAAAAAGTTTATATAAATAGCTTCTAGTTTAATTTCAATAAAATATTTTGAACACGCCATACAATGAAGCTGGTATGAGAGAAGCCTAAACTTTCTGCTTACAAGAAGAACAAAAACAATGAGCACCATTGTTATACAGATATTGTTTCAAAATGCGCAGCTCCGACCTTTTTCCACAGAAAAAGGGTTCGGAGCTGCGCCTGCTTTCAATAGAGGAAAGCGACGAATAATGGTGCTTAGTAGTAAGTGTTTACCCTTATTAGAGATGGAGTAGCTCTGCTCACGCCACCTTTCTTAAGTTAGAAATCTGCCTTTTCGAGTAATCTTTGTTCGCTCCCGTTCTCCAAATAGTAGGCTTGAATAGCTGTTTCAATCGCTAAACGATTAGCAGGATTCATAAAATCTTTTCCTAATAAGGATTCTATTTTTTCGATTCGGTGATAAAGTGTTTGACGGACAATAAATAGTCGATCGGCAGACTCTTTTTTTGAACCGCTGCACTCCAAATAAACAGCAAGCGTTTTAAGTAATTGACTGTCATTTTTTGCATCGTAAGCAAGGAGTTTTCCAAGGTAATTGTCAATATAATTCTTTAACTCTCCAGATTTTTGAAGAGGGAGCAGCAAGCGGTAAATACCGATTTCTTCAAAAAAATGATTCTTTATTAAGTTGTTTTTCTTTAAGGATAGTACACTCAGTGCTTCCTCATATCCTTTTTTTACAGATGAAATATCCCTTGAAATCGAACTTATCCCGAAATAAGGGTGAGCAGGGAAATAGGCAGAGTCGATGAATAAAAAGGTATTAGCAAGCTGCTCCCATTTATTTTGTTCTGTTTCTGTAGTGAAAATAGGTGGTGTAAACACAATTGCGATAATTTCATGTGGTCTCACAGAAATAATTGGATGAAAGCCTTTTTGTTGAAATAAGGAACGAAGCATCATCGATATTTGTACTTTTGACTCATTCCAGAGTGAACGATTTAAATCCGCGATGCTGTCTATCGCCCAGCAGATGATTCGGTAACCTGTTTGCGGATAGTGTATCGGGAATAGAGAACGAATTTGGTTATTGTTAATGGACTTATCAGACAGCAGCGTTCGAATAAATTCTTCTTCCACATTCTGTTTTCTTTCCTCCATTGTCCGATAGCGAAGTAAAATTTGGGAGATCGCTATCGCTGCTCGATCTAAAACAAGCAAATAAAAATCATTATAGAAAAATTCGTTTATTTCAAGAAAAATATATCCCCATATTTGCTCAAATACTCGTACAGGCACTGTAACAAAGGAGTGGTGCTGTAAAGAAACAAATCGTTTATCTCCTATATTAAAGTTTTCTTCTTGTAAATAGGAATGAATGATGCATTCCGTCTGCTTTTGATTGGATGGATAATAATATGACTCACTATCATGACATAAAAAGAATGCAGGGTGTTGAAAATAGTGATGTAGTTCTTGTAAGATTTTCAACATGCCGTTCGGTTGTAGGGAAAGCTTATTAAAATGATTGGATAAGCGGTCAAGATCAGTTATCCGCTGATGATGCTGATTGATGATGACTGTATGAAGATCTTGTGTAATTTCTACAAATTTAACCGTCTCTTCAAAAATAATAATCGGATAATTTCTTTCGTCCGCCAATTCAAGTACATTTTTTGGAATGCTTGTAATACAAGATCCCATTTCTATACAAAGGCATGCGGTGTCAAGATCTATCAATTTTGAAACATATTCTAGCTGAATTTGTGCATCCAATTGGAGGTTGATGCCTGTTGTTAAAATAAGTTCTCCGCCATTAACAAATCTCTCCATATCCTTTACTTCTAAAATATGAGACCACTTTATCTTTCTCTTTAATCCATTTTTTCCAGCCAATAATTTGGCTTTGTCAAACGTCTTTCTTTTTAACACATCTGAAACAGTTAATTCAAGCTCTTTCATCTAGACATCCTCCTAAATGTAAATCCGTCCGCTTAAACATTTTACACTATGTAAAATGAAAATTATTTAAATTATCTGTAAATTAAATAGTATCCTAGTATATATTCATACGTCAATAAAGGCGTATTTTCACTATTGGAAGGAGATGGTATGAATTGGATGATGTTAAGACGTTATCATTAGTAGAAAAAGATCAAAAAAACATTTGGCATCATATATCTCCGTTCGTAGAAGAAAAGCCAGCGATGATCGCTGTCAAAGGAGAAGGAGCCTGGTTGACGGATTATGATGGCAACCGGTATTTAGACGCTATGTCTGGTTTATGGTGTGTAAATGTAGGGTATGGAAGAGAAGAGTTGGCAAAAGCTGCTTATGAACAAATGAAAGAATTATGCTATATGCCAATGACGCAAAGTCATGTTCCTGCCATTGAACTTGCTGAAAAAATTAATGACTGGCTAGAAGGCGAGTATATGATTTTTTATTCCAACAGCGGATCAGACGCAAATGAAGTGGCTTTTAAAATAATCCGTCAATACCATCAGCAAAACGGTGAACCAAACCGTTATAAGTTTATTTCTCGACATCGTGCCTACCATGGCAATTCCATGGGAGCTTTATCGGCAACCGGACAGGCACTTCGAAAATATAAATACGAACCGCTTGCAAGCGGGTTTCTCCATATAGCACCGCCAGATCCATATCGGTGTCCAACAAATCTCACAAGTGAAGAGTTAAGTATAATGCGTGCAGAGGAACTAGAGCAGAAAATTATTTGGGAACAAAAAGAAACAATTGCCGGTGTAATTATGGAACCGCTGATTACTGGAGGAGGCGTATTAATCCCCGATCCTGTTTATTTACAGAAAGTACAAGAGATATGCAATAAGTATGGAATTTTATTAATTATTGACGAAGTGATATGCGGATTTGGCCGGACAGGGAAAAAATTTGGTCATCAGCATTTTAATGTGAAGCCAGATATTATTACGATGGCAAAAGGGTTAACGAGTGCCTATCTTCCATTATCTGTTACTGCTGTCAAAAAAGAAATTTTCGAAAAATTTAAAGGGAATGAAGAGAATTTGCATTTCCGCCATATTAACACTTTCGGTGGGAATCCTTCTGCCTGCGCCGTTGCTTTAAAAAATCTCGACATATTAGAACGTGAAAATTTAGTAGAACGAGCTGCTTCCAGCGGAGCATATTTATTAAAAGAATTAACACCGCTAGCAGCAAGCCATCCGAATGTTGGCGATGTCCGCGGGTTAGGCATGATCATTGGAATTGAATTAGTCGAGGATAAAGCAACAAAAAAACCTGTTCCTGCGGATTTTATGGGGACAATCGTACAGGCATGTAAAGATGAAGGGTTAATTATCGGTAAAAATGGAGACACGGTAGATGGTTTTGCAAATGTATTAACATTAAGTCCACCTTTATCCTGCACCGGCGATGATTTAAAGTTTATTATTTCTGTGCTGAGAAAAGTACTTGCGGAAAACCAATATATTATTTAGGGCAAATCATTCAAGTTTATTTGCCCTCCTTTTAATTAGGGTATCTAGAAAAAAACATTATTAGAATAATCAGAAAAATAAAATTATTTGTTTACTAACTAGAAATTTCCATATATAATAGACTTATTATTTTTTTAGGCTGTTTTCTCAAAGTTTGTTGTTTCTTACGCAAAAAAATGGGAGAAGAAGTACTTAGCAGATTGAATACACGTAGACTCCTGTGGGAATGCGAGAAAGACGAGACCCCACAGGAGCGTATGCGACGAGGAGGCTCGACGCTCGCCCACGGAAAGCGAAGTGTATTCAGGCTGCGAGTTTAAAAGCAATATTCTATACGAAAACAGCCTTTTTAAAAATTTCATCTAACATACAAAATGTGATTGTTTTCTTGCATTTTTGTCCTTCTTTATCGTGTTTACTTTTACGCACCTCATTTTTACATTACAAAACATACTACTTCTTAATTTTTGTTTAATTATTGTTATCAAGCCAGGCATAGATAACCGCAATATATATGGTAAACATTTTAAACATCTAAAAAAATTTAACCTCATAAGCAAATTATCAAACTCATAAAATAGCAAAATGCATTCATTCTATTTTGAATTTACAGGAAAACTTGCTTGTTATCTAAAAATAGAAGGAGGTTTTTTATGCGTTCAACAAACTTTTCACAGATAGTAAAAGAGAATTTAGCTAAAAATTTCGAGGAAGTAGAGCGTGGATTAACGAATCAGGAAGCATTGGAAGAAGCGAATCGATGTCTTTATTGTTACGATGCTCCTTGCATTACAGCTTGTCCAACTAGTATTAATATTCCATCTTTTATTAAAAAAATTGCTTCAGGCAACATGAAAGGATCTGCCAAAACGATTATGGATTCCAATCCGATGGGGGCGAGCTGTGCACGAGTATGTCCTACGGAAGAATTATGTGAAGGGGCATGTGTACTCAATCACTCTACTAAACCAATTATGATTGGCAATCTGCAGCGTTATGCAACAGATTGGGCGATCCAAAATGATCAGACTTTCTTTGAGGCGAATAAAAGCAATGGCAAAAAGGTTGCAATTGTTGGAGGGGGTCCGGCTGGATTATCAGCTGCAAGAGAACTTGGACGTTTAGGTTATGAAGTGACGATATTTGAAGCAGAAGAAAAGGCAGGAGGATTAAATACGTATGGCATTGTTTCTTTTCGATTGCCAAAGGAGATTTCTTATTGGGAAGTAGAGCAAGTAATGAAACTAAATGTCGACATTCGTACTAATACAAGAGTAGGCAAGGATATCTCTGTCGAGGAGATTTTGAGAAACTATGATTCTATCTTGCTGGCAATTGGCATGTCCCATGTTCCTGATTTAGGAATAGATGGGGAAGATTTAGAAGGGGTTTACGATGCCATTCAATTTGTAAAAGAAACAAAAACAAACCCAATTACAGATGAATTAGTCGGGAAAAAAGTAGCTGTAATTGGTGCCGGAAATACAGCGATTGATGCAGCAACTTGCTCGGTCCGCCTTGGGGCAGAAAATGTGAAAATTTTATATAGACGGAGTATAGAAGAAATGACGGCTTATGATTTTGAATATGAATTCGCAAAACAAGATGGCGTAGAATTTAGGTGGCTGACTGCACCGAAACAGATTATTGGTGATGAAAACGGTCAAGTTAAGGGAATAGAATGCATCAAAATGGTACTAAGTGAACGCGGAGAGGATGGACGCAGCCGGCCGGTTCCGATAGAAGGGTCTGAATTTATGCTTGAGGTAGACCATGTTATAAAAGCGATCGGTCAATCCCGCTATGCAGAGCTTCTCGAGCAATTTCATCTGGAACATGACAAAGGGATAGTCAAGATTAATCCGGACACTTATCAGACATCCAATAACAAAGTATTTGCATGTGGGGACGTTATTTTCGGAAATGGGCAAGGCGAAGCGATGGTTGTATCCGCTGCACAACAAGGAAAAGAAAGTGCATATGCTATTCACCAAGTGTTTTTTGCTGCAAGGGTAGAAACCGCATAAAATGAAACCTGATTCAGTCGGGAGATTAC
Organism: Niallia sp. 01092; assembly: GCF_052318935.1. Classification (NCBI taxonomy): domain Bacteria; kingdom Bacillati; phylum Bacillota; class Bacilli; order Caryophanales; family Bacillaceae; genus Niallia; species Niallia sp. 01092. The sequence goes on along the minus strand of NZ_JBQRKO010000012.1, from coordinate 51,643 downwards.
TGCCCGTTAATACGGGATAATAACTCAAAATTAGGAGGCTGATTTATGGCAGATTTACGCATTAATTTAGCAGGTATAAAATCACCCAACCCTTTTTGGCTGGCATCTGCTCCTCCAACCAACACAGGTTATCAAGTGCAGCGTGCCTTTGAGGCAGGCTGGGGAGGAGCGGTATGGAAAACATTAGGTGACCCAATATTGAATGTTTCTTCGAGATTTGCAGCTGTTAGTTTTAATGGTCAAAAAGTAGCCGGCTTTAACAATATCGAATTAATTACAGATCGTCCATTGGATGTGAATTTAAAAGAAATTTACGAAACGAAAAAACGATTTCCTGATCATGCAATTATTGCTTCCTTAATGGTCGAACCAAAGCAGGAGAAATGGCATGAAATTGTGAAAAAAGTCGAGGATGTTGGCGTTGATGGGCTGGAGTTGAACTTTGGCTGTCCACATGGCATGGCGGAAAGAGGGATGGGATCTGCTTCTGGGCAAGTGCCAGAATTAGTAGAAAAGCAGACTTATTGGGTAAAGGAAGTGGCAAAGACCCCCGTTATTGTCAAACTGACACCTAATATAACAGACATTACAGCAACAGCAGAAGCGGCCGTAAATGGCGGTGCAGATGCAGTCAGCATGATTAATACAATCAACAGCTTGGCTGGCGTTGATATTGATACATGGCAAACCATTCCTCATGTAGCAGGAAAAGGGGCGCATGGTGGATATTGTGGGCCAGCGGTAAAACCAATTGCCTTACATATGGTTGGTGAGTGTGCGAGGAATCCACGAATTAATGTGCCGATATCGGGAATTGGAGGAATCTCTTCATGGCGGGATGCGGTTGAATTTTTATTAATGGGGGCAACAGGGGTGCAAGTTTGTACGGCGGCAATGCACCATGGCTTCCGCATCGTAGAAGATATGATCGAGGGGTTAAGCAATTATTTGGATGAAAAAGGACTTTCTTCTGTTATGGATTTAGTTGGAAAGTCTGTTCCGAATTATTCAGACTGGGGAGACCTTGATCTAAATTATCAAATCGTGGCAAAAATTAATAACGATGTATGCATCAATTGCAATAAATGCCATATTGGCTGTGAAGATACGTCCCACCAATGTATTGATATGTTAAAAGATTCTGATGGAAACAGTTATTTACAAGTAAGAGAAGAAGATTGTGTCGGCTGTAATTTATGTTCGATTGTTTGTCCTGTAGATGGAGCCATTGATATGATTCATATTCCGAATGAGCTTCCGCCGATGACTTGGAATGAACGGCAAGCAGCGCTCGGTGCTTTTACAAAAACGTAGAGTATGGTGAATAAGTAAACTCGTATCTTAAGAAAGAAACAAGAAATAATGAAAAATAATCCACCGAATAACTAGAAGAAACTGAATGTCTATTTTAGATGGGATGGAGAGGATTTATATGAAAAAGATCATAAAAAATGGAATAATTGTAACCGCAGCTGATACGTATTGTGCGGATATATGCATTGAAAATGGAATTATTACACAAATTGGCGAAGATTTGCATGCGGTAGATGCGGAAATGATTAATGCAAAAGGTTGTTACGTATTCCCAGGCGGAATTGATCCACATACCCATTTAGATATGCCATTTGGCGGTACAGTGACGAAAGATGATTTTGAAACAGGTACGAAGGCAGCTGCTTTTGGCGGAACAACGACCATTATTGATTTTTGTTTAACTTCTAAAGGGAAACCATTAAAAAGCGCAATCGAAACTTGGCACAGCAAATCGAAACAAAAGGCGGTCATTGATTATAGCTTTCACTTGCAGATTGTAGAAGCAAATGAAGAGGTGCTAAATGAGCTGCCAGACATCATTGAAGAAGAAGGAATAACATCTTTAAAAGTATTTATGGCGTATAAAAATCATTTTCAAGCAGATGATGAAACACTTTTCCGCACTTTAGTTGCTGCCAAGGAGTTAGGGGCACTTGTAATGGTACATGCAGAAAATGGAGATGTAATTGATTATTTAGTGAAGAAGGCACTAAAAGAAGGAAAGACAGATCCGATTTACCATGCTTTAACAAGACCTGCTGAAGTGGAAGGGGAAGCAACAGGAAGAGCAGCTGTTTTAACAGGGTTAGCAAAATCTCAGCTTTATGTCGTGCATGTATCTTGTTCTGCAGCTGCCAAAAAAATCGAAGAAGCAAGAAGCAATGGCATCGATATATGGGGAGAAACATGTCCGCAATATTTAGTATTAGACCAAACTTATTTAGAGAAACCTGATTTTGAAGGAGCGAAGTATGTATGGTCTCCTCCATTACGCGAAAAATGGAATCAGGAAGTGCTGTGGAATTCCTTAAAAACAGGGCAACTGCAAACATTAGGATCGGATCAATGTTCTTTTGACTTTAAAGGGCAAAAGGAATTAGGAAAAGGAGACTTCTCGAAAATTCCGAATGGTGGTCCCATTATCGAGGATAGGGTAAGTATTTTATTTTCTGAAGGTGTGAAAAAAGGAAGAATTTCGCTTAATCAGTTTGTAGATATTATGTCTACGAGGGCCGCGAAACTATTCGGACTTTACCCGAAAAAAGGAACGATTGCCATTGGAGCAGACGCAGATCTTGTTATTTTCGATCCGGAAATCGAACGAACGATTTCTGCAGAATCACATCATATGGCCGTAGACTATAATCCGTTTGAAGGCATGCAAATTACGGGTGAGCCTGTGTCTGTCTTATCTAGAGGAGAGTTTGTCATTCGAGATAAACAATTTGTAGGGAAACCGGGCGCTGGACAATTTATTAAACGGGCAAAATACGGTGAAACTCAAGAGCCAAAGGAAAGCAAAACATTAACGATATAATAGAAACTTCTTTGTCAAGGTTGTTCAAAAAGTCCGGGAAGGGAGAGGCAGCATGTCAGAATATCAGCAGTTCTTGCAAGAGCGTGATCAAATAGACTTTTTGCTCCAACAAGGCTACCGAATTAAAAGTGTTGTAGAAAATTTAAATGGTACAGTCGTAGAATTTGAAAACAATAAGGTAGCTGAGGAAGAAAGCAGAATAGAAACGTTGTATCTAGGCACAGCAAATGCAAGGAAATATTTTTCTGCAAAATTAATCAAACAAGAAGGGGTCACCACTTGTGAGAAAAGGGGACGGAGGTACACTCCTTGAAATGTAATGATAGAAAAAAGCTGCTTCGAAGGGAGAGTTCTATATGGAGGGACAAAAACTGTTAATTAATGGAGAGAGATTAAAAGAGTCACTCGAGAAGTTTGCTGATTTTGGACGTACTAAAAATAATGGAGTCACACGACTGTCATTATCGGAAGAAGATGTGAATGTCCGGGGATTTTTTCGTGCTTGCTGCGAAGAATTAGGGATGTCCGTCAAAGTAGATGATATGGGAAATATGTATGCTACATTGGCAGGCAAGGAAGATAAATCTCCGATTGTCATGGGTTCTCATCTTGATACGGTAAAAAAAGGGGGAAGATTTGACGGGGTATTAGGTGTTGCTGCTGGCTTAGAGGTCGTTCGAACCATCGTGGAAAATAAACTGACTCTTCCCTTTCCGATAACGGTTGTTAATTTTACTAACGAAGAAGGAGCCAGATTTGAACCTTCTATGATGGCATCAGGGGTTCTCTCTAGTAAATTTGATAAGAAAACAATGCTCGAAAAAAAGGATGTCGAAGGAATCACCTTTGAAGAAGCATTAAAAAGCAGTGGATATGCAGGGGAGGAAGCATCTCGATTAAAAGAAGCAACCGCCTTTTTGGAAATGCATATAGAACAAGGACCGATTCTTGAACGAGAATCTTTGGCGATAGGAATTGTAGAATGCGTGGTCGGAATGGTTTGTTATGAAATCGAAATTACTGGTGAGTCTGATCATGCAGGTACAACTCCAATGGACATGAGAAAAGATGCTCTCTTTGCTGCAAACAATGTCATTGCCGAATTACGCAAAAAGCTTGGTGCTCTTGATCAAGAGTTAGTATATACAATGGGAAGAATGAACATAACCCCAAATATTCATACGGTTATTCCAAATAAAGTTGTTTTTACAATTGAAGCAAGACATAAAGACCCAGAGGTTATGAAGCAAGTAGAGGACATCATTCTAAACCTTGCCGCGTTTTCTGAGCTGGAAGGCTGTACGTTAAAAACAGAAAAGTTATGGGATCGCACTACTGTTTGGTTCGATGAACATATCCTAAATATAATGGAGAAATCCGTATCATCATTAGGCTACTCCTATAAAAAAATGGCTAGTGGGGCAGGACATGACGCTCAGTTTATCGCAAGTTTATTCCCAAGTGCGATGATTTTTGTGCCTAGCATAAATGGCAAAAGTCATTGTGAAGAAGAATTAACAACATGGGAAGATTGTGAAAAAGGGGTTAACGTTTTATTAGAAACGGTACTGGAACTCCAAAAAGAATAAAATAGAAAAAATGAATATAAGGAAATCCCTCATGTAAAGCAGTTGTTAGCATTAACTGTTTTACATGAGGGATTTTTTTGTTATAGAAAAGAATCGGCTTCACTTTCGTTTCCTAAATTTTTAACAAATAGCCAAAATCAGTGCATAAGACTAACTAGTAATTGCAAAAACTATCCATAACTTATAAAAAACTGGAAAGGAGATGATTGGATTGTTTCGTAAATCTCCAAAAAATAGGCAGGTTAAAATTCCTAATGAAATAAAGAATATCGAGATTCTTTCTATGAACCTAGATGAGAATGTAAAGGAGCTGCAGTCGATATTTGAAACGAGTTTTGATATTGTGTTTCATTCGTTTGTTTTGGCCAACGATATAAAAGCGATTGTCATTTATATAGAGGGATTAGTGAATACAGAATTATTGGAACAACATGTTTTAACTCCCTTATTAACAAAAATAGCAGAACAACAAGAAACTTTAGAGGATAGCATTGAAGATACATTGCAGGTTGCGAAAAAGAAAGAAATAAAAACAATAAAAGCTTGTGTGGAAAATATTTTGATAGGAAATCCGGTTTTATTAATTCATACACTAAATAAAGGCTATTCATTAGGTTTAACACGCTGGGAACAGCGCTCCATCGAAGAACCTCAAAGTGAAAGTTTGGTAAGAGGTCCAAGAGAGGGGTTTATCGAGTCTTTGGGGGTAAACCTTTCACTTATTCGTCGTAAAGTAAAAAGTCCATTGTTAAAAACAGAATCCATGACAATAGGGAAATACACAAGTACAAATATTGCGATTGCTTATATAAAAGGAATTGCGGAAGAAGGGCTTTTAGAAGAAGTGAAAAGCAGGCTGAATCAGATTGAAATAGATAGTGTACTAGAGAGTGGATATATAGAGGAATTAATTGAGGATAATTCTTATTCACCGTTTCCACAAATTCTTAACACAGAACGTCCTGATGTAGTCGCCGCGCATCTGTTAGAAGGAAGAGTAGCAATTTTGGTTGATGGAACTCCTTTTGTACTAATTGCTCCAATTAGTTTTTTCAGTTTATTGCAATCGTCAGAGGATTACTATCAGCGCTTTTTTATTAGCTCCGTTATCAGGATATTGAGGTTTACCTTTATGATGATATCTTTGTTGCTTCCATCACTTTATATTGCAGTTGTTACGTATCATCAGGAAATGATTCCAACCAATTTATTAATAAGCATTGCAGCAGCGAGAGAGTCTGTGCCATTTCCGGCATTTATCGAAGCGTTTCTTATGGAGATAACATTTGAAGCATTAAGAGAAGCAGGGGTTCGCTTGCCAAAACAAATAGGGTCTGCCGTTAGTATTGTTGGCGCCCTTGTTATTGGTCAAGCTGCCGTTCAAGCTGGATTAGTATCTGCTCCAATGGTAATTGTAGTTGCCCTAACAGGTATTGCATCGTTTATGATTCCCTATTATTCACAAGGAATATCATTGCGGTTGCTTCGTTTTCCTATGATGATCCTTGCTAGCACATTAGGATTGCTCGGCATTATGCTAGGTATTATTGCAATTATTATCCATTTATGTGCTTTACGCTCATTCGGTGTTCCTTATCTTACGCCAATTGCGCCATTAAAAGGAAAAGAATTAAAAGACTCTTTTATTCGGGCTCCATGGTGGAAAATGAATACACGTCCTCATTTAACAGGACATTATAATAAATATCGCCAGAATGGCGGACAAAAGCCAGGACCACAAAGGAAGTAACAACGGAAATGCAACGTGATAGGAAAGGATCACTTAAATGAATATTCATGTACTTAATAAACTGATAAAAACGATTATGCTGCTGTTTATTATCGCTAATTGTTTTATTCTAACAGGCTGCTGGGACAGAAGAGAAGTATTTGATATGGCAGTGGTACTTGGTACTGCTATTGATAAAACAGACGAAAACGAAGTTGAGGTTACTGTGCAAATATTAGTGCCAAAAGGTGTTGGCAGTCAAGCAGGAATTCAATTAGGTGGTGGCAAGGTTGTTGTCGTACGATCAGATAAAGGGAAGAATATAGCCGATGCTACCTCTAATTTAGAGATGAAATTGCCAAGAAACATTTTTTGGGGACATTGCAAAATGTTTATCTTTGGAGAAAGTTTGGTAAAAGAAAACGGGATTAGGAAAGAGCTTGACTTTATTTTACGACATCCACAGCCTAGGGAACGAGCATATGTCTATATAGCAGAAGACAATGCGAAAAAATTTTTAGAAAAGCAGCCTTATATAGAATTATACGTTGGTGAAGGCATGCGCAAAATGATTGAAAAGAAAATTGTCGTAAAAAAGTCAGTAAAAGATGTACAGGAATTGCTTACAAGCGATGCGAAATCCGTCGTCCTTCCATATATGAAACAGATAAAATCTGGGGAAAAGGGTAAAGAAAATCTTATTGCCACTTATGATGCAGCCGTATTCAAAAAAGATAAAATGGTCGGACTGCTAAATAATAATGAAATGAGAGGAGTTTTATTGATTCGCAATGAGTCAAAAATAAACAGTATCACCGTTCCTTTAAAAGGTCAAAACTATGTGTCTGCTCGAGTCGTTAATGTGGGTACAAAATTAGATCCTATTATTAAAAAGAGCGAATGGAAAATGAATATCAATGTAACTATTACATGTGCAGTATCTCAAAATGGAACAAACTTGGATATGATGAACCCTAAAATAGTGAAACAAGCAGAAAAAGAAATAGGAAAAGTAACAAAATCGAGAATAGAAGATGCTCTTCAAGCTGTACAAAAAGATTTACAGGTTGATGTGCTTGGGTTTGCGGATAGTTTTCATCAAAAATATCCAAAAGAATGGCGAAAGGTAGAAAAGAACTGGGATGAGTTTTTACCTGAAATAAAAGTTAAGACGAAAGTAAGTACAAATGTTCTTCGTTCTGGATTAACGACGTTGCCAACTGGATTAGAAAGAGATGAGGTAGAAAAATGAAGTGGATGTCTGTGATAGGGATCATCTGTGTACTGGCGATTATGATAGCGTATGAATGGCCGCGAATAAACAAAACAGAAAAAAAAGAAAAGTGGGCATTTTTGGTATTAACAATGTCTAGTGGAATACTAGCTATCGTTTTGCTGTTTTTTCCAACATTACCCGGTCCTTCTCAATGGGTCCATACTATGTTTAAACCTCTAAGTAAAATACTTAAATAACACTGCATTATTTCATTAAATTATGTGTTATTAAACAATAGATGCAAAAAGCTTATAAAAATTATTACAGTCTAATAGGAGTATTAAAAAAATGAGGTTATAAGAATGAATAAAAAAATAAAAATTTCGGCATTTCAAATGATGTATTTGCTTACTATGACTATATTGTCAACTGCTATTCTTTCTATACCATCGGTTACTGCTAAAACTGCAGGGCGCGATATGTGGATTTCTCCATTTTTCGCAAGTATTAGTGGGTTATTTACGACTTTTATTATATATAGACTTCATAAAAAGTTTCCTGATGAGACTATTTTTCAGTACAGTAAACATATTGTTGGAACTTTTTTATCTAAATGCATAGGTTTTATTCTTTTGCTGTATCTATTATTAGTGACAAGCATCATTGTAAGAGAATATGCTGACTTCATTATGATATCTTTTTTGCACTTAACCCCATTAGTTGTAGTAGTAGGGAGCATGATTATCCTTTGTGCCTTTTCTGTACGATCCGGATTAGAAGTGATTGCAAGAGCAGCCCAAGTATTTTTTCCAATCTATATAATTCCTTTATTAATGCTGCTGCTGCTCATATATGATTTCAAATTAGGTAATATGTTTCCTGTTTTAGAACATGGATTGAAAGCCCCATTAAAAGGAGCCCTGCAGCCATCCCTTTGGTTTAATCAAATTTTTCTTATGGCAATACTGCTTCCATATTTAACAGATAAGCAAAAAGGAAACAAAATGGGATATATAACGATCCTTTTTAATTTAATTTGTATGGTTTTTCTTAATTTTGTTTGTTTATTTGTTTTTGGCGAAGATGTGAATGTGTATAATTATCCAGTTTTTACAGCTTTTCGCTACATTTATATCCCACCTTTTTTTGAACGGTTTGAGTCAGTAGTTATTGTAGTTTGGGTATTAGGTCTATTTATCAAGGTTTCCTTGTTTTATCAATTACTCGTACTAGGAACGGCACAATGGATAGGGATTAAAAATGAAAAGCCCCTTGTTTTTCCCTTTGGATTTTTTATTATTGTGATAGCCATTTGGTTAAGTCCAAATGTGGCTATTTTAACAACCTTTATTGAAGAAACAGTGCCTGTACTTGAAATTCTTTTATATGTCTGTATTCCAGTTTGTTTGTTAGTAATAGCAATGATTCGAGGGAAAAGCAGCAGAAATTAACAGGATGACTACTGAGTTTATTTTGAGTCATCCTGTTATTTCAAAAATAGAAAGAATAAAATTTTTCAAATTAGATGAGTGTCTAGCTCCGGCGCCTGCGCTTTTCTTATCTATAATGCTTGAAATTTATATTTTCCCTCGCCAATAATAAGCGTTTTTTCTTGTAGACTGTTATTTTCGGTTTTAAAAACCAAATCGGTAAATTGGTTGTCAGGACCTTTTTGAAAGGTAAAGGTTTTATCTCCTATAGAAAGGGAGGCTATTGTTTCGGTTGTAGACTTGAGCGATAATCCAAATAAGCTTTGCCAGTGTTTTGCTGCTTCTACCGGGTTGTTTACAGTAAAGACTGCTTCGGCGATGAATGTTTTTCCTGCTGGATGTGATTGGATTACCTTCGTGTTTACTAAGTTTTGATAGCGCTCGTCGTCGGTTCCTTTCCATTGAATCACAAATGGATAAACAAGCCCTTGAAAGCTGCCGGCAATCGTTAACATCTTCCATTCAATTAATTGGCCTTGATTATCTAGACGTTTACCAGCCATGATTGGCGAAATATTTAGTCCAGCAGCTTCTAAGTTTGCGGCAACCGCTTCAATATTATCTGTTCGTAAAGCAACACGACTAAGGGCTTCATGATCTGGTAAAGTCGCAATGGAATCTCTTACCACATCATTTGGATCTGTTATTGTTTCGGCTAGTTCACGGTCTTCGATTCCTAAAAATTCTATATATGTTAAATCAAAATAACTAAGGGCGTTAAACGTTCCCCATTGTTTATGTGATCCGCCTTTAAAAGCAATCAAGCCATTTTTTTGAAAAATTTCAATTGGATAGTCTAAGTCGTTTACATAGTGGACAACATGATCCCACAGTATTTTTGCCATCATTATTCATCTCCTAATTCCGTTGTTCTTTGTACTGCTTTTAGTACGCTTCGCTGTAAACCTGCTGCAAAATCACTGTTATTCAGTTCATACAATGCATGGATGCCGACGCCGGCTGGAGAGTTGTTGATATCTAGTAATTGTCGTGGATGCAATTGTGTTTTCTGCAGCATTGCAACAGCACCTGCTGTATTTTCTAATGCGATTTTCCATGCTTGTTCTCTTGGCAGACCAGCTAAAACTCCCGCATCAGCTAATGATTCAATAAAATAGTAGACATAGTTTGGTCCTGCAACCCCGTATCCAGTAAAAATATCAATCAGTGATTCATCAATATACTCAACCTTCCCGAATCCAGTTAAAAAGGAAGCTGCTTGTTCTTTCGTTGCATATTTATTTAGTGCGACACCGCTGTAGCCTAAACCTGTATCTGTTAATGTATTTGGAATCACGCGGATAATAGAACGGTTTTCGCCAAGGTAGGAAGTAAGTTTCTTAATTGTCACGCCTGCAACAATAGAAATGATGACTGCGTCTGATGAGGATTCTTCTTTAATGTTCTGACAAATAGTTTCTAAATCATCTTGAGGACGAACGGCAATGACAATTAAATCTGCTGAAGCTAGTTTTTCTATTGGCGAGGAGGTTGTGACAATCTGATATTTTTTTTGAAGAAGTTCGCAGCGAGAATCATTTACATCAAAAACACTAATTTGATCGTTTATGTATACATTATTGGTTAATAAGGCGCGAATAATAGCTTCTGCCATTTGACCTCCGCCGATAAAATGAATCGTACTCATACATCACCATTCCTTTTTTATTTAATGTATAATACTGTCCGACAATCCCTTGTTTTGCTTCAGTTTAGACGATAATTTGTTAAACAAGGGATGTCGAATCAGCTTAAAATGCTTTAATTGAAATTTTGTTTGCAAATTGAGATTATTTCCAAGAATCTAATAAGATAAATCCATCATATTTTCCTTCTGATTTAATGTATGATTTAAATGCATCTGATTCATATGCTGCTTTTAAGTCTTTTGCCCATTTTGTATTTTTGTCTGCATCATTGATAGATACAATGATGCGGTGTTGCTTAGGTGTGTTTTCTATTTTTAGAGCATCCGTAATCTTTTGACCAGCATTGGCAATATAGTTGCCGTTTACCACTCCAAAATCAACATCTTGAAGAGAAATTAAAATTTGTGCAGGATCTAATACTTTAAAATCGATTTTATATTTATCTGGAGTTACACTTTTTAAGTTAAAATCAGTTGTACCAGCATCTTTTGCTATTTTCACCCAGCCAAGTTCCTCTAAAATGCGGACAGCACGTTCTTGGTTTACAGGGTCATTAGGAAGAGCAACCGTTGATCCATCTTTCACTTCATCAAGAGATGTATGTTTTTTCGAGTATAATCCTTGAGGTGCACTTGGAACAAATGTAATTCCACTCATATTAGTAGCTAGTTCTTTGTTGATTCCTTCCATGTAAGCAGTACTTTGGAAGATGCTTGCATCAATGGATCCTTCTTTCATCGCCGGATTTACTTGCATGTTTTGACTGAATGTTTTTACGGTTACTTTATACCCTTTGTCTTCTAAAATAGGTATAATCCCTTTACGGAATTGCTCTTCATAGGTGCCGACACCAAAGCCAACCGTGATTTCTTTTTTATCTTCGCCAGCTTTTTTGTCATTACCACAAGCTCCTAAAACAAAGATAAGTCCAATTAGTACGAAAAATAAGATTTTTTTCATTGTTTTGTCTCCTTTTCTAATATAATCAAGATTGTTATTTGAAGTTAGATAACTGTCTAGCTGCAGCGCCTAACCCTTGTGAAAAATAACCCTTTGTCTCTAAAAGTAAAGAGCACTTTTTGAGCCAAATGAACATTTTTCTTCAGGGTTGATCAAGGCACTTCCGCTTTTCCAAAATAGAATCGTGAAATGCATGTAATGCGTCATCTTTTACAGTGAGAGGAATAGCACAATTTGGTGCAAGAATAAAAGGTTCATTTTCCATTTGTTTCAATGCTTTTTCTGCAGAATTTGTGATGTTTTTAACATTAGCTTCTATAAATAGATGATGATCGACACCTCCAACCTTTGTTGTTTTTAAGTCTGCATCTAAGCCAGGATTGCCTTCCGCTTTTGTATCCCAGCTGATACCTTCAATCGAATAATCATTAAATCTTTCTGGCTGAGCGTATGTTCCACAAGTATGGAGAATTCTTTTCCCGCTTTTTGCAGCATCCAATACAATCGAATCATATGGGCGGGAAAATTCGTTAAAGCTTGCTTCATCAAAAATTTCAGGGTTTGCTGTTCCGGTAACAGCATAAAATAGTCCATCTATTCCAACCTTGTATAATTCTTGAACATAATCAGCAATAGTCAAAGAGATAGAGTGTAAAGCATGATGAACAGCTGCTCGATTTTCGATGAATAAGCTTTCTAAACTCACAGGGTTTTTAATTCCAAAAACTGTTTCATATACATAAGCAGATCTTCCTGCTATAAAAAGCAAAACAGTTAAAGGAGAAAAAATGGTTTGCACAAGTGGAGTATCGGGCAAGCCTTGGCGAATCGCTTTAGCTGCTTGTAATTGTTCCACTAACGGTGCGGAAGCGAGCACTTTTTTTGTTTCGATATTCCATACGTCCGCTGCATTAGGAATAGCGGTAGTCAACTGCTTCGGAAAAACGGTTTGATATGTTTGAAAATCATATGAATTTCCCCAGATTTCTGCTAAATAAGTGGCTCTCGGATTAATTTTTACCCAATCCCAATCATATTTTTTCGTAAAATGAATCGTTGTTTCTGCTAAATCTTCTGCATTTTGCTCTTTATCGATAAAATGACGCCATGCACTTACAATCGGACGATCAGCTTTTTCGCCTGATAGTAAAGCATCAAATCTTTCCTTTTTCGTCCATAAGCCCATTTTTTACCTCCTTTTTAATTTGTCTTCAAAAGAGGGAAAGGTGGTTTCCTTCTTCAGGCTATAGACAATCGCTTGCAATTATTGTCTACACGCTGAAGAAGGAAAATTTCCCTCTTTTAAAAGATTAATAAAGTATAAAAATTTTGAAGTTAGATGGCTGTTCAGCTCAAGGGCAGACCAAGGCGCTTGAGCTTTTCTTAGTTTCGTCTTGCTTTTCGGGCTAGATAGTTTCCTAGTGATTGCATTCCTTGTACAAAAATAATAAGGACAATAACGGTAGCTATCATTACAATTGTATCAAAGCGCTGATATCCGTATGAGATGGCTAAATCTCCGACACCGCCTCCTCCAACTGTACCAGCCATTGCGGTCGCTCCAATTAATCCGACAGTAGCTGTTGTTAACGATAAAATCAATGATCCAAACGCTTCCGGCAATAGAAAATGCCAAATTACTTGAAACGGAGTCGCTCCCATTGACTCTGCAGCTTCTAAAATGCCTGGGTCCACCTCTAATAAAGAGTTTTCTACTAATCTCCCAATATATGGGGCGATATAAATGATAAGAGGTACAATTGCTGCTGCTGTCCCAATGGATGTTTGGACAATAAATCGAGTAAAAGGGATAATAGCCACTAATAAAATAATGAATGGAAGAGAGCGGACAATGTTGATGATTGGATTTAATAGACCATATAAAACCTTATTTTCCAATACACCGCCACTTCTTGTAACGACCAATAATATACCAAGTGGAATACCGATTAAACTTCCGATTAACAAGGAGAACCCTACCATATAAAGTGTATCGATAATTGCCTGGATAAATTGATCTGCTGTAATGGTTGTACTAATCATAGTTGATCTACCTCCTCTATGATGATGCCTTTTGATTTTAAGTAAGTAAGAGCATCCGATATAGCGGAAGTCTCCCCAGTGAACTGAATAATCATATATCCTAATGTTGTACCTTGAATTTCTGTCATGTTCGCGAAAAGGATATTTAGCTTTAGCTTGTATTCATGAATCAGTTTATAAATAACTGGTTCTGATGCACATTCTCCAACGAACTCCAATTTGTAGCGGCTGCCGGAACTTCCTTTTGCTTTTTCTTGAACCGTGCTTGGAATATTTGTATTAATAACGGTCTTCACAAAGTTTTGAGTTGTAGGATGCTGCGGTTTGCCGAACACTTCTAAAACCGATCCTTGTTCAATAATTTTTCCTTGCTCCATAACAGCAACTTTATTGCATATTTCCTGAATAACGGCCATTTCATGCGTAATAATCATTATAGTAATGTTATATTCTGCATTTATTCTTTTTAATAACTGCAGAATAGACTGGGTTGTTTGTGGATCTAGTGCTGATGTTGCTTCATCACATAATAATATGGAAGGATTGGAAGCAAGGGCTCTTGCAATGCCAACCCGCTGTTTTTGGCCGCCGGATAATTCATTTGGATAACTATTTGCTTTATCGCTTAAGCCGACAAATTCTAATAATTCTGTTACCCTCTTTATTATTTCTTGTTTGTTTTTTCTTTGAAGCACTAGCGGAATGGCTACATTATCAAATACATTTTTTGATTCTAATAAATTAAAGTGTTGAAAAATCATACCTATTTGTTTTTTTGTGACGCGAAGCTCTTTTTCGCTATAACTGGAGAGGGCTACCCCGTTCACAAAAACATCGCCTTTTGTTGGCTTTTCTAAATAGTTAACTAAACGAATTAAGGTGCTTTTTCCTGCACCACTATATCCAATTACACCGAAAATATCTCCCTTTTCAACTTTTAAACTAATTCCTTTTAACGCATCATTAGAGATGCCTTTTCGGTTATACGTTTTATAAATATTTTTTAACTCAATCATTGGCATTTCTTTTCCCCCTGCTTTGTATAGTCGTATTATAGTGGGCTGATGAAGGTAATGAAAATGGGTCAGCAAATTTTAATTCCTATTAATCATATAGGTATTGAAATACCTTTCTATTCGACAAAGGTGAATAGGTAAAAAGAACTATTTGTGTGTATTTTTGTGAATCAGTTGTTTTTGAATCGTTTGTTCCGTGTCATCAATACTATCTATTGAGATTGATTGCTTCATCTGATATGTTGAACTTTATGTTATCTTCTGGTGGGATGGAGATAAGTTTTAGATGCAGGATATTGAACTAATGTTTTGGAGTGCCTACAAAAAAATATAAGCTAGTCTTAAAAGTTGTGGCTGTTTTCAGAAATCTCTATTTATTTCAAATGAAACGATTCTGGTTTATTGAGCTTTCACTTCTTCCAACCTTTCTATTCTTTCTATTGCAGTAGCTAGGCTGCTTAAAATATGATCTTTCATCGCATTTTCTGCTGCTTCTGGATTTTTTTCGATAATTTTCTGCAAGATTAAGCTATGTTCCTCTGCTGCTTTTGCATCCCAATCTCCATGGGCAGAAACAAGCCGGCAATAACGAAGAGAATGATCTCTAAGGATATTTAGTATTTTTTCAAATGTGGTCAGTTTACTGATTTTCCCTAAATAATCATGAAATTCAAATCCGTAGGAGACAAACTCCTGATTGGAGTGCTGCTGGAAAGAAGTTTTTAATTTTTCTAGTAATTTGGTTAAATTTACAATATCTTGTTCGGTTGCAAGTAATGCTGCACTTTTCGTAATGGCCCCTTCTAACATGCTTCGTATTAAAAAAATCTCTTTCATTTCTTTCTTATTAATGGAAGCAACCTTTAGACGTCCATTCGGCTGTCGTACAAGGAAATCTGCCAATTCCAACCGTTGAATTGCTTCTCGCAATGGAGTTCTGCTGATTTCCAATATCGAAGCTAATTGTTCTTCCCGAACAATCTCATCCGGTTTTAATATACCATCAATAATTTTTTGCTTTAACACCGAATAAGCATGGTCTTTTGTTAGTAGACGATTATTTATATTGTTCATATTTACCTCCTAAACATGAATTAGAATTTCTGTATAATTGTATACAATTCTTTTAAAAAAAGAATTTTCTGATTCTTTATATAATTGGATTATAATAACTTGAATTATGACAGTCAATATGATTTTTACTATGTTCTAAGCTTCAAAAGTAATAATCGGACAAAATATTACAGCTTTTCCTTAAAGAATATACAATAGGGCCAATGTAATGAAAGAAACAAATGTAACACAAAATCTGATTGTAATATTGATAGATTCTATTAATATTTTTGCTTGTTGTTTTATTTATAGTGCCATGTGTATTTATTGTAGGCTGTTTACTATAAGTTTGTTGTTTTTGAATAATAATAAACATGGCTGAAGCACTTAGCATCCTGAATACACGTAGACTCCTGCTTAGAAAAGCGAGAAAGACGAGACCCCACAGGAGCATAGCGACGGCACTGAAAAAGTGTTTTATTAGATATAATTATAGGTGAAACACTTAAATTTACTAGGGTAAAAATGGTATAGAGAGTTTGAAAACGACCATCATTTTGGTTAGGAGAGGCGTCCGTACGACTCCTGCGGGATTAGCGAGACAGGCGAGACCCTGCAGGAGCGTAGCGACGAAGCGGCTCGGCGCTCGCCCCGCGGAAAGCGTGTGGTAAGCCTCGGAAAACCGAACGAAAACCTCTACGTTGCTTGGATTGTCGCTACCTATATTTTATAGCATTCACTTTTTCAGTGGCCTCAGCATAGCGACGAGGAGGCTCGGCACTCGTCCGCGGAAAGCTAAGTGTATTCAGGCTGCGGGTTAAATAACAACAATCTATACGAAAAGAGCCTTAATGTAATAATAGGTAAGTAAAAAAATATGAAAGGGTTAACAAAAATACGATATGTAATTTAAAATGATAATTATTTTACAAAACGTAAATAATCATTAATTGTTATTTACCAATCGAAAAATATTATGTCAGATAATCTGACATAAACTCTTCTTTTTTAACCTATACGTGTTACTATTATCTTAACTTTCAGAAAAAGGAGACTATTACATGAAAAAAACGCATCCTGCACTCGTTATCTTTTTATTCTTTTTAGGCTGGGTATTTATGTATGCAGACCGAAATATTCTATCGCCTGTAATGGGAAGTATTGGGGAGGAGTGGAACTTAGAAAAATCCCAATTAGGATTAATGGCAACCGTCTTCTTTGCGGCATATGCACTCATGCAAATTCCAACAGGCTTTTTAGCAGATAAATTTGGACGAGTGAAAGTACTTGTTATCGGCTTTATTGTTTTTGGGGTTGGTACTTATTTAAGTGGTGCTTCTACTACTTTTGGAATCTTCTTAATGATGAGAGCATTAACTGGATTAGGAGAAGGAACTTACTACGGATCACAATACGGAATTTCTTCTACTATTACACCGAAAAAATATCGTGGACTTGTATCAGCTATTATTAACAGTGGAATGGCATTTGGTATTTCTTTAGGATTTATGGCATCTAGTTATTTTACGTATGAATTAAACAAAGGCTGGCAGTTCCCGTTTTATGTATTTGCAATACCTACTATTATTGTGGGGATATTAATTGCTATCTTTGTTCGTGATAATTCACATAAGCAACAAAAGGAAACAGCATCTGTTCAAGAAAAAGTAGAAATGAAGAAAATATTCACAAAGAATCATATTTTTGTTTATGTGTTAATCTTTTGTTCTTTATATGGATTCTTTGGAATGTTAACTTGGCTTCCATACTATTTACAAACTGCACGAGGCATTGAAGCATCACAAACTGGTATTATATCCTCTTTAGTACCATGGGCTTCCATTCCAGGAGCAATTCTTTTCGGATTTTTATCGGATCGAATTAAAAGTAAAAAACCGCTTATTATTGGGTTGGCTTTAGCTGGAGCAATTTGTCAATTTGCTATTCCATATACAGAAAACTTTAACTTTTTAATCGTTGGATTATGTTTATATGGTCTTCTTGGAAAATTAGCGCTTGATCCTGTTTTAATTTCTTATATGGCAGATATTACACCAACATCTATGTATTCAAGAGTGTACGGATTCTTTAATTTCAGCGGTATGCTTTCATCGATTTTTGCTCCATATATTACTGGATACTTTGCTGATAAAACAGGCAGCCTTGAATTTGGATTTTATTTAGCAGGTGGACTATTAATTATTGGTGCTGTATTATTTTTGTTTACAAGCAATAAAAATAAGGAAGAAAAAACTATTGGCGTGTTAAATAAGGAGGAAACAGTGGTTTGAATAAAGTAATAGTCGGAACAAAATCGATGGTTGTCAGCCCCCATTATTTAGCCTCCCAGGCAGGAGAGCGTATTTTAGCGGAGGGTGGAAATGCATTTGATACGGCTGTAGCAGTAAGTGCTTGTTTAGCAGTTGTTTACCCACATATGACAGGACTTGGAGGAGATTCCTTTTGGTTGACTTACCAAACGGGAGAAGGCAAAGTACGTTCCTATAATGGCAGTGGCAGAACTGGTGCCAACATTACGAGAAAAACGTATGAAGGAAAAGAGTCCATTCCATTTCGAGGGATAGAAAGTGTTATTACTGTTCCAGGTATGGTAGACAGCTGGGATGCAATCATAAAAGAATATGGAAGCAAATCTCTTGCAGAAGTTCTGCAGCCAGCTATTGAATATGCAGAAAAAGGGTTTCCGCTTTCCAATGATCAGCATGAAAATACAGTTAAAAATGTAGACCTATTACAGGCTAATAATGAAACGGCAGCTGTCTTTTTGACGGATGGAAAAATTCCTAACAAATTCTCCAAATTTGTGCAAAAAGATTTAGCAAATACATTAACTCAATTAGCAGCAAAGGGCAGAGATGATTTTTACAAAGGAGATTTGGCAAAACGGATTATTTCCAGTCTTCAAGCAAAAGGCGGCTTGTTAACAGAAGCAGATTTTGCTGCACATAAAGGGGAGTGGAGCAAGCCGCTATCCAGTACATATCGTGATTATACGATGTATCAAGTGCCGCCAAATTCTCAAGGCTTTGTCGGTTTAATGATCTTAAATATATTGGAGAATTTTGATTTTTCATCAATCCCTTATGGTTCTTATGAGTATTATCATCTTCTAGTGGAGGCAGTGAAAAGAAGCTTTCAAGATAGAAACGAGTATTTAACAGATCCTAAATTTAAAGATATTCCATTAGAACGATTGTTAAGTAAAGCCTATGCAAAAGAAATGGCAGATTCTATTTCATTTGACAGTACGAATGATTTTAAGACTCGTCCTGTTGGGAGCGATACGGCTCATGCGGCAGTTGTTGATAAAGATGGTAATGCTGTTTCGTTTATTCAAAGCTTATATTTTGAATTCGGCTCTGGAATTGTTGCTGGGGATACAGGAATTACGATGCAAAATAGAGGGTCGTTCTTTTCCCTAGATCCAAATCATGTGAATACATTAGAGCCACAAAAACGAACTTTTCATACGCTGATGCCGGCAATGGCATTTAAAGACAATAAACCATATGTGTTATACGGAACACAAGGTGGAGAAGGACAGCCGCAAACACAGACATTGATGATCACAAGAATGCTCGATTACGGATTCGATCCTCAAGAATCGATAAGTGAACCGAGGTTTGTTTGGGGAAGGACATGGGGAGTAAAAACAGAAGAATTAAAAATCGAAGGCCGAGTTTCAGATGAGGTGGTGGAAAAACTTCAGGATGCAGGTCATTATGTTAAGGTAGTAGAAGGTTTTGATGGCATAATGGGCCACGCAAGTGCCATTTTAATTGATGAACAAGGCTACTTATACGGCGGTGTAGATCCTAGAAGTGATGGAGCAGCCGTTGGCAGGTAAATAAAAAAACAGTTAAATTATTAAACAGATAGGCAAATTCTTTAAAACAGCATGCTGTTGATAAAAAAGCTCTCTCTTTAAACGCTCGACTGCCGTATATTCGGCAGTCATTTTTTGTGTGAATTATTTTCTGATCAGCCCAAAAACTAAACTCAAGCTACCTTAGGAAAACTATTGCAACAGAGCTTATCCATATTGTTAAGGAAGGAACAACTACTTAAGTTATATTATAATAAAGGGTAGAAGATATTTAGCGGCAATGAAAACGGAGGAACGATATGAAACCTAAAATCAAGGATGTGGCAAAACTGGCAGGTGTATCGCCAACAACCGTTTCGCGCGTCCTGAACAACAGAGGCTATATTGGAGAAAAAACAAAAAAAAATGTGTATAAAGCGATGAAGGAGCTAAATTACTATCCAAATGAACTTGCCAGGTCGTTATTTAATAAAAGAACAAATGTTATTGGCCTCATTATCCCAACAACAGTAAATCCTTTTTTTGGGGAGCTTACCTTTGAGATTGAAAATGTGTGTGCTTCGATCGATTATAAAGTGCTGATTTGCAATAGTTTAAATGATATAGAAAAAGAAGAGAAATATTTAGAGATGCTTATGCGTAATCAGGTAGACGGAATCATAGTCGGAACACACAACCAGGGGATTGTCGATTATCAAAAACAGCATTTAGCAGTAGTAGCCATTGACCGGACATTGGCTGAAAATATACCGATTGTCAGCTCCGATAATTATGAAGGAGGAAAGCTGGCATCTGAACTGCTTGTATCAAAGGGCTGCAGCAGAATTATTCATATTAATGGGCCAGTAGATTTTGCAACACCTGCCATGCTTAGAAGAAAGGCCTATGAAGACGTTATGTTGGCAAATGGGAGAGAACCGATTACTTATGAAATACAAGAAACCTTTAATCCACAAAGCCAATCTAATGTAATGAAAAAAATCTTGGCGGAAATACCAGATGTAGATGGAGTATTTGCCAGCAATGATATTTTTGCTGCATCTTTTATAAGGGAGGCAAAAGCACGAGGAAAAAAAATCCCTCAAGATTTAAAAGTGATAGGGTATGATGGGACAGAAACAGCGCAAAGTTTATTTCCAGACTTAACAACTATTCAACAACCTATTAGACTTCTTGCAGAATCAGCTATAGAAATATTATTAAAGCAGATGGACGGAGAATTCAACGACACCCCACAGCAGATAAATCATCCAGTAAAGCTTCTTTTAGGAGAAACAACTTAAATGAAAAAAAGCTGAGATAGGTAATGCAGATTTTTAGATGAGCAGTAAAATGCAATTCTTGATAATGGAGTTGCATTTTTTTATGAAAGGCTCTGTTAAACTTGCCTGTTTCCGCTTCAGGCATTCGCTTTCCGTGGGCGGTCTGGAAGCCTCCTCGGCGCTCGCCCCGCGGGAAAGCGTGTGGTAAGCCACGGAAAACCGAACGAAAACCTCTGTATGATACAAGCAATTGTATTTTTTCTGGGGAAAAAGAACTGATTTTAAAAATGTGCAACCGGTTGACATAAAAAGGATTGACTTATGAAACCGGTTGACATAAAATAATGTTGAAAGTGCTTTCATTTTAGGTTGGAAGGTTTTTAATCTAAAAAAAAGGAGCAATAAATATGAAAAGTTCAAAAGGTCTCTACTGGAAACTTAGTGCGTATTTCTTCTTTTTCTTTTTTACCTGGTCATCGAGCTATTCCTTATTCTCCATTTGGTTGGGGCAGGAAATAAACTTAAATGGAGCAGAAACTGGCATTATCTTTTCTGTAAACGCTATCTTTGCCTTGTGCATGCAACCGCTTTACGGGTATATTTCGGATAAAATCGGTTTAAAAAAACATATATTATCTAGCATAAGCATTTTACTAGTATTCGTTGGTCCATTTTATATTTATGTATATGGACCATTATTGCAATATAATGTAACACTTGGCGCCATCGTTGGAGGGCTGTATCTTGGAATGTCCTTTTTGGCTGGTATTGGTGCCATCGAATCTTATATAGAAAAAATTAGTCGCAAGTACGATTTTGAATATGGAAAATCAAGAATGTGGGGATCATTAGGATGGGCGGCAGCAACATTTTTTGCTGGTCAGTTATTTAATATCAATCCAGACATTAACTTTTGGGTGGCTTCCCTATCGGCTATTATTTTAGTAGCTATTATTCTATCAGTTAAGGTGGAAATGACAGAACAGGAAATTTTGAAAGCGGATTCTGTAGGGTTGAAGGATGTAGGAAATCTTTTCCTTTTAAAAGATTTTTGGTTTTTAATGTTATATGTAATTGGGGTGACCTGTGTTTATAGTGTCTATGATCAGCAGTTCCCTATCTACTATTCTTCTTTATTTCCATCAGAAGCACTAGGAAACCAAGTGTTTGGATATTTAAATTCTTTTCAAGTATTTTTGGAAGCTGGCATGATGTTCCTTGCTCCATATGTTGTGAATAAAGTAGGGGCAAAAAACAGCTTAATTCTTGCAGGTATGCTGATGGCATTCCGTATTATTGGCTCAGGAATTGTAATTGGCCCAATCGGCATTTCAACCATGAAATTAATTCATGCCTTGGAGCTGCCTATTATGTTGATTGCCATTTTTAAATATTTAGCTGCAAATTTTGATACGCGCCTGTCATCTGTGCTTTATCTCGTAGGCTTCCAGTTTGCTTCTCAGGTAGGAGCTTCCATTCTTTCGCCAATTGCTGGGGGGCTTTACGATAGTATTGGTTTCCGTCATACTTATTTAGTAATGGGGATACTAGTGTTTATTTTTACAACTATATCCATGTTTACGTTATTAAATGAAAGAAAAAATACAAAGAATGCTCTTCGTAAAGAAGCAGTCATAAAAACCATTTAGAAGGAGAATAGCCATATGCTGAAGACGAATAGATTAAAGAAAGCGGAAGAATCTTTAAAAGAAACGATGAAGAAAATGAACAATCAATACAGATTAGGCTATCATATTATGGCGCCTGCAAATTGGATTAATGATCCTAATGGATTAGTGCAGTTTAATGGAGAATATCATGTGTTTTATCAGCATCATCCATATGATGAAAATTGGGGCCCAATGCATTGGGGACATGTTAAGTCAAAGGATCTTGTTCATTGGGAGCATTTGCCGATTGCTTTAGCTCCAGGAGATACATGCGATAAAGATGGCTGCTTTTCAGGAAGTGCAGTGGATAACGATGGGGAATTGACGCTTATTTATACGGGGCATCATTATGTAGATAAGGAAAAGGATGTTTTTTTTCAAAATCAAAATATTGCTGTGAGCAAAGACGGTGTGACTTTTGAAAAGGTTGGAGAAAATCCTGTGATAGCTGAACCGCCTGAAGACAGCTCTCATCATTTCCGTGATCCAAAAGTATGGAAGCATAATGGCGAATGGTATATGATTCTTGGAAATGCTACAAAAGAAGAGGTTGGAAGGGTCATTTTATATAAATCTCCTGATCTGCGAAAATGGGAATATATCGGGGTGCTTGCCCAAAGTGACGGCACCCTTGGGTATATGTGGGAATGTCCGGATTTCTTTGAATTAGATGGTAAGTATGTTTTGCTTTTCTCTCCGCAAGGGATGGAAGCAGAAGAAAATCGCTATCAAAACCTTTTCCAGACTGGTTCTTTAATTGGAGATTATAACTATGAAACGAATGAGTTTGTATACGGTGAATTTACTGAACTAGATCATGGGCATGACTTCTATGCGGTTCAAACATTATTAGACGATAAAGGGCGCCGCATTGCGATTGGTTGGATGGATATGTGGGAATCGGATATGCCTACGAAAAAAGATGGTTGGGCTGGTGCTCTTACACTTCCGAGGGTTTTAACGTTAAGCAAAGA
Organism: Niallia sp. 01092; assembly: GCF_052318935.1. NCBI lineage: Bacteria > Bacillati > Bacillota > Bacilli > Caryophanales > Bacillaceae > Niallia > Niallia sp. 01092. The sequence continues at coordinate 28,294 of NZ_JBQRKO010000012.1, read as the reverse complement.
AGGAATCCTTTTGATGAATCCTGTAGAAGAGCTAGTTCAATTGCGTGAGACCGCATATCCTGTATTACAAAACAAATCAGTAGTAGACAGCTGTTTTTATGAAGCAAAAGAAGTATTATTGGAAGTGAAGGCTGTCTTTGATTTAAAGAGCACAGAAGCGGAGGCTATTGAAGTAAATCTTATTGGGAGCGGTAGTGAAGTTTTAACCATTCAATATCATAAAACGACACAAAAGCTTACACTGGATTGTTCTAATTATGGAAAAGAAAAAGATGGCGTAAGAAGCACAAAATTAGCATCCTCAGAAGAGCTTTCCTTACGAATATTTATAGATCGATCATCCATTGAGATATTTGTTAACGATGGAGAAGCGACGATGACAAGCCGAATCTATCCGAAAGAAGAAAGAACGGGAATAGAAATAGTCTCGGAAAATGGAGTGGTTAATGTAAAAGAGTTAGCTGCTTGGAAATTAAAAGATACCTGGAAATAATGCTATCATATTGGAAAAGAGGTATGTCCTTCATTAATAAAATTCTTTATATAGAAGTATCATTTTGATCTATATATTAGAGTTTGAATGGAAGGATAGCCTTCTTTTTTATGTGTAGAATATGTAATATTGTTCTTTATAATGAATAATATTAACGATAGGGACAGAAGTTTTTAAAAATAATGGCTCTGTTAAACGATCATGTTGTTTATAGGAAGGGAATCTGCGAGACTCCTGCGGAAAGGGAGTGGATTCCTGACCTTTTGAAAATCAACAATGGAATTTAACAGAGTCTAATAATAACTAATTTTTGTATATTAAGAACGACTGAAGATAATTATTCGCCTGATTCCAAGCGATGGTTTTTTTAGGAAAAATCGTTCTTTTTAAAGAACGATAAAGTGTAAAAAATAGCTATGGATAAACAGTCGCCAAAAATTAAGAGGAAGATGGTGGATTACTTGTCAGTTATCGTAGAACAAGATAAAGGGAGTATTTCGTTTTTTAGTATACCTGGTGTAAAAAAATCGTATATGAAACCGAGAATTATCGCACTGATTCCTGCCCATAATGAAGAGAAATCTATTCGAGATTGTTTAGCTGGCCTCCATGATCAATTGCTCCCTAAAGAAGTAGAATTGGATGTATATGTTGTTGCAGACAATTGTACGGATCGAACAGAAGAAAAAGCAATTGCTGCTGGTGAAGAGTTTAACTTAAATTTAAAGGTAATTGTAACAGAAAATAATAAGCTTCGAAAAGTTGGAGCATTAAATGCTGGATGGAAGCTGCTTTATGGAGATGTACTCGATTTATATAATAAGCAGTTAACCGAACATCAGGAGTTATATAAACAAAGTATTAAAGCCATTTTAGGGATGGATGCAGACAGCAGGCTTGCCCCAAATTGTTTGAAAAATTTATGGGAAGGCTTAATGAGTGCCCGTAATATTGGCGGAGTAATGGCAAAATATACAATGCGTATGCCAAAAAAGAAAAGCCTTCTGTCTAAAAATGATGTGTATTATGAAGAAAAAATAGCGAGTGGCGAATATGGCGGTCCTATTACAAGGTGGTGGACGCATCAGCAAAAACAAGATATGGCCAGCTGGCTCCTTGATCTTCAATATCATGGAGGAAGCACCTATGTACTTGGCGGTCAGGCGACTCTTTTTAGACCAGAGGCATTGCAGGAGGTAGTGAATCATAATAAATTAGATGGCCCATGGCAGAACGATAGTGATGTAGAAGATATGCTTTTAACATGGCAGCTCCAAAAATCCGGTTGGAAAACGTTAATTAGTCCTGAAGGGCGATGCTTTGTAGATGCGATGAGATCGTATCATACCTTCCGAGAGCAGCGTAATAAATGGAGTTCAGAAACTGTAGATTTGCTCACCAATAAAGATTTAAGTGTACAAACAAGGCATAAAGGGAAAATATGGCGAAACCAAATGAAGCTGTTTTCTGATTTAGTAATACGTGTTATGTTTCTAACCCTTTTGTCTGTAGCCCTTGCAACTGATCAGTATTATTGGTCATGGATTTGGTTAATACCAGTTGGTCTTGCATCGGTATTAAACATGATGCTAGCCATTAAAACACCGATGCACAGAACCGTTGATGTTATTTTTGCCTTTTTGCTTATCAGTCCCGAATTGTATTTATGGGTGAACTTAATGACATTCAGCCAAGTTTGGCTAGGCAAACTTTCAGCAAATAAAAAAGACGGCTGGGCCAACCAATATGCAGCAGAATCAGGGAAAACAAGAAGTAAATTAACACAAGGGATCTTTTTTGCTATTATCCTCAGCTTAGGGGCAGTTTATGCTTGTGTTGAGTATAGAGATTTTTTGACTAGTCCTGCAGTGCAAGAAGCAATTAAACCTTATTTGATGGGCGGTTGGATCACGTTGACCTACTTAACGATTATTAAATCGTTAATGATGGTTTATCAAATTTGGACATTGCGCGGGAGACATGCTGCGTAGAAGAGATTTTTTTACATTAAATATTCTTAATTGCTTTTGACATGAAACCATTCCCATAAAATAAACTCAAGAAGAACACTAGTTGGCGTAACATAAATGAGGCTGAATAAAAAAATGGCGTTACAACTAGTGTTTTAGTTCTTGGATATAGTGGTTTCAAATTAAATATTATTCATAATTAAAAACTCCTTGCTTATGTAGTGAGGAGTTTTTAGTTTGGGATCCCGCTAGCAAATTCGATTTACTAATGGGACTTCTCTAAAATAAAATTTTGATCTAAAAAGAACAAAATATGTTTGAAGAAATCATTTTTTCACCATCAAAAGGAATACGGATTAAAATGGAGGGATAATTGGTACTTTACTGAACAGTATACAATTGAGGATGGAATTAGAGTAGCAAAAACACTTCTAGAACAGTCGAAATCGTCCCACAGCTATGGTTGTAGGAAGTGATTATGTAGCCGCCGGAATCATCTACGAAGCTAAGAATCAAGGAATACGGATACCTGAAGATTTGGCAGTTATAGGACTTTGATAATCAGCCAATATCGAAAGTAGTGGAGCTTACAACGATACATCAACCCATTAAAGAGTTGGGTGAGACAGCAGCAAATTTATTATATAATTTAATTAATAATAAAGATGTTCCAACCATTAATAAATTGGAATTAGAGTTTATTAAAAGGAAGTCAACATAAAAAAGGCCACATTCGAAATGTGGTCTTTTTATACTTAAGCTAGAACCAGTTCTGGTACAGGAGCTTTAAAATGTGTTCTTTTTTTAGTTTCATCTATAAAACTGAATGGCTTTATAGATAGATTTTCAAGTGTATGTAAGTAATTACAAGCTTGTAATGGAACAAATGAGGTCATATTCCATACATCCTTTTCATTAAAACCGATAGCGCGAATATTATGCATTAGTCGATCAATTGTGTAAGAACCCGCGGCTACATATCCTTTCCCTTGAATTATTACCTTCAATTTTTTGTAATGACTGTCTACACATAGAATCTGTGTCAATACGATCTGTCAAGGCAATAATGCTTCTAGATCCAACGAGCTCCTTTCGAATGTTTCTTTGATTTAGGTTTGGTTTTGTAGTAATTCAGTTTAACCAAATTAACCCTACGAAATTATGAGTAAGGGGCTAGTTTCGTTTATGATCACTATAATTAAGGTGTGTTAAAGTTAATTACTAATTTTGATACTTTGTTAATTGGAGCGGAAGGCGTGAGACTCCTGAGGGAAAAGCGAGTCAAAGCGACGAGAGGGCTCCCGGACCGCACGCGGAAAGCGAATGCCTCTTGCTGCAATCAACAGGCAAGTTTAACAGAGACACCCATGCTAATAAAATTCGCACCATAGGAGATGAAAATAAGTAGTGTTCATTCAGCGTGGAGATATAAGGAGTTAGAGCTAAGAATGATATTGGTTTGGAGAAGCGTTCACTCGACTCCTGCGGGATTAGCGAGAAAGGCGAGACCCCGCAGAAGCAAAGTGACGAGGAGGCTCGGCGCTCGCCCCGCGGAAAGCGAGCGATAAGCTTCGGAAAACCCCTTTTAACAGAGCTTATTTTCAGGGTAGCCTTAATTAAAAAACTTTCACAATTCCAAGCAAACCAAATAGGATGATCAAGCTCCCAGACAGTTTGTTAACCAATCCTAAATGAGGCATCATTTTTTCTCGAGACAAGTTAACAGCAAAGCTTAATAGGATCCACCAGCATGCAGAACCGATAAAGACTCCTACAACTAATAAGATAGCAAGAGAAATAGTTCCCTGTGATGACGTTGCACCAAATCCTGAGAAAATAGCAATAAACGAAAGAATCGTCATGGGATTCGTTAAAGTGAGGAGGAATACGGAAAAATACGCATTTAGGATAGTTTTTCTTTCCACTGTTGAATGGAGAGAAGCAGCTTTCGTCCTAGCTGTTTTAGCTCCAAGATATAAAAGGAAGCATCCTCCAACCAGTTGAAACCAAAATTGATAGCCTACTAAAAAATGCGTAATAATCGTCAAACCAAACGCTGCGATCAAGCCATACATGCCGTCAGCTGTTGCTGCCCCAAGTCCGGAAATAAATCCATATAAACGCCCCTGTGTCAATGTTCTTTGAATGCAAAGTGCACCAATTGGACCTACAGGTGCTGCGATTGATACTCCTAAAATTATTCCTTTCAGCAAATAAACAATAGCCATCTTCTCACTCCATTTGAAATGTATGTTTTTGTAAAGGGAGTTTAGTCGTTTCCTTTAATGTGTCCATCACAATCGTTGTTTTTGTTCGGAAAACACCTTCCACACTTTTAAGGTCATGACTTATTACTCGATCTAAATCTTTTGTATTTCTACATCGCACCTTTAATAAATAATCATCTTCACCGGCAATATGATGACATTCCTGCACTTCTGCCAACTGTTGAACAACGGATAAAAAAGCATCTCGAAATTTCGGGTGTTCCAGTGAAACGGCTACAAATGCCGTACACTCACATCCAACTGCCTCTGCATCCACTACTGCTTGATACTGTTTAATTACTCTTTGTTCTACTAAACGATTGACACGTTCTGCTGCAGCTGGAGCTGACAAACCAACTTCGGAAGCTAAGTCCGCCCATTTTATTCTTCCATTCTCTATCAACAGGTTGATGATTTTTAAATCGTATGCATCCATTGGTAATCACCTTTTTTTATTAAGTTATTTTAATAATATCCTAATTTTACTAGGTTATCTAATGTTTTTTATTAAAAAAAGATAAAGGGCATGGTTGTGGGGGAATATGCAAAATTAAGAGATTTGACCTGTCAAGTTTATAGCTTGTTTCATAAGATATACTACAAAGTTTCTAAATGAATATTCATCATGATTTATGAAACTTTAGAAAAATAAGGACGGTAAAGACAGGTGGAGCACAAAGACCATAAAAAGAAGGATGAAAAAAAGAATATAAAAAAGTATTAGAATTGACAAGTACAATAAAAATTATTTTCAAGAAAAAGAAAGAAGTAAAAAAGGATCACGATTGAAAAACTAACTCAGAGGATATTCTGTACAAGTTTGAAACTACAACTGCAGCATAAACTGCTTCAGCATCAAATTAAATCTATCAAGACTAAGAACACCTTATTCCATAATAGGGTGTTTCTTTGTGGTTGCTAATTAATATTTCTTCCCCAAACTTGTGACGAAATAGTTAAAAATAGATAGAATATTCAAAAATATAAAGATAAGATTCTATTATACGCAGAAACAAATATGCTATTCTTATAGTTGGGTAATGATATAGGAAGGGAAGGGTATATTACGATGAAAATAGGCTGGATAGGACTTGGAAATATGGGAATACCGATTGCTTCTAATCTAATAAAAGCTGGATTCAACGTGAAAATTTATAATCGTACTGCAGCTAAAGGGGAAGAGCTTGTGAAGCAAGGAGCGGTGCAAGCAGAAAATCTTCAGGAATTAGTGGAAACAAGTGATGTTATTTTTACCATGGTTTCGGATGATGCGGCAGTGAAAAGTTTGTACTTTGATCAAAATCTTTTTGGATTGGCGGACGCGGGCAAAATTTTTATTGATATGAGCACTGTGTCTCCAAAAACATCAAAGGAACTGTATAATGCCGCAAAAAAATCAGCTGTTTCGTTTTTAGATGCACCTGTTTCAGGAAGTGTGCAGCCAGCAAAGGACGGTACGTTAATCGTATTAGTTGGTGGAGAGGAAGCAACTTACCAACAAGTGAAGCCATTGTTTGAGCCGATGAGTAAAATGTCCCTTTACTTAGGGGATTCTGGTTCTGGCAGCAACGCTAAACTAGCGATTAACTTATTATTAGGCATTACCGTACAAGGCATCGCAGAATCTGTGTTATTTGCACAAAATCAAGGCATTAATACAGAAGATATGCTGACCATTATCTCCGAAAGTGCAGTCGGAACGGCTATTTCTAAAATGAAAACACCAAGCATTTTACATAATGACTTTCCTGCTGCTTTTGCCTTAAAGCATATGGCTAAAGATTTACGACTTGCTAGTGAAACAGATGAATTATTGCCAATTGGTACGTCTGCAAATGAAACATATCAACAGGCGCTCGCAAATAATTTAGGTGATGAAGATGTGATGGCGGTTATTGAACAATTGCGGAAAAAGTGAACTAGTGTGTAAAAGTTTGACTGGTTTACTTTAGTGGTGCAAACAAGAGATATTGTTTAATAGAGAGGTTCTCAAAGACAAAACAACAGTAAAAAACGAAATTTTGTCCTAATAGAGAGGTTCTCAAAGACAAAAAAACAGTAGAAATCGATATTTTGTCTAAAAGAGAGGTTCTCAAAGACAAAACGGCAGTAAAAAACGAAATTTTGTCTAAAAGAGAGGTTCTCAAAGACAAAACGGCAGTAAAAAACGAAATTTTGTCTAAAAGAGAGGTTCTCAAAGACAAAACAACAGTAAAAATCGAAATTTTGTCCTAATAGAGAGGTTCTCAAAGACAAAAAAACAGTAGAAATCGATATTTTGTCTAAAAGAGAGGTTCTCAAAGACAAAACGGCAGTAAAAAACGAAATTTTGTCTAATAGAGAGGTTCTCAAAGACAAAACGGCAGTAAAAAACGAAATATTGTCTAAAAGAGAGGTTCTCAAAGACAAAACAACAGTAAAAAACGAAATATTGTCTAAAAGAGAGGTTCTCAAAGACAAAACAACAGTAAAAAACGAAATATTGTCTAAAAGAGAGGTTCTCAAAGACAAAAAAACAGTAGAAATCGATATTTTGTCTAATAGAATCCCGGAGTAGGACAAATCCTCATGCGAATTTTCCTGTGAATAGTATAATTTCAAAACTTGCGATTAAAGGTACTTTACTTTCTGTTTTCACCAAACAAGTAAACCCAAAACCTCACTGGTTCCGACATCATAAACCATAACGAAAAAGGCCATCCGTTCTACACGGATGGTCAATATACAAGGTAGGTCATTATTTTAAAATGCTCCTGAACCACCGCCGCCTCCACCGCCACCGCCTGTGAAGGAACTAGAGCTGCCATAGCTTCCATGCATTGTTTTTTCCACCGACTTGTTTGCATCATAAAAATTGGTGGAAGCAAGGGTGCCAAAATAATAGAATGTCAGAATATCAAATGCCTGATATTCTGATGTTTGATACGATAGATTCATGTTTGGAAAGGGGATAGATTTCGCTAAAGCTTCATTTTTTCGAGTAATATTTTTATTGTTTATACCAAGCCCGTAAATATATATTCGCATGCGTTCATCGTCTGAAAGCTTTTCCCACTCATTTTTTGTGATAGTAGGAAAATTATTTAGCAATGATTTCCATTGATGCAGAATTTCAAAGCCTTCATAAGTTTTTGGTCGATAAAGCAGGGCGAATAAAAGAGAAGCTACGATTAACACGGTGCTTGCAAATAATAAACCGAACAACTGATACGCTGGGAAAAAATATAAACATGGCAGTAATAGAACGGTTTGGATAGCAAAATACCAATTTACGCGTGCATTTTTTTCATATAAAGCATATTCTTTTAATTCCTCTTTCACTGCTTGATTCCATTTTACTTGGAAATCATGATATTTTTGATGATTTTTCTTTTTATTTATATAGATCTTTAAATCGTCAAAGCGAAATTCGCCTCTATTTCCAACTGTATAAAATAAAAAATCAATTAATAATCTTTCGTGTTTTTTCCTATCATTCTGCTGTTGTAATACTCGGAAGGAGTCTTCATTTCTCTTTTCAATGATGCCCTTTCTTAATAAGTCTAATAATGCTGCACCCATTGCTTCTGCTGGCAATTGACGTTGGTTTGTATAAAAAATAGTGGCAGGAAGACTCATTATTTGTTTTGGAACGGTAAAATAAGCAGGGATATTCCGTAATACTGCATTCTTTTTATTTCGTCCTTTGAAAAAAAGAATATACATCGATCCAAAAAGTATAACAGATAAACTAAGAAGGGCTATCGTTCCAACAGAAGTTACCTTCTCCTGTTTTTCTGCATAATTTGCTGCTTCTGTTATCATCTTATTTTTTTCCGAAAGAATCTTTTCCTTCATCGGCTGGTTCTGAATATTTTGTGCTGCTGAAAACAAACTTTTATCATATGCTACACGAATATCTCCATTTACTTCAGCAGGAACTTCCCCTAGTTGAAATAACACAGATCCATTAGGTATTACTTTTTCAGTGCCAAACGATTCATCATATCCAAACGCAATAACATCCTTCGTAGGTGCAGGAGGATGGATGGTGATAGAAAGATTGTTGTATGTCGATTCATTTCTGTTATCAAAAAATGGCCAGTAAAACTGGGCGACATCTGGATAAACATCTACTCCGTTTTTAATCGTATAAAAAAGATTTACCACAATGGATTCATCCGAACCTTTACGATAAATGCGATATAAATTATCTTCTTTCTCTACTTTTAACGGTTTTCCGTTTTCTTTTGCCTCAAAATTTGTAATAGAAGTCCCTTTTTTGGGGAAAATTTCTCTCGTTATGCCATTAAATTCTCCATCGAAAGAATAGGTTTGTATTTCTTACACTTGTACATTTCCGTCTTTTTGTAAATTTGCTTCAATTTTAAGAGAGCTAATAGAATATTCCACGGCCATAGCGGTCTTTGGGAAAAGGAAATAAATCATAAGTAGTGTAATCGGTACGAAGATGAATTTTTTCATTTGTTAACACCTCCTGTACATTTTATACGAAAAGATGCAGGAAAAAGTTTCAAATATATCCAAATTGCTGCCATCCATTTATATACAGCATGATTTGATAAAACCCTTATTCAATCACTGTTATTACTGTATTTGTAGTGTAATTCATTTGTTTTGACTAGCTCTTAGCATGTTGCTACTATGAAACCGAGGTGAACAAAAATGGAGACGACTTTTCAAGCTGTAGTTGTAGATAAAAAAGAAGATGATTTTTCTGTAAAGGTAAAAGATATAAGCTTAAATGATTTATCGAATGGAGAGGTTGTCATCAAAGTCTATCATTCTGGCATCAACTATAAGGATGGACTTGCTGCTACTCCAAATGGAAAAATAGTAAGGTCTTATCCCCATATTCCTGGCATTGATTTGGCAGGAGTTGTTGTTTCTTCTGAAGATGAACGATATAAAGAAGGAGATAAAGTGATTGCAACAAGTTATGATATCGGCGTTTCTCATTCTGGGGGCTATAGTGAATATGCCCGGGTTCCGGCTGATTGGATTGTGCCGCTTCCAGATGGACTTTCTTTAAAAGAAGCGATGACTATTGGTACAGCAGGTTTTACAGCTGCTCTTTCAGTTCAACGATTAGAGGATAATGGATTAACTCCTGATAATGGAAAAGTTCTTGTAACAGGTGCTACTGGGGGGGTTGGCAGTTTTGGAGTAGCTATGCTATCGAATCTAGGGTTTAATGTAGTAGCAAGCTCAGGGAAAAATGAAGAAGAGTATTTAACAAAGCTTGGGGCAAAGGAAGTTATCTCCAGAGAAGATGTGTATAACGGAACGATAAAAGCACTTGATAAGCAGCTTTGGGCAGGCGCCATTGATCCTGTTGGCGGTGAATCTTTAGCTGCTATTATCAGTAAAATAAAATACAAAGGATCTGTTGCTGTTAGTGGATTAACTGGTGGCGGAGAGGTTCCTACAAGTGTATTTCCGTTTATTCTTCGTGGAGTTAACTTACTTGGTATTGACTCCGTGTATTGTCCAACGGGAGAACGCATTAACATATGGGATCGATTGGCGACAGATTTAAAACCTAAAAATTTATCCGACTTTGTCTACCAAGAAGTAACACTAAGTGAATTGCCAGAAACACTGCCGGCTATTTTAGCAGGCAAAGTAAAAGGGAGAACGATTGTGAATATATAAAGATTCCTTATGATATACATGCGAAAGGACACTAACCCTCATATACTAGTGTCCTTTTATCTTAATTATTCTATTTTAAATTTCTTTATTAGTGATTGTAGTTCTTCTGATAAAGAAGCAAGCATGTTTGCAGAAGCAGTGATTTCTTCCATCGATGCTAATTGTTCTTCTGCAGAGGCTGCTATTTCTTGTGTCGAGGAAGTGCTTTTCCTAGAAATGGCTGCAATTTGGTCGAAACCGTCAGATACTTGCTGCGAACCGACTGACATCTGTTCTACCGTCGCGTTCATATCGTCAAGGTAATGAGCAATTTTCTCGGTTGAATGGAAAAGTACTTGGAAACCTTCCTCTGTTTGTTTCGTAATATCAATACCTGATTGTACTTCTTTAGTCATTTGTCCAAATGTCTCAATGCTAACGTTTATTTCTTGAACGATTAAATGGATTAATGTCCCAATTTCTTTGGCGGAATTAGAAGACTGTTCTGATAATTTACGGACTTCTTCTGCTACAATTGCAAACCCTTTTCCTGATTCACCTGCTCTTGCTGCTTCAATCGCTGCATTTAATGCTAATAAATTTGTTTGATCAGCAATAGCATTCATCGTTTCTAGTATTTTCGTAATCTCAGATGATTTCTTCCCTAATTCCTTTACAACGGTTTCTGCACTTTTTACGGAAGATTCAATGGAATTCATTTGTGTTACAGTTTGTTGTACAAGTGTTCCGCCTTTTTCTGCAATTTTTGTAGAATGAACGGCTTCCTGTGTAATATTGGATGTCGTCGCAGCAACATTTTGTAAGCCAGTATTCATTTCTTGTATTTGTGATACATTTCTTTCGACTTCTTCGGACTGTGTTTCTTGTCCATTAGCATATGCTTCTATTGCTTGTGTAATATGTTCAGTTGCCTTACTCGTTTGCGCTGCACTCGCAGTCAGCTCTTCTGAAGATGCAGCTACATTATCAACAGAAGCAGTTATTGTCGTTATTAATGTACGCAGGGAAGCAGACATTTCATTAAAACTCTCGCCAAGCTGTCCAATTTCATCTTTCCTGCGTATTGTGATTTCTTCCGTTAAATCTCCCTCGCTAATTACTTTAGAAGAATCTACAAGCTTTCGCAATGGACGTGTGATGGAAATAATAATAAAGTAAACAATTACACCGCTTATCAGTATAGAAAATAGTAAAATCAATGCTGTTCGATTAAAGACGTCTGCAGCAGCATCTTCTACTTCTGTTAGATTCATCGTCCCGGCAATCTTCCAACCAGTTAGCTTATTCGTGTTAAAGAAAAGTTTTTTATCTACTCCCTGATATTGATAAGACAAATCGCCAACCCCATCTTTATCTGCAAACATCTTGGCAATCAAAGGGTGATTAGAAAAAGTACCTAATTTTTCGATAGGATGTGCAATAAATATTTTATTGGGATCCATTATATAAGCGTATCCTTCTTTCCCGATTTTAATTTGTTTTGTCATTTTTATAAGTTCATCTAGGTTAATATTTATGCCAACAACCCCTGATTTATCTTCCAGTTGCTGTGCAATTGTTATCACTAAGTTTCCAGTTGAAGTAGCAGTATACGGTGAAGTAATTACTAGGTTTCCATTACTGCTGGTTGCTTGTTTATACCAGTCTCTTTGTCTAGGATCATAATTTTTATCCATTTCTCTTGCTGGCGCATTAATAAACTGCCCTGTTGCACTTCCAATATAAATCGTTTCAATATCTTTATGTAAGTTGGAATATTGGTTTAGTACACGATTTGTCAGCTCAACTTTTTCTTGGGTAAAATTAGTTTTATTTAATGCTTTTGCCATATAATCCATATCTGTCTTTCTTTCATCTACTTCCCGTGAAATCAATTGATCAAGTACATCTACATTACTTTTAGCGCTATTTAAAATAGTACTTTCTAAACTGCTTTTTGCTGATTGATAGGCGCTATAACCAACAATTAAACTAGGAATAACTAATACTAATAAAAATGAAATAATTAATTTTTTTGAGATGGATGGTTTTATTATCCAATTTTTGGTTTTACGCATAAAGAATACCTCCCCGGTGACAGCTAAGTTTCTTTATAATATCGACAGAATATTTAAAAACTTTAGGTCGATAATACTATTATCATTGTGCTAATTAAATTTAATGCTCTTTTTGTATAGATTGTTGTTATTTAACCCGCAGCCTGAATACACTTCGCTCCTGTGGGGTCTCGTCTTTCTCGCATTCCCACAGGAGTCTACGTGTATTCAGTCTGCTGAATACTTCTTCTCCCCATTTTTTCACGTGAAAAACAAAAAACTTTGAGAAAACAGCCAAGCCGTAAATCATACAAATGTTGAGTTAATGGCGGATACGAAGTAAATAATTACAGATAATAGGAAGGATTAGCTCCCATATAAGGAAAAATCAAAGAGAAGAGGTAATAGTGTGCAAACAACTGGGAATCTTGAAAAAGCTGCTTTAATTATTGTAGATGTTCAAAATGATTTTTGTCATAAAGAAGGCAGTTTAGCTAAACAGGGATTGGATGTCAGCATGGTGGATAAGATGCTCCCCTCTTTAAAAAAGCTCATTATTGAATTAAAAGATTTGCATGTCCCAATTATCTATGTTCAAACCATTCATGAAGATTGTACAGATTCAGTTACTTGGAAAAAACGATTGAAAGATAAAAGTCAGGCAGATGTATGCAGAAAAGATACATGGGGAGCAGGTTTTTATGAGATTGCTCCTGATCAAAAAGATATCGTAGTAGTAAAACATCGATATAGTGCGTTTATTCATACACGATTAGATTCTGTGCTCCGTTCAATGAAAATTGAAACATTATTGATGGCTGGCGTCAGTACAAATGTATGTGTGGAATCGACTGCTCGGGATGGGTTTATGCTTGATTACGATATTATTTTTTTATCCGATTGTACGGCAGCTTTTTCAAAAGAAGCTCATGATATGACGTTGCAAAATATCGATCAATTTTTTGGAATGGTAGCGAGTTCGGAGGATGTAATCATCCATGCAAAACAAAATAATTAACTTTACATTTGGGAATATTTTGTACTTATTAAGAATATGCCTATAAGATGATGTTCAAAAAGGCACCAAATGATAAGCGGCGAATCTCTTCGTTGGCTTGCTTTTCCGCTACTCACGTATTTACAGGGGATCTTCAACTAAAAACGCTCACGTCCTGTTAGCAACGTTGAAGTCACCACATCCTGTGGAAGTCCGCTGTGTTGCTCAAAGCTACGCCGCCTCGACCTTCTTGCTTCTAATTTGTTACCTTTTTGAATACGCACTATAAGTATGGAGTAAAAACGAGGGGAAGTATCCCCTCTGTTAAAAAGGTGATGATCATGAAAAAAGGAGATCTTTCCAACTTTATATCCGCACACAGGATGGGCCAAGCAGAAGAAAATAAATCTCATTCTATCTTCTTGCTTCTATCTGTTTGTGCAGGAGCCTTTCTCTCTCATTTTTCTGCTGGATTTGTGAATATTGCACTTACCGATATTTCCATTTATTATTCTTCTTCTTTTTCATTGACACAATGGATTGTGAATGGATACTTACTCTCTATCATGCTTTTTTTGCCTTTTATGGGGAAATTGGCTGATCGATACGGGAAAAAGAGAATACATAATGTTGGATATCTTGTGTTTGCCGTTGGTGCAAGTGCTTCTGCCCTTTCTCCTTCGATTTCGGTACTTATTTTATGCCGAATCATACAAGGCATCGGTGCTTCTATGCTGCAAGCTGTAAATATGGCGATTGTTACCGATTCCTATCCGGACAAACATCGGGGAAAAGCGTTGGGGATTATTAGTACGTCTGTTGGCATCGGTGCATTATTAGGTCCGTCTGTCGGTGGTTTTATCATTAATGCTTTTACTTGGCAAATGCTTTTCTGGACAATTGTTCCTATCAGTGTGATTGCTTTTTTGGTGGCACAGCGTTTTATTCCGACAGATCGAAAGCAGCAAACATCCTCCTTTGATTATTTAGGAAGTGTATTATTTGGTATAAGCATTGTTTCTTTTGTTATTGTGTTAAACAGCATTGGGGAAGGGATCGTTTATTCATACTTGATCTTTATTTTTATCCTCAGTATAGGTAGTTTTTTCGGTTTTATTTATTGGAGTAAACGGGTGGAGCATCCGTTTATTCATCCGCGGATTTTTTCTTCTGGCATGGTGCGGGCAGGAGGAATTATTTTAATCATCAGCTATTGTGCTACTTTTGCTTCAATGGTCATATTACCATTTTATTTAAGGGGAATACTTGGCTATTCTGCTGATCAATCAGGCTTGTTATTAATGTGTTATCCGCTATTGTTAGCTTTATTTGGACCGGTTAGCGGTTCCTTATCAGATCGGTATGGAAGCATAAAAGTTGTGTTGGTTGGATTAAGTCTTTTATGTGCAAGTATGATAGGTTTAAGTTTATTATCTGAAACAACAACCTTGCCAACGCTCATTTTTCTTTTCAGTTTACTTGGTTTTTCAATGGGAATCTTAACCTCTCCTAATTATAGTATCATGATGTTTTATGTTCCAATCCAGTTCTTAGGGATGATGAGCAGTACGATTGCTCTATTAAGAAACATTGGAATGGTGCTTGGTACTGCTATTAGTATTACATTTATGAATAGCTGGTTGAATGTATCTATGGAAGAATGGATGAGCAGTCCGCATCATGCAGGCTTTGAACAAGTAATGTCCGGCTTTCATTATTTGTTTTTGTTATTGTGTGGATTAACGTTGCTAGTTGTTTTGTATTTTATCCGAAGCATTTGGAAAGCAGCTTCCATCGAAAAGGAAAGAAATTAGCAAAGGCTGTTTTCTAAAAGTTTGTTGTTTTTGAAAAAAATAATAAACATGGCTGAAGCACTGAGCAGCCTGAATACACGTAGACTCCTGCGGGAAAAGCGAGAAAGACGAGACTTAAGCAGAGCATGGCGACGAGGAGGCTCGGCACTCGTCCGCGGAAAGCGAAGTGTATTCAGGCTGTGGGTTAAATAACAACAATCTATACGAAAAGAGCGTTAGCAAAAAAGCAGTGCTCTAAAAAATTTAGGGCACTGCTTCTAAAGCTCTATCTTGAGTCATGAGAACAATTTTCTATAAAGCTGATCAAGGAGATTACACTTTTCTTATAATTTAAATCTTCCCACCAGTCCGGTAAGTTCTTCTGCCATTCTTGCCAGTTCTTCAGCTGAAGCAGTAATTTCCTGCATAGAAGCTAATTGTTCCTCTGTTGATGCAGCTACATCATCTGTATCAGCTGCATTTTGTTTGGAAAGAGTTACAATTTCATTCGCTATAGAATCTACTTCTTTTACACTTTTTGTAATATCGGAAAGCGTTTCAGTTACTTGTTCAATTTTAGGCGTAACATTTTTTGTGCTGTTTAAAATTTCAGAAAAAGTTTGTGCGGTTTCTTTTGAAATTTCTACCCCATTTTGGACCGTACTCATTGCCTCATGAAGAACGGTTACAGACTCTTGTGTTTCTTTTTGAATCGCTAGAATTAATTCCGCAATGCTTTTAGCGGATGTTTGGGATTGTTCGGCTAATTTGCGGACTTCATCTGCAACGATGGAAAATCCTTTGCCATGCTCCCCGGCTCTAGCAGCTTCAATCGCTGCATTTAATGCTAATAAATTTGTTTGCTCTGCAATGCTGCTAATAATGGTTAATATATTCCCTATTTCTTTTGACCGTTCAGAAAGAGAGGTGATCACTGTATTGATGCGAGTGACAGAATCTTGGATAAATTCCATTTGGGATAAATTGTTTTGAACAGAAACGGTTCCTTCTTCTGCTTTATGTGTAGCTGTTTGTGATAGTTCAGATACAAATTTCGTATCCTGTGAAATTTTTAAAATATTTTCTAAAATATATGCAACGTTTTGAGTATTCGTTTGAATGCTGGAAGTAGTAAATTCATTTCCGCTTGCAATTTGCTGTATGGACGATGCAATTGTTTCGGAAGCTTTGCTTGATTGTTCTGCACTTGCATTTAATTGTTCAGCAGATGCAGCAACATGATCTGAGTTTGCAGAAATATTTTGAATCATATCTGTAAGATTATGTTTCATTTGATTAAACGATTCATTTAATTCAAACAGTTCGTCTTTTGATTTTATCGTAATTTCTTCAATATTTAAGTTTCCTTCTGCTACTTTTTTTGTCGCATCTTTTAGTTTATTTAACGTATTTGATAAGAATAAAGAATAAGTTAAACCGATAATAATAGCTAATGCCGTAGCTGATACGCTAAAAATAATCATATACGTGATGCGAGTTTGAGAATCCTTTTTCGTCTTAGTTAATACAGGGTTTAATCTCTCGTCTTTTAACCAAGTTTTAAAAGATTCTATTTGATCTGTTAAATTATTGGAAAGTGCATCCATTTGTTTTAAGTCGTTTTGAAGGTCTCCTTCTTTGTTCGCTGCTCTATCCATACTGGAATTTGCTATTTCGACATATTGATCATTTACCCTCTCTATTTCTGCCAATCGATCTCTTGTTTCCTGGATGGTAGCCAGCTTTTTTCCTTTTTCTACTAATGATTGAATGGTGGCACTTGCTTCATTTAATTGATTTTTATCTTCCGAATTGTGATTCAGCATATATCCTTGATAATAACTTGTCTGCAAGGCGATATTTGTATGAATTTGTTCCGTTATAGAACGCGTTTCTATGACGGTGTTAATAACATAATTATATGCTTCATCCGTTTTCTTAGCATTCGTATAAGAATTAAAGGCAGCTATACCAAAAAGCAGGGAAATCAATAAGAAGCTCCCAATTAATTTTTGTTTAATACTTAAATTCATCTAATTCCTCTTCTCCTTAAATAGTGTATTCTTCAAGATAATTATATAATCTTTACATTATTTATCGACCGTGCTGATGACAATTTAAGGTTATATATATATTTAGATTGATAAAAAAATAAAAAAACGGAATAAAATTATTTTGTTATAGTAATGGAGAGGTTTATTTGTAGATGGTATACGTGCTGCCGAAATTTCGAAACACGCGTATTCTTTTAGCTGATTATGCGACATATAATAAAACTAGGCGAGTAGTTTAATCAAGTAGAAATATGAAACATATATTAAGGAAAAGGGGAGTTTAGGATGACAAATTCAGATGTAGTTCTTTTGCATTTTAAAAAAGGCTAGATTCTGAGTAAACAAGTTAATAAGGATGTTTTCGTATAGAATGTTGTTTTTAAACTCGCAGCCTGAATACACTTCGCTTTCCGTGGGCGAGCGACAAGCCTCCTCGTCGCATACGCTCCTGTGGGGTCTCGTCTTTCTCGCATTCCCACAGGAGTCTACGTGTATTCAGTCTGCTGAGCACTGCTTCTCCCATTTTTCATATGAAAATCAACAAACTTTGAGAAAACAGCCTTTAATAAAGACCTTAAAGCTATCGCTTATATACTTGTAAGGTTCGTTGTATTCTCTATGTGTTATTTCAAATAAGAGCGGCGTTCAAGTAGCGATATGGGACAAGTAGGACATTATCTAGTAGTAGAATGGTTTGCTCCGCTCGCGCCTCTTTTATTGTGGGAGTCCGCAATTGCTTATTCACTTTTACATAAGGGAATGTGAGGGGAACTCATGATCGTTTCTATAAAAGGGAAACGTATAGGGTAATTGATAAAAACGCTTTACTTATATACAAATTTTAGGTAATGTTAACGTAGATTAAATATTATACAAAAGGTGGGCATCAGGGAATATGGTTTATAAAGATATTGTTGAAAAATGGACTGGTTTTTCAGAATTAGAACCTAAATTAAAAGCAAAATTAGTAGAGTTGCAACAATCTGAAAAATTATTGGAAGATAGTTTTTATAAACATTTAGAATTTGGCACTGGTGGAATGCGTGGTGAATTGGGGCCTGGAATTAATCGAATGAATATTTATACTATTCGCAAAGCCGCCGAAGGGCTTGGTAAGTATATTGTAGAACAAGGAGAAGAAGCGATGAATCGCGGGGTTGCGATTGCATACGATTCTCGTCATCAGTCACCTGAATTTGCATTAGAAGTAGCTAAAGTGGTTGGGAAACTTGGGGTAAAATCATACTTATTTGAAGAATTGCGCCCAACACCTTTATTATCCTTTGCTGTCCGCTATTTAAACACGTTTGCAGGAGTAGTGATTACAGCAAGCCACAATCCTCCTGAATACAACGGCTTCAAAGCATATGGAGAAGATGGTGGTCAACTTCCTCCAGAAGCGGCCGATACGATAATTAAGTATGTAAATGCCGTAGAAAATGAATTAACGATTGAAGTGTTAGAAGAGAAAGAACTGCTTGAAAAAGGCTTATTAACTTATATTGGTGCAGATGTAGATGCAGCCTATGTGGAAAAGGTAAAAACGATTCAATTAAATGGCGCTTTAGCAGAAGTAAAAGATTTGAAAATTGTCTTTACTCCATTACATGGAACAGCAAATAAACCGGTTCGTGATGGATTAAAAGCATTTGGCTTTGAAAATGTAACCGTTGTTAAAGAACAAGAGCTGCCTGATGCTAATTTTTCAACCGTAAAATCACCAAATCCAGAAGAGCATGCAGCATTTGAAATTGCCATTCAATATGGAAAAGAAATTGATGCAGATATTCTTCTTGGAACAGATCCCGATGCAGATCGCCTTGGAGTGGCAGTAAAGGATTTAAATGGTGAATACACTGTGTTAACAGGAAACCAGTTAGGTGCATTAATGCTTGAATATTTATTATTGGAAAAACAAGCAAAAGGCAAGCTCCCAGAAAACGGTGTGGTCATCAAAACAATCGTTACATCTGAAATTGGCAGAACGATTGCAAAAGCATACGGCATACCAACAATCGATACATTAACAGGCTTTAAATTTATTGGTGAAAAAATAAAAGAATTTGAACAAACAGGAGAGCATACTTTCCTTTTCGGCTATGAAGAAAGCTACGGATATTTGATTGGTGATTTTGTTCGTGATAAGGATGCTGTTCAGTCTGCCATTTTTGCTGCAGAAGTGGCCGCTTACTATAAATCAAAAGGGCTGACTTTATATGAAGGCTTATTAGAAATATTTAAAAAATACGGATTCTATCAAGAAGGTTTAGAATCTCTTACTCTTAAAGGAAAAGACGGTGCAGAACAGATTGCCTACATTATGGATACATTCCGCAAGCAGCCAATCGAAAATGTAAGTGGATTAAAAGTAGTTTCAGTTGAAGACTATTTAACAAGCAAAAAACTAGTAGGTTTAACCGAATCAGTAATCAATCTACCAAAATCAAATGTTATTAAATACCATTTAGAAGATGGATCTTGGTTCTGCCTACGTCCATCAGGTACAGAACCAAAAGCGAAATTCTATTTCAGTGTTACAAGCTCTTCATTAAAAGAAAGCACTGCAAAATTAACAGCCCTTAAAGAAGGCGTAATGAAGAGTGTAAAAGCGGTAGTGGATAGTTATAACAAATAAAATGTAAGATGAGAAAAAAAGATTCCTTGTATAAGGGAATCTTTTTTTCATTTTCTGTGAAAAATTATGCTGTTTCTAAAAAAATAAAAAAATGAATGATTTTGTCAGTATAGGACGAAAAATGGGCAAATGAATTAATAATCACTTAGCGAAAATTAAGAATTCAGCTTGTTAGCAATCTGAAAACTTATTTTTCGCTATTTTTCATAAAAAGAACTTTTTAGTATGATAAAAACACCCGAAAAGAAAGGAGGCATATATGATTAATCAAGTCACATTGGTAGGTAGATTAACCAGAGACCCAGAACTAAGGGTGACGCAGGAAGGAACATCTGTTACAAATGTAACGGTTGCTGTTGGCCGCAATTTTCGCAATCAGGCTGGAGAATATGAAACAGATTTTGTTCAATGTATTTTTTGGAAAAAAACAGCGGAAAATACCGTTCATTATTGCAGGAAAGGCTCATTAATCGGAATCATGGGCAGAATTCAAACACGCAATTATGAAAACCAGGAAGGTAAAAGAATATACGTAACCGAAGTAATTGCGGAATATGTAAAATTTTTAGATCCGAAAAAAACGGAACAGATGATTCCTTAAAAAGGGGAGGATGCGGGTGAATATTGCACCGAATATTAATGATTTGCTCGTGACACTTATTGCGATGCAAGGAAAAAATAATAAAAAAATCGCACAATATGAAACAAGAATAGCTCAATTAGAGCATATCATTCAATCTGAAATTTTGCCGCGCTTATCTGCTCAGACATCCACATAACGATAATCTTCTATATTAATGAAATCCTAAATATTTTATCCATCCTGTTTAAAAAATCTTTTTAAACAAAAATTCCTCTTAAAATAAAATCAATCAAGTCCTCCTATACTCCTTCTTTTTTGCAGCGTAATTAATTTACGCTGTTTTTCTTTTTATATAGGCTCTGTTAAATTTCAGTGTTGATTTATCATGGTCAGGAAATTCACTCGCTTTCCGCGGACGAACTTGCAAGCCTCCTTGCTCGTACCTCACTGCGGTTTCTTTCCATCCCGTTTTTCCGCAGGAGTCTCGCAAATTTCCTTCCAAAATCAACATGATCGCTAAAGAACTACATACCTCCAGTTAAAGAACCATGTACAAGAAATACTTGAGTACCTTTACATAATCTGGTTTTCAGTTAAAATAAGATAGTCATCCTATTTATAATTAGATTAATTACAAGTAAACTATTTTTTATATAATAGAATAGATTCTGTTAAACCATTTATGTAGATTGTAAGGGGGAGTTTCAGGGTGAATTTTTATGCCCAAGTAATACGAGGATTAAAAGCCATCAAGAGTTTTTCTTATGAGCTTGAGAAAACAGAAAAAATAGCAAGTTTAACAAAAAACATTGTTCTTCTTTTTATCGTAACAACTGTACTGTATGGATTAAGCAGTTTTTTCGGTATAGGAAATGAGGTTGTTTCTCGGGAATTAACACAATACAGTGCTAGTGATTTTGAATTAAACAAATTATTATTTGCAATTGGACAAATTAGTTGGGCATGGGTATTTCTTTCTATTCATCTATTTTTAGTACCGTTATATTTTTATGCCTTTACAGATATAGACTATCAAAAGCTACTATATATTCAGTTTATAGCAGTCTTTGTGCTGCTTTTGGAGAAATTACTGTTGCTACCCTTGCAGCTGTATTTTGGTTTGACACCATTATCCTCCATCTTTTCATTAGGGATTATTGCACAAGCTATTACAACCAAAAAAATAGTCTATTATTTTTGTACGGAAATTACCATATTTAAATTATGGATGATGTATATTCAATATAAATATTTAACTGCTCTTTCAGGGAAAAACCGATCATTTATCCTATTGCTTGTCGTTGTTATCTATGTGTTTTTTCTTCTGATAGCGGCATTAACACAATACTGGAAGTTAGAAGAATTAATATAATATAGAGAGGAGGAAAAAAATGAACTGGAAAAAAAGTGCGCTATTCATCGTCATTATCTTATTTATTGGTGCCAATATTACCTTGCTGCTTAAAACGAAACATCCATTTGATCACAGTACATATGTACATGCATGGACTAAAGCTGCGGAAAGAGATTTAGTGCAAAGATTAGGAAAAGAAGGAATAAGTTTACCGCTAGAAAAACAAACTGTTTATTTGGATAAAAGTAAAGGTGACTTCAGTGGATTTTTAGTGAAAAACGGAGAATTTGTCGAATCTAATACACCACTGCTTGCCTATAAGAATAATACGGCAAAAAATTCGACAGACGAGTTGGCGTTGGAGATTCAGCAATTAGAAAAGGAACGGAGCAGTCTGCAAGTACAAGTGGGAGAGCTGTCCCGTTTACTCTCTAGTTTATCCTCTTCTCCTCCAAACTTAGATGAAAATAATGAGAACGAAAATAATGAAAATGACAATAATGAAAATAATAACAATAATAATGAGCATATTGCGACTTCCGTTCAACAGCAAATTTTAGACAAACAACAAGAGCAGGCAAAGGTTGCCGCAGTGATTGAAAAAAAGCAAGCTTTGCTGCAAATGCATCGAGCAGGATTAGCTAATTCACTGGAACGAAGCACGATTTCTGGCTATATTGCTGAAGTGAAAGAAGATTTAGCTAATCCTATTATAACTGTCGTTTCGAAGGATCAGAAGGTAGAAGGTTTGCTTAAGGAAGCGGAACGAACAAAAATCAAAGAAGGAATGGAAGTACTTGTAAAAGATAGTAGCGGGAAAGAGTATACAGGTGCGGTTGATTATGTTTCAGCACTACCAAAGGATCATGCATCTATTAAAAAAGAAAGTCTGTATCCTTTTACTATTAAATTAAATGAACAGCCAAAAGAAATGGTAAGTGGAACACATGTCAATGTGCAGATAATTACAAAAAAAGTACTAAATGCCATCTCTATTCCGAAAAAGAGTGTTTTATCTAAAAAGGGTAGTGACAAAATTTATGTCATCGAAAATGGTTTTTTAGCAAAAAAAGGAGTGCAAACAGGGTTGCAAGTTGACGGTTATCAGCAAATAACCATGGGAGTAAAAAAAGGTGACATCGTCATTATTCCATCGGTAAATAAAAAGATAAGCAACCATCCTTATATAACGCCAATCAAAGTAAAAGAGTGGCGCAATTTAACGATAGAAAATCGAAGAAAAAAAGAGTTGCTTCGCTATGTTTTAAAAGGTTTTTTATAAAAAAGTAGACAGATACTTTTTGTTTCGGTTATGCGATAAAAAGACAGTACGACATTCACTTAAGAATGGAGGTGCTGTCTTTTTGCTACCTTGAAAATAGGGTTCCGCAGGTGGAATACACTTCGCTCGCCCCGTGGAAAGCGAGCGGTAAGCCTCGGAGAACAGAACGGAAACCCTTACTTCCTAATCAGTTACTTATTTTCCTGTTTTTTGAAACTTAGGTTGATGACATTGGTTGCGGGCCTTCTTTTAAAATCAACAATAAAAATGAACAGAGACTTAAAAAATGAAAAATATGTACCAAGAGAGAAACCAAAAATAATGAATTCGCTTTCTTTTCTAGGGGATAAAAAAACTGACCACAAATGCTTGACTCAAACTGGTTCCGTTGGTGAATTGTATCGAGCTCGGTTTTTTTATATAATGTAAGATACACAGAAATAGGAGAGTTAATTGAATGATGGAAAAAAGATGGATGGGAAATATTCTCGTAAATGTAGTAAATACAAATGATGCCATTTATTATATTGATAAACGTTTAAGTGAAAAAAAATCTACTGATTTATATTTTTTAAATGACCATTGCTATAATCTTGCGCAGGAAGATAGTCATTATCGTGATGTAATAAATAATGGCGATCTTTTATTAAATGATGGAATTGGTATTGAGGTTGGTGCTAAGCTATTTGGTTTTCGATTTAAAGAGAATCTAAATGGCACCGATTTTATTCCAGCATTGTTTCAGCATTTAAATAGTAGTCACAGTCAGAAATACCGTATATTTCTTTTAGGTGCGAAACAAGGGATTGCAAAAGATGCGCTTAAGAGGCTGCAGCAACAGTATAAACAACTAGAGTTTGTAGGGGAGCACCATGGCTATTATGATCCCAACCATTCAGGAGCTGTTATTGATGACATTAATAATAAAAAAACGGATATATTATTAGTTGGCTTCGGAATGCCTCTTCAAGAAAAGTGGATTGCAGAAAATCGTTCGAAATTAAATTGTACCCTTATCCTTGCTGTCGGTGCTTTTATTGATTTTTCATCTGGAAATGTAAAACGGGCCCCTGAAATGTTTAGAAAGCTTCGGCTAGAATGGCTGTACCGGATGGTAAAGGAACCAAAAAGATTATGGAAAAGAAATCTTGTTGGTCATGCTGCGTTTTTTTATTATGTATTAAAACAAAAATACAAGAAAAAAACTGTTCCCGATAAAATGGGTTCTTAATGTAAAACGTATAATAATAAGGTGTTGCAGCATTTGTTGTAGCATCTTTTTTGTTATATTGATAAGTATCATGCCGGTTCTTGTTTAAACGAATCACTATAGAATCAGTTGGAATATAATAATTTGGTAAGAAAAGTTTTAAATGCCATGTATTCCTATGATAAAATACAGATATTGGGGGAATGAAACGATCGTAAATTATACGATTCGTTTTTGATAGTTTGATTGTAATGATATACATACTAGATTGATAGCAAAGGAGCAGGTTTATGATATTAGTAGTAGGAGGCGCTGGCTATATTGGCAGCCATTTAGTAAAAGAATTAGTAGAGAAAGAAGAAGTTGTTGTTTTAGATAATTTAACAACAGGTCATGAGGAAGCGGTTGATTCACGTGCTGTATTTATAAAAGGTGATTTAGGAAAAGAGGAAGATTTAGAACCTATTTTTTCTAACTATCCGATTAAAGCTGTGATGCACTTTGCTGCCTATAGCTTAGTAGGGGAGTCTGTTCAAGATCCATATAAATATTATGAAAACAATGTTGCCAATACATTAACTTTATTGAAAGTGATGTTAAAGCATAAAGTGAAAAACTTTATTTTTTCTTCTACTGCAGCTACATACGGCATACCGGAAGAGGATATCATTTTGGAAAACTCTGCAACATTACCAATTAATCCATATGGAAAATCGAAATTAATGGTAGAACAAATTTTAGCAGATTTTCATCAAGCCTACGGATTGAACTATGTTGTATTACGTTATTTTAATGCAGCAGGTGCTCATGCATCAGGTGAAATTGGCGAAAATCATGATCCAGAAACGCATTTAATTCCGATTATCTTACAGCATTTATTAGGTAAAAGAGACTCCATTTCTGTGTTTGGAACAGATTATCCAACAGAAGACGGCACTTGTATCCGTGATTATATTCATGTAACCGATCTTGCGGAAGCACATATTAAAGCATTGGAAGCACTTTTAGATGGTCGCAAGGAAGCAGAAACATATAATTTAGGAAATGGAGTAGGCTACTCTGTAAAAGAAGTGATTGAAACATGTGAAAAAGTAACGGAACAAAAAGCAAAGGTTGTTTTTGCAGAAAGACGTGCTGGAGATCCTGCAAGACTTGTTGCTTCTTCTGATAAAATTTATAAAGAATTAGGATGGAAGGCTGAATGTGATTTAGAAATGATTATTGGAAGTGCGTGGAATTGGCATAAGGGAAGTTAGGCTGGCGGCAAACGCTCGCTTTCGTCGTTGCTCGTCTTGTTCGGATGCCTATTACCCTAAAACGGTAACTCTGCACTTTACAAATTTCGCCTTAGAAAGCCAAGTGTTTTTGAAGAGCCTATACTTGTGGCTTCGAGAGTAGTAATTAGTCTTGAAGCTATAACGTTTTTTGAAGGAAGGTGCTAACATGATGAAGATAAAGAGGATTCACCATATTGCCATAATTTGCAGCGACTATGAAAAATCAAAATATTTTTATGTGGATATACTAGGATTTACTCCTCAATTAGAAGTTTTTCGGGCAGAAAGAGAATCCTATAAACTAGATCTAAAAGTAAATGATGTATATCAAATTGAATTGTTTTCTTTTCCTAACCCAAAAGAAAGACCTAGTTATCCTGAAGCAACAGGCTTACGTCATATTGCCTTTGAAGTAGAAGATATTAATGAAACAATAGGTTATTTAGCAGACCATTGCATTGAGGTGGAAGAAGTAAGAACCGATCCTTATACAAATAAAAAATATACCTTTTTTGCTGATCCAGATGGACTGCCAATTGAAATTTATGAGATGTGAAAAAAATCGTGAAGTATAGAATGATTTATAGTATTTAAATAACATTCGTTGCGATAATCAGAAGAAACAGAAAATTCCAACAAAACACGACATGATATTTTCCGGGAAATGTCGGGGAATGTTTCTAATTAGCAAATGATAATGACTCATCAACAAAAGCTCGATTTATAATGAGCCATCAATGTGGAATGGAAGCAAGTTTCCTTTTGGAGGAACGTAAGAAATACAAATCTCTAAACAAGAAAAAATCCTTTACACTCACATTTGTAGTGAAAATGTGAGTGTAAAGGATTTTTTCTAATGGCTGTTTTCTAAAAGTTTGTTGTTTTTTATAATACATTTGGAAAAGCGTTTCTTAGCAGCCTGCATACACGTAGACTCCTGTGGGAATGCGAGAAAGACGAGACCCCACGGAGCGTATGCGACGAGGAGGCTCGACGCTCGCCCACGGAAAGCGGAGTGTATTCAGGCTGCGAGTTTAAAAGCAACAATCTATACGAAAACAGCTTTCTAAAAGGTTAAGAAAGAATAAATTTATTGAAGCCTGAAGTGTGTCTAGCTTTTATTATTTTATTTCTAACTGTTCTTTCATTTCCTTTTGAACTTTTGTTTTTTCTTCATCAGGAACGATTAAATACCATATATTATTTATCTTTTGACCTGAACCTGTAATGGTTTCTTGATTTATGTTATTTGCAGCCGCTTTATAATGTTGTTGAATTTCTACCATTTCATCAAAAGTAAGATTGGTTTTAATATTTTTACTTAATGCATCAAAAATATCACCAAAATTAGTAAGGGAATTTAAGCTTGCTCCTTCTTTTATCACCGCTTGAATGATTTCTCGTTGTCTTAATTGACGTCCATAATCACCACGTGGGTCATCATAACGCATACGAGAAAACTTTAAGGCTTTGTCGCCATCTAATGTAATAGATCCTTTTGGAAAGTGAATCCCTTCATACGTAAAGTCTAAATCGTTCTGAACTGTCACTCCATCAACAGCATTTACGATATCTTTAAATCCTTCCATATTGATTTGCATATAGTAGTCAATTGGGATATCAAGAAAGTTTTCAACTGTATCCATCGACATAGCGACACCGCCAAATGCGTAGGCATGGTTGATTTTATCGCTTGTACCATGGCCAATGATTTCCGTTCTTGTGTCACGAGGAATACTTAGCATTTTAACAGAATTATTATTAGGGTTAACGGCAAGTACGATCATCGTATCGGAGCGGCCGTTGTCTCCGTCCCGTTCATCCACTCCAAGCATTAAAATGGAAAAAGGCTCTTTTTTATTTAATTGAATGTCTTCTACTCGTTTGCTTGCTGTTCTTTCAACAGGCTGATGCATTGTACCAACAGCATCTGTTAAAGATTTATAGATAGAAAATATATAAGCACCA
The DNA here is from genome assembly GCF_052318935.1 of Niallia sp. 01092. Classification (NCBI taxonomy): domain Bacteria; kingdom Bacillati; phylum Bacillota; class Bacilli; order Caryophanales; family Bacillaceae; genus Niallia; species Niallia sp. 01092. The sequence goes on along the minus strand of NZ_JBQRKO010000012.1, from coordinate 720 downwards.
ATAGCAATAATAATTAACAGGAATAGACTGAGTAGTATTCGTAGCCATATTCTTTTTTTCTTTTTTGGCTTAGTGGAAACCATTCGATAAAATCCTCCATATCTTTACATAATTTGATAGACTATAATAAAGAATAGCAAAAAAATAGCATATTGCATAGTTTTGATGAGAAAATAGAATATTTCCTATAAAAGGAAGTTTCATAGAAAAATAAGTATAAAATTTTTAAACTTAGACGAGTGTCTAGCTCCGGCGCCTAGCCCTTGTGAAAAATAACCCTTTGCCCCTAAAAGTAAAAAGCACTTTTCGAGTAAAATGAACATTTTTCTTCAGGGCTGAGCAAGGCGCCTGCGCATTTCTTATTTAGAAGGAGAATATGATGAAAAAAACGGTATTTTTGTGGTTGCCTATTATAATGATTATTACGATAATTTTTGGATTTTCTTCAGAGCCTTATAAAGATCAAGATATTACACCATGGCTGCAAGCGTTAGAGGAAAACGAGTTTTTTAACTCGTTATTATCACCGGTAGCTTTTACGTATGCCGAAAAAGAAATCAGTGTGCAAGCTTTAGGTGTGGCACATGTTATCGAATTTTTTATCATAGTTGAGCGAGAAGACTCCTTCCTCAAGGAACGAAGAGAGTAGGTGGGAGATGAATCGCCTTCTTTTTTTAGTTTAAAAGAAGATATAACTGGAACACTAGTTCTTGTATTGGC